>DQRJ01000075.1 GCA_015663855.1 Flavobacteriales bacterium | reverse complement strand
TTCGTCGGTGCGATTAAAGGCATGAGCCGAGCTTGTGAGAAGTTTAACACCCCGGTCACAGGAGGTAACGTTAGCTTTTATAACCAAACCGCAAATTCTGACGGCACCGCCCAAGCAGTTTTCCCTACGCCGACTATCGGAATGGTAGGAATTATTCAGGATCGTGATAAGCACATGTCTTTGAATTTTAAGAAGAAAGGCGATTTAATATTCCATATCGGAGATATGTCGGACTGTATTAATTCATCTGAGTACTTAGCTAACATGGTGGGTATTAAAAGTTCGCCCGCTCCTAAGTTCAACCTGGAAAATGAGGTAGCACTTCACGCTTGTATCAGAGATTTAATCGATAAGCGACTCGTCAATGCCGCTCACGACGTAAGCGATGGAGGTCTATTCACGACTCTCATAGAAATGTCTATGCCGGAAATGCTAGGATTCGATATCGTTTCCGACGACGAACTACGTATTGACGGTTTCCTCTTTGGAGAAGCTCAAGGGAGAATCATTGTCACATTGTCTGAACAAGATCAAGACGACTTTTTCGATATCTGCGATGAAAATAAAGTAAGCGCGGTGCTTTTAGGTCACGTTACGAAAGGTAAAATCGATATTGACGAGAAGCATTTCGGATTCTGCTCCGAGCTTAGAGCATATTACGATAACGGATTCGAAGAGGCGTTGGATCTTTAATCGATCCTAATATTATGATAAATGAGTTTACGCCGATTCGTATTTAGTAAAGCTTTCCTTAAATCCATTTTGGTGATAGGGATTTCTTGGGTAGTACTTATCGGAGGTAGCATGTTGTTTCTTCAATTGAATAGTCGCCCTTGGTCAGAGCGTTTAGTACCTGATTTGACTTCCTTATCTAAGGACTCTGCGTTTCTCGTCCTTGAAGAATTAGAACTAGTTCCAATTCATTTAGACTCAGTTTATAGTTCGTTTGCAGTTCCTGGTTCAGTTCTGGAACAATCTCCACCAGCGGGGAGTTCAGTAAAAAGTGGCCGACCCATTTATCTCACAACATTTAGGATTACTCCGCCTGACGAGAGGATAGGGGTGTTTGAGGGACAAGATGCTCGTTTGGCATTAAATATTCTTGAGTCAAAGGGGTTTAAGGTTGAAGAACGACAAGAGCCGAATCTTATTCTAGAAGGTAAAGTGGTTAGGGTTGAATCTCGTGGTTTTCCACTTGGACCGGATGATAGACGACAACGTGATTCGAAGATTGTTCTTGTTGTAGGCAAAGCATCAAGCGTGAGAGTCAGAATCCCATGGCTTTCTGGATTGACTCTTATAGACGCAACTGAAAGGCTTACAGAATCTTCTTTATCGCTTGGACATGTTGAATACGGGGATTCAATTTTCACATCGAAAGATTCAACTACAGCGCAAGTTGCGAGACAATATCCATCATCTTCTTCCGGAGTAGTAAAGGCAGGCACATCTGTCGATTTGGTTTTGAGAAGAAGTAAACAACTTATTATCAATGATTAATGTAAATAAAATAAATTTAGGTTTCTTCATTCTGCTTGCTTTTGTGATGGTTTCTACCTCTGTCTTTTCTCAAGAAATAGAAAAGGATTTGGTATTTACACCTAATTTTCAAACGGCACATCTATCAACAGTATCTCCATTGAATTTGGAGGTTAGAGGTGGTAGCGAGCCCATGGGATTGCCTTTTTTAGATGATTTTGCATGGCCTAGTTCTTTTGAAGAATCAGGATTTGATAGGCCTGAACTTGTAAGATGGGATTCGAGCCCCGTTAGACGAACGAATACGTTTGCCATTAATCCACCTACTATCGGTGTTGCAACACTTGACGGCTTAGATGCTGGAGGGTATCCGTATCAGTTTAATAGTATTGACGCACATGGTTGGGCAGATACATTAACCTCGAGAGAGATTCTTTTAGGAGGTTTGACCGTTGATGATGAAGTGATGCTCTCTTTTTGGTATGAAGGAGGGGGGATAGGAAATGCACCTGACATAGACATAGACACATTGATAGTGGAGTTTAAATCAATAGGAGCAGATGGTGATATATGGACCAGAATGTGGGAACAAACTGGAGGCGTGCCTGTAGACACCTTCACACAGGTGGTGATTCCGATTTCTGATGGAGTACATCTCCACAACGCTTTCCAATTCAGATTTAGAAATTACGGTACTCTCATGGCGAATGCCGATTTATGGCACATCGATTACGTTTTCGTTTCAGCAAATGGAGTGACAGGAAACCCTGTTGAGGAGTTAGCTTTTCAGTATCCAGCTTACTCGCTTTTGAGGTCATTCTCTGCAATGCCTTGGACTCACTATTATGATAACCCCGAGTTTTATATGCGTGACACTCTTGTTGTTGCGAATAACAACTTCGGATCTGGGCCTAATAACCAAGAGGACACTGGAATCTCAATACAGTTCGGAGAGTCAGAGCCTATAGCTTTCGAAAATGAATTCATCCAAAACGTTAGTGTTCAAGTAGGACCTTTTTCAACAGAGTTTTTAGCAAATTTAGTGGATGCTTCAGGAGTGGCTGGCTCAGTATTCTTCGACACTTCATTATCTGATACTATTGCGTCTTTTAAGGTTTCTATTTGGGAAGAAGAAGTAGGTTATTACACAAACCAAACCGCAGTTTTTGATAACGACAGCATAGGCTTCACGCAAGTATTCGATAATTATTACGCTTATGATGACGGGTCAGCAGAGAAAGCTTATGCTCTCGAAGCAGCTGGTGGGCAGTTAGCTGTCCGCTATCCGCTTGCAATTCCTGATACCTTAGATGGTTTGTTGATTCACTTTACGCCATTTTACGATAATGCAGAACAGGAGACCTTCGTAATAAAGGTTTGGGCTGATGATGCCGGAGTTCCGGGAGAACAAATAGATACGATGTATCAATTCCACTCTCCACTATATTTCACCGATGGGTATGATCAGTTTGCTTACTATCCATGCGACCATCCTATTGCCGTGAGCGGTGTGATTCATGTGGGATTCATACAGCAACAGGTTGATAGATTGAATATCGGCCTCGATAAGAACACTAATGCAAACGCGGGAAACCTTCATTATAAATTAGGGCCTGGCAGTAATTGGGCTAGTTCTGAAATTGAAGGGTCGGTAATGATCCACCCAGTTCTTAGAGCGGGAAGGGATAATCCTTTTACTAATATTACGGAAATTCCTGCATCTTCATCGGATGTGATTTCCTCAGAACTTTATCCTAACCCAGCTTCATATGAAGTTTCATTTAATGCTTACGAAGCCTTAGACTGGAGACTTTTTTCTATGAATGGAAGTGAAATAATGAGAGGAAATGTTTCTCAATCAGGTAAAGTCACTTTTGACACAAGCGACCTTCCAAGTGGAATTTACTGGGTTAATATGATTTCTAATTCTCGTTCTTATAGTAAGAAAATCATTTCGGGAAAACGACTAGTAATACTTCCTCACTGATGACTGATAAAGGAGAAAACAACGACCCAATCGATGAGTCTGAAGAGTTATTCGAACATCATAAAATTTTCGTAGACCCAGGCCAAGAAGCTCTCAGAGTTGACAAATTCTTGATTAGTCGTATTGCCAATGTGAGTCGCAATAAGCTTCAAATGGCTGCTAAGTCAGGCTATATTCGTGTAGATGGAGAATCCGTAAAGTCGAATTTCAAAGTTCGCCCAGGCCAAACCATTACTGTTGAACTTCCACAACCCGTATTCGAATTCGAACTATTTCCTGAGGAGATGGATTTGAATATTGTATATGAGGATGATACGGTTTTGGTACTAAATAAGCCTACAGATCTGGTGGTGCATCCTGGTCATGGAAATTTTACAGGGACTTTAGTGAATGGGGTTTTACATCATCTACAATCCCTTCCTTCTGTAGCGGGTTCACCAACTCCTAGACCGGGACTTGTCCACAGACTTGATAAGGATACGACTGGTTTAATGGTTCTGGGAAAGACTGAGCGATCTCTTACTGTTCTTAGCGAGCAATTCTTTGAACGTACTGTTGAAAGACGATACCATGCCCTAGTTTGGGGTGATGTGAAGCATGACGGCACGGTAGAAGGCCACGTAGGCCGCTCACGAAGCAATAGAACAGTACAAGCTGTTTATCCCGACGGCGAGGATGGGAAGAACGCAGTAACTCACTACAGAGTCTTAGAACGCCTCGGCCCGGTTACTCTTATTGAGTGTAAATTAGAAACGGGTCGTACACACCAAATCCGTGTTCATATGCAACATATCGGTCACCCATTATTCGGTGACCCTCGATATGGTGGAAATTCTGCAGTAAAAGGATCGCCAGGAGGGAAGTACAACTCTTTCTTACGTAACTGTTTCTCAATATTGCCAAGACAAGCTCTACACGCAAAGACTCTCGGATTTATTCACCCTGGAACAGGCAAGTTCGTTTCTTTTGAATCAGACCTACCCGATGATATGAGTGAGATAATAGAAAAGTGGAAGGTTTACCTCGAAGGTATAGCTAAGTAAATTTTCAGCTTACTTCCTCTAGCTCTTCCTTCTCGATTATCGCATTCTCCCATTCCGACACAGAATCGTCGTGCTGTTTTTGAATCTCTTCGTATTCAAATGACAAGTCCGTCATTTTCTTCCTATCAGAAGGGTCAGCACTTGCAATTTCGTCGTTTTTAGATTTCATTTTCCCCTCAGCGTCCGAAATCGAGTTCTCTAACCGTGAAATTTTCTTCGTCAACTTGCGAATCGCCTTATCCTTTGCCTTTCGACTCTCGTAATTATCTTTATTACTCGATGAATCCTTACTCTTGCCCTTACTATCCCCATTAGCTCCACCACTCTTTTTACCCTTTCCTAACATCCTCTCGCCAGTCTTAGATGCCTCATAAGCACCGATACTCTCAGCGTGTTTGGCATGCAGAAAAGTCTTAATATCCCCTATATACTGCTTAAGACCAAAAGGAGTGACCTCGTACACAAAGTTAGTAAGCCCGCTCAAGAAGTCTCTATCGTGTGAAACCACGATTAAAGATCCATCAAATGCTTGCAAAGCGCCCTTCAAAACCGATTTAGACTTCAAATCAAGGTGGTTCGTCGGCTCATCGAGTATCAGTACATTATATGGATGTAACAAGAGCTTACAAAGTGCTAGCCTCGCTTTCTCACCTCCACTAAGAACGCTCACCTTCTTATCCACATCTTCTCCAGAAAACAAGAACGATCCTAACATCGATCTCAAGTTCACATTACTCTCAACAGTAACTTCTGCCTCTAATGTTTCAAGAACGGTAATCTTCCCATTTAGTTCTTCCGCTTGGTTTTGGGCATAATACCCAATATCCACATTGTGCCCCTTCGTAAACTCGCCTTTATAAGATTCCAAATCGAGTAAAATACGAGTCAAAGTAGTCTTACCCGCCCCGTTTTTACCGACGAACGCCACCTTATCATGACGCGCCATTATAAAGTCCAAGGCCGTAAAAACATCGAGATCCCCAAACGATTTCTCTAACCCCTTCGATTCGAAGATCACCTTCCCTGTACGAGGAGCAGGAGGAAACCTAAACTTAATCTTAGCGTTATCCGAAGCATCTACCTCAACTCTTTCCAATTTATCAAGCTTCTTAATAAGAGATTGCGCGAAAGCCGCTTTATTCTTCTTAGCCCTAAACTTGTTGATCAATACCTGAGTCTCCTCAATGTATTTCTTTTGGTTTTTCTGAGCTTGCAATTGCCTCTCTCTCTCTTCTTCACGCCAAACCTGGTATTTCGAATACGGTGCCTTAAAGTCATACAATCTATAAGGACTAATTTCGATAGTTCTCTCTGTCAATGTATCTAAGAACATTCTATCGTGTGAGATAAGCAAAATCGCACCAGGATAGTTATTCAAAAAGCCCTCTAACCATTCGATACTTTCAATATCGAGGTGGTTCGTCGGCTCATCGAGTAAAAGTAGGTTTGGATTGACAAGTAGCAGTTTTGCTAACTCGACTCTCATTTTCCAACCACCACTAAACTCGTTCATCTGCCGATGAAGATCTTCAGGTTTAAATCCCAAACCCTGTAAAATTCGTTGAATATTTTCCTCCAAATTACCAGCCCCAATGATATCAAGTCTTTGATTAGATTCGGTCAACTCGTCAATCAACGCAGAATATTCATTACTCTCGTAATCCAGCCTTGTAGATATTTCGTCAGTGATTTCTACGATTCTTTCCTCTAATTGCTTTACTTCGGCAAACGCACTAGCCGCTTCCTCAAATACTGTAGCACTTTCGTTATGCTTCATCTCCTGAGGTAAGTATCCTATCCTATAATCATTCGGATAACTAACAGTTCCTTCAGATGCTTTATTTATTCCTGCAAGGATATACATCAACGTTGACTTCCCCGCACCATTTCTACCTACAAGACCTATACGATCTCTCTTTCCGATAAATAAATTTAATCCTTCGAATAGGGTTCTATCACCGAAATGTACCCCAAGTTGTGTAACTGTTAGCATGCGGCCGCAAAGGTCGTAAATAAAAAACGGGAAGCCATATAGCCTCCCGTTTAAGTTCATGTGACTTGCTGATTTCTCAGTAATGCCATAAATCGTGCTCCAATAGGAACAACTCTTCTTTAATTCTTTCAGACTCAGCAAGAGCATCCATACCTCTTTGGTATTCTACTACTTGTCTGTCGTAAACGTTTGATTCTTTTACTATATAACTAGAAAAGTAACGTTTTTGGAATAAATCCTCATACGTACGTCTCTGGGCATCGTTAAATAGATTGAATACATCTGCGTTAGCGAAGACGTAGCGACACTCTGGGTAGTATAACCAAAATAGAGGCGAGTAACCGATACTCTCTCCATCTCTGTCAAATCCTTCAATCATAGGAGCGATTCCAATAATTCGAACATAACGCTCACTTCGTTGCCTATCCCAAATCCAATCTTCTTTCAAACGATATCTAGTAATATTCTCAGATTCAATAGGATTTCTAACGGCATTACTACCAATCTTATCTCCAAAATCATCCCAAACATCTATGTACGTTACAGGATTCAAAATACTCCTAATACTATCAGCAGTAATAGGTAAAGTAAATTCATCTTCTTCACCTGTTGGTCCAGGGCTATAAGCAACCAATGAGCCTTCGACAAGTAAACCATCGCGAATTACATCAAATAGATTCTTTCTATCTTGAATTGGTTCAACGGGGTAATAATATGGATGATTAATTTTCTGCTTCAAGTCCATCTCCTGCCAAATACGACGGAAATACATAACATCCGCCTCACGCAAGTAAGGGTATGGTATTACTCGTTTGGTAAGATTAGTTTCTTTTACATATGCTCCATCAAGAACATTTTGTACTTGTGCATCGCTATCTAGTGAGAACGCGAAGGCTAATA
>DQRJ01000148.1 GCA_015663855.1 Flavobacteriales bacterium | reverse complement strand
GTCTTTTCACTTGGCGACACTCTCGGAGCTCGTTTAGGCTCATACCCAGTAGATACCGTGTACACTCATGTCGTGGGGGAGATTTCGAGATCTCTTTATTTGGACTTGGAAGAGGTCGGAGCACCTACAAATTTAGCTGTAGCCATGGCCGGAGTATATGCGTGGACTATTGACTTTACTCACGTTCAAAAGGGCGATAATTTCGATGTTTATTATTACCGGAAACGTGTGAACGGAACCGAAGTAGGTATGCCTACGATTATTTCTTGTAGTTTTAATCATCACGGAATCGATCTCCTTGCCTACAGATTCGATCAGGGGGATGGGGCGGATTATTTTGATATACAAGGTGGATCTTTAAGGAAGGCTTTTTTGAAATCGCCCGTTGAATTTTCACGTATTTCAAGCTCCTTCAATAAGAAACGA
This sequence comes from Flavobacteriales bacterium, assembly GCA_015663855.1. Lineage (GTDB taxonomy): Bacteria > Bacteroidota > Bacteroidia > Flavobacteriales_D > Sanyastnellaceae > UBA974. The sequence goes on along the minus strand of DQRJ01000148.1, from coordinate 19,912 downwards.
TTTCATCCCGTGTTGAAGCGGATTAAACCGCATCTAGGAACAGATTATGCTGCAAAAACGGGGACGCCCATCCTTGCGGTGGGAGATGGTGTGATTATCAAATCTGCCTACACAAAAAACAACGGGCATTACGTAAAAATTCGCCACAACAACACCTACGAAACCCAATACCTACACATGAGCAAGCGCAAATGTTCTGTGGGCGATAGGGTAAGTCAAGGTGAGGTAATCGGGCTTGTAGGAAGTACGGGACTTGCTACAGGACCTCACGTATGTTTCCGGTTTTGGAAGAACGGTGAACAGGTTGATCATAGGCGGGAAGAGTTCCCTCCTTCTACCCCAGTTAGAAGCGATGCAATGGATGCTTTCGCAGCTGAGGTAGTTCGTATAGAGATGTCGGCTAAAACTCTGGAGTTGAATCCGAATTAACCCGATTCTACTTCCAATTCTCTACCTCAAGTCCGAATTCTTTTCGCAAGTTCCCTATCTCCTCGGAGTAAAGTCCTTTCAAATAGTTTCTCTCCTCCTTAGTAATTTTCGGTAGGTTGTCTGAACTATAATACCAAGCTACTAATTTTCTCTTTAGTACTCTCGGAATAAGATTTCCGAGCTTGTGTTTTAAACCTCGCGAAGTAAGAAAACGATTCACACCTTCGAACCTAGCAAGCCCAGCAGTATTCGCATCTCCTTTGCGTTCGAGTTTAGTGCTTTGCCCGAGTTTCGAGTTTTCCTCTATAATTGGTAGTCCGCACCATTCAAGTAAATCGTTCCACTTTTCTGGCGACCGAAGGTCTTCGGTAAGCATGATTTTAATAGACGAGTCGGGGAATTCCGCTCTCCATCGGTTTATCTGCTCCGAGTACATTCCCAGCTCCACAAAAAGTTCGCTCGCGCCCCAACCGGGAGTAGGATGGGCGAGGTCTTTCTCAACTGCTTCGCGCAGGGGTAGTTTAGTAAAGCCGTACTTCCGCGCCATCATGTAATGTGAAAACAATCTATCAATGGGGTTGCGAAGCATTATGAGGATTCGAGCGGAGGGGTGGTCCGCTTTCAATAATGATGGCGCAACGGAAGACCATAAATACGACGTGCTGCACTCCCCTATAAGTTTTGCCGTTCTTGGGGCGGGCTCGAACAATGACGCATACTCGCCTGCATCCCGTACGAAACCGATCTGGAGGGTCGGGAGAGGTGAGGTGGAGAAGTACTCGGAGAGATCGAGGCGAGTATTCGCTCTAAACTCGGGCGAAAACTTAGAGGTGTCGATGTCCGAAGAGTAATAGTTCGGTTCCTTGAGAGGACTGAGATAGACATCTTCTCGAGCATTTAACCGTTCGAAAACAGTCGTAGTACCGCCTTTTGCCGCACCTATCACGAAAAAATTCAACTTGTCTTTCTCTATCATTTCCTTCATGATTAATCCTAGAACGGATGCGGAATCGAGATAAATCCGTACTCCTTTTTTATTCTAATTACCGCCATCACATTCCAAACCACAGTGCTCAATCCTGTAGCAATCGCTGCTCCCATCAAACCATATAAAGGAATGAAATAAAAGTTGAGAACAATATTAATTACCGATGCTACGATTATGATATTTCGAGCTTGTATTTCCTTGCCCGTCATGTTTAGAAGATACATCACTGGTCCGCAAAGAGCATTAATGATTTGGCCTACAGCAAGAATGATTAGGGGGGTGACTCCTGCCGTGAATTCCTCCCCGAAAAAGTCAAGAACGAAGCTCGGAAACAGGAGGATAGCGATGAAAATCGGAGTGCTTATCGCGAGGTTCATATACCCGATGTTACGAGTCATTTTTCTAAGTCCAGAGAGGTCGTTTTTCGCTTTAAAAGAGCTAAACATCGGTGCTGCAATGCTATTTATTGCAAACTGTGCAAAAGTGATGAGAGTAGCAACTTTAAAGGCGAGACGGTAAATTCCTACATCTGCCTCATCGAGATAATAGCCTATCATAAGTGTATCTGTCCAATTCATAATCATAAACATGGACGTGCTTATAAGCATAGGGAAAGCTACTTTGAGCAGCGGGCGAATTGAAATGTCACTTGAAATCTTCCCCGCTTTAGAACTAACGATACTATAGATAGCACGCGGGGTAGCAATTCCTGCAATCACTCCTAAAACGATTACTCCCACTCCGAACGATACTATGGGAATCACTTTTGATTCATAACCGATATACCCCTGATCTCTTAGAATGAAAAATGCAGCAATCGCAATTAAAACAACCGTTCCTCTCTGTAAAATGCTGTATCCTGTCATTTTTTTCATACCCCTAAATGCCTCGGCGTTTAGCTGAAACCAGGTGGCAAACGGTATAAAATGAGCTGTAATTCTAAAAGGGAGGGCGAGACCCTCATTCCCAAACTGCATGGCCAGTTCCGAAGAATAAACGTAAAGTAAAACGCTAAGAACTATTGAAAATGGAAGAGCAAGAAGTAGAGTTAGTCTATAGACTTTTCGCAAAAGATGGGCGTCCTGTTTCTCTACAAACTCGGGAATAAATCTCACAAGCGCACCCCCTAAACCTAAGCGTGCAAACAAACTCGCAATAGTCAATGCCGTCAGACTCAACTCGAAAATACCAAACGTCTCCGCTCCGTAATTCGAAGTTATCAGATAAGCAAAAACATATCCAGCTCCCGCACCTGCGACTTTAAACATCATCACAAGACCACTCCCAGATAGAAGTTTCTTAAAGTCCGGGTTTAGATTTGATAAAATCGTTCGCATTTATTTCACTAAGAACGCGCAGAAAACACTAATCCATACATTTTCATTTGCTTTGCCATAGAAGCAAGTCCATTTGAGCGCGTCGGGCTCAAATGCTGATGAAGCCCTATTTCATTCAAGAAATGCAGGTCCGCTTTTGCAATTTCCTCTGGCATCGCTCCACTCAAAACCCTTATCATCAAGGCCACCATCCCTTTTGTGATGATTGCGTCGCTATCGGCTGAGAAAATCACCTCTCCTTCTGAGTTTAGTTTTGCTGTAAGCCAAACCCTGCTTTGGCATCCTTTTATCAAATTATCTTCTACCTTATCGCTCTCCACCATCGGCTGTAACTCCTTTCCTAGCTCGATAATATGCTCGTATTTCTCCATCCAATCTCCGAACATCAAAAACTCCTCCACTACTTCTGCCTGCCGTAACTCTAACAATTTCGTGTTTCCCATAACGCAAAGATATTTAATAAAAAGGGAGATGTAGTAGCATAAAGCTATACATCTCCCAATCAATAAAGTATTCGACAAACTACTCTTTAACGAAAGCAGCTTTTTTCGATCCTTTTTCAATAAAGTAAGTCCCGCTACTTAGCTCGCTCACGTTAATCTCCGATCCGAAATATCTTAAAACAATCTTTCCATTAATATCGAAAATTACGACCTCCCCAATATTTCCCGCTACAGTAATAACATCCCGAGCAGGATTTGGATAAACCACTAAAGGCTCTACTTCGCCCTGTATCGCATCAACTGCCATCACAACGTTGCTTGGCTCTACACGTACCACCTTGTTTAGGTCTTTATTGCAATACCAAATCCTTCCTTGTGGGCCCATCACTACACCCATAATCCCTGGCTCGCCTGTCTCTAAACGTCCTACCTCAACAGCAGGCATACTGCTAATATCATAGAAAATCACATCACCATTACTGTGATCTGTTACTACCATGCTGCTTCCTACAACATCGATCCCCGCTGGCTCCACTAACCCCGATACAACAACCTCTTCCCAAGTAAACCCAACGACTTTTTTATAAAGGGCTAACCCCTCATGAGGTCCCCAATTAGGATTGCCACCGATAGATCCGGTTGTAACGTCTAAACGTAAGATTCTTTGGTTTCCTCCATCGACGAAGTACAACCAACGGCGCTCGGAATCGAATTCAAGGTGACATGCGATATTTGTGTTTATCTCATCTAGTCCCATTCCTTGATATCTCAAAATCTCTCCGTCTCCATGGTCCGAATTTCCCGGTCCATGGTCGTTTGAGAAATTGTAATTCGCGATATCGTTATTGAATGAATCGTATACCCAATATGAATTTCCACTCTCGAAAGCTATCCCTAAAGAAAGTGGGCTTTCGTGAAGCATATCAAGGTGGCTTCCGTTTCCTCCAGAAGGCTGAGCGTAAACATCCGGGTCGTTAGACCAAAGACTCGGTCCAGTAAATGGCTCTCCACCATCGTGATTTGCGTCGTACACCGAAGGGCAAGTTGCAAATGAATCTTCGTTACCCATTGCTATCCCGGAAGGAAGAGACATGAAATGTCCAGCACTTGCGTCTTGCTGCCATAAATCGGTTTGGTTTTCAGTACCGGGATTACCAACTCTAACTGTGCTTCCTCCAGAATTCTCAGTCCCAAGGTTTATTACCCAAAGATCTCCATTCAACTGGAAATCTATATCCATTGGTTTCATTACTTGATCAGAGCTGTTTACAATAACGTCGTAGGAAAACGTATTACCATTCGAGTAATACGAAGGCGTGATGTCGGGAATAGTCTGGATCACGCTGATTGCTTTAGAAGCCATATCATTTGAAGGAACCGAATCGAACCAGCTTTCGTTTATGTTAGTTACCCATAAGGCAAGTTCGTAGTCTCCTACAGATGAAGGATACCAGTTAGCCGGGTGTGAGTACTCATGCGAAGTGAAGGGGGCTATGTTAAGACCTGATAAGGTTGTTGACCCCATTGTTTCTCCGTCAATAGAGTAGTTTACATTCATAGACTGAATGGTTGTCGACCCAAGGTTTTTCACTTCGCCCGAAATAGCTATTGCGCCTATGTAAACTGTAGATGGTGTATGAATTTCATGAAGCTCTCCGTCTACTTCAGGAGGGGTATTAACCTCGAAAAAGAACGTTTCACTGCTTGAGGTAGCCTGGAACTCAAACATCGGGAATGATGCGATGTTTACTGTAAATCCTGCTCCTCCATCTCCGTATGAATCGCGTGAAAGAATCGTGTACGTTTCTCCGTTCGTTAGACACCAAGGCCCTTCGTTGATAGTTGTGTTGTTTCCATATCCGCCTCCAGCATTCGACCCGTTACAACCCACTGAATAATTTCCTCCCCATGCAACAGTTTCAGAACCTCCACACGCTTCACCAGCTGGAGTTAGCTCCCAGTAAATTTCATATCCCCAATTATCCGTGGTTATTTCAAATAATACAGAGGTTTCTCCTTCTTCGCATTGACCAAACGTGGCGAACGAAAGGGCGAAAAGCCCTGCAGTTAATAGCAATGATTTCATATTGGTTTCAATTTTCTGATTTATGACTCGCAATACGTAAATCAGTGTTTTACAAATAAATACTGGGACAATATACGTACTTTTTTGACAAAAATAAACCACCGAGAGCCTTCACTCTGGTGGTTTATTATATAGTAAGAGGTTATGTTCTTAGTTCGGATCTGAAAATTTCGGATTCGTTAAGAATGTCTCGTCTGACATCGTGTGTAAGAACGCGATAAGATCAGACTTCTGCTCCTCTGTTAGGTTTAATCCTTCAGAGAAATGTACCATCTCTGGATCAAGATTCGGAGAGTCTGCCAGAACACCGCTATTGTAGTACTCTACAACTTCTTCCAATGTAGCAAATCGCCCATCGTGCATATAAGGTGCTGTTTGAGCAATGTTTCTCAAAGTAGTAACCTTGAATTTACCGTTGTCCAATTCGTCACCCGTAACTTTTCCAAGCCCTATATCTGTTTGTACTATGTCCAAACCGTTGTTGCGGAACATATCGTCAGTAAGGTTTGGTCCAGAATGGCAGTGAACACATTCTGCATCACCCATAAATAGATCAAATCCGTTCATCTCAGCTTGAGTGAAAACATCTTCCTGATTGTAGAAAAACTTATCGTACTTAGAATCAAACGAAACTAATGTTCTCTCGAATTGTGCAATCGCTTTACTCACAAGAACTGAGTCAATGATCGATGTGCCGAATGCCGCCTCGAAGAGGTGAGGGTAATCACAATCGTCTTGCAACTTCGCAACTACGTTAGGCCAAGTGTCATTCAACTCTACAGGATTTACAACCGGTCCGAAAGCTTGGTCCTCTAAAGAAACCGCTCTTCCATCCCAGAAGAATAAATCCGTCCAACCAGAATTGATGACAGCCATCGCTTGTCTATCGCCAAGATCTCCAGTGATACCTTCGCTGAACTGTCTCTTGTCAGCAAATCCATCACCTTGAATATGGCATGTAGCGCAAGACATCGTGTTATCTCCCGAAAGCATGTTTTCATAAAAGAGCATTCTACCTAAAGCCACACCCTCTACCGTAGTAGGGTTGTCTGCTGGTATAGGCATTTCACCGATAATAGAAGACGCAATGTGAGCGGGAACTTCAATTATGAGCGGGGTAGCCGCTACAGGATCCGGATGCTTACAGCAACCTGTAACGAGTGCCACAGATGCTGTTATTAATAGTGCATTAACCTTATACATCTTTTAATGCTTAATAAAGATCGTGCTTACTCCTTCGTTCTTGATGAAGTAGGTTCCGTTAGGTAAAGCGCTAATGTTAACTGAAGTAGTGAAATCGCTCATTACGATTCTTCCGTTAATATCAGTAATTACCGCAGTTCCTTTGTTGTTTCCTTCAACCGTAATCACATCGTGAGCAGGGTTAGGGAAAACATTCAAAGTAGATGCAGAAGCTTCCTCAACTCCAACAACACCCTCAACTATAATAGTCCCCCAGTTATTCTGATTGCCAGGATTAGTATTGCAATGGAAAACATAGTGACCTGGTACTAGCATTTGGAATGTCGTAGTCGGGCTTGAAGACGTCACAGTCTGTGTCGCAAAAGCTTCTGGTGTTGACGCTGATCCGTCTTGCCATCCCTCTGTCATGGGGTGAGCCCCTCCTCCTCCGTAAATAAAGGTAATGTCCTCACCTACCTGTACAGTAATAGAAATAGGGTTTGTTCCTTGGTGAGAGATGTTCATTGATTGTTGTCCAAATGAAACAGAAGCAATAGCTGTAAAGCCGATTAGTAGTAAAGTATTTTTCATGATTGTTTTTTATTTCTTAATGAATTTTGCCGTTTTTGATCCGACTTTGATTGTGTAGATACCTTTTGCGTATTGACTTATGTCAATGTTAAGATTTGACTCTATGTTTAAATTTGTAAAAACTGTTCTTCCCGCTGCGTCGAAGATTTGAACTTCTTCAGCTGTTGTAAGCTCAATGTTAATTGTATTTACTGCAGGGTTCGGCGATATCGTGAACGTTGGTTCAACAGACTCTATTCCAGATGCACATCCGCCCACTAAACTGTATGGATTAGATGGTGAACCTATAAGCGTTGTCGTTCTGTCTGGGCAGACTCTGTAGATATAAGGCCAAAAGAAGCCCGTTGCGTAATCAGGTGCAATCGTATTAACGTTTACGGACCCATCCATACAAATTGTAGGGTGAGATGTTCCTGTTAGCCAATCTCCTTGCGAGTTAACGTTGCATGCAGCGTCTGGTAGACAAGAACAAAGATTGCCATCTGCTTCAATAGCAAATACCATTACATCATCCGTCGTGTTTGCATCAACTCCTGGATATCCTGCTGGACCGTGTTGAACATATAGGTCTTCCATAGCGCCAGTCAATTTGTAATCCCAACATGGTGGGCACCAAACTGCAAATAGATCTAAAAAGACTGTTTTACCGTCGTCTAACAAATCATACAGGTTATGAGTATTTCCGTCTTCATCTATAAGAGTGAAATCGGGTGCAATTGAACCGTCAGGTAAACCTCCGAATTGAGCGCTTGCACTAAATGAAATTACTGAGGCAAAAATAAGTAGAATAGAATTTTTCATGATTTATTTATTTATTCCTTGATAAATCGAGCTGTTGTATTACCTACTGTCACGAAGTAAACTCCAGCAGTAAAGGAGCTAATATCCATAGAAGTAGAAACTCCGAAGATGTTAGATGTCATAACGATTCTTCCGCTAATATCTCGGACCGAAATCGTTTCCTCTCCTGCATTAATTAATTCGATTTTAATGTTATCTGACGCTGGGTTAGGGTAAATACTGAACTCTTCGTTCTCAATGACACCATTTATTCCGTTAGGATCGACTACTACAAATTGCCCCATCATACCGCCTTCCTCGTGAACAAGGATGTGGCAGTGGTACATATAGGGAACAACAGGATCCGCAAAATCTTCGAAGCGAGTAACGAATTTCGCCGTACCCATTTGAGCACTCACGAGAACTACATCTTTCCAACCCCCCATATGTGGAGGTGGGGCTTGTCCATTGAGTTCAAGTATATTAAACTGTATATCATGAATGTGGAAGGGGTGAGCAATTGGGGTTTGGTTTGTAATAGTCCAAACCTCCATATCATCCAAATCTATAACTTCATTGATGACATTCATGTCAAATTCAACTCCATTAAGCATGAACGGCCCAGTAATACTACCCGGTCCGCCACTGCCAGTCCCCATAGAGATTGAACGTTCATTATCAATTACCGAAGTGTCCCAAGAAGTAGAAGCCACAAGAGTTGCTGGGATTTCTGTAACTGGTGATTCCGTTGGAGCTACCACATTAATATCTAGTAGGGAAAAGTTAGCTCCATTCAGATGATTTTGATCATAATAAGGGATAGGATCTCCTCCCCCCATAGGCAGAATAGACTCTGTACCGTAAACACGGAAAGGGATATCTGATCCGTGGTTCATAATTGAAACTGTCTCGCCTTCCATTCCGCTCAAGTCTACAAGAATTTCGTAGCGTTCACCCGGTGACATTAAAAGTCTAGTTAAAGAAGCTGGACTTGTAAGTAGTCCCCCATCAGAGCCGATAACGGAAAACGGTGCGTTATTGCTTAAACCTATACTGTAAGAACGCTCGCTAGAAGCATTAAGCATTCGAAATCTTACTATTTGAGCTGGGCAATCGAAATATGCATCTGGTGTTCCGTTTGTGAGAACTAGAGTGTCTAAACCCGCGACATCCATATCGGGGTTTATTTGTCCGTTTTCGTCTATTACCTTCGTTTGAAAAACTAACGGGATATCATCTACTCCGTATGTTCGAGGCAGGTTAAGCGCAGCTTCCTCAGCATCTTTTATAATTACTAAACCAGCAAGTCCCATCATCACATGCTTGTAAGTAGTATGCATTAGGTGCGGGTGATACCACATTGTAGCCGCGTGATCTAATATCGTGAAAGTGGGGCTCCAAGTTTCACCTGGAGCTATAGGAGTGTGAGGCCCACCATCCATTTCTGCCGGGATATGAAATCCGTGCCAGTGTATGGTTGTAATCTCATCAAGGGTATTGTGAATATCTATCTCAACTGTTTCACCTTTTTCCAAAATTAGGGTAGGGCCGAGAATGTTCCCGTTAATACCCAGCGTAGAAGTCATTACTCCAGGAACGAATTCGACTTCTCCGTTTTGAATAGTAAGGTCGAAATTTGTTCCCGTTAGGGCAACGGGTATTAAAAGTTGATTTTGGGCTAATGCTGAAAAGGCGCTAGCTAAAAATAATATCGTTGTAAGTATTTTACTTGTTTGCATCTTGCTAGATTTATTTTACAATTGGGAGGCCAGACGATTTCCAGGCGTTAAAACCTCCTAAGAGGTTGTAAACTTTCGTAAATCCTTGCTTGTGTAGTATTGTTGCTGAAGACGCGCTTCTTTTTCCGCTTCTACAGTAAACGTAGATCTCAGCGTCTTTATCGAGAGTGCTGACGTTCGTTTCAAAGTTGTCGCCGTAGTAGTCGATGTTAATCGCCGAAGGAATATGTCCGTCTTCGACCTCTCCAGGAGTTCTAACGTCTAGAATGACCCCTCCTTTTTTCACAATCTCACTGAATTCAGAAGGAGTAAGATTTACGACACCTGTGGGTGTTGTAGTTTGGCCTGTGCAAGCACTGAAAATTGCCGTGAAAGCAACTAAAATAGCCATTTGAATCTTCTTTACCATCCTGTTATTTTATACATCCCATTTCCAATTACATCTCGCATCAACACCCCTAGCACCATTCCATAAAGAGTGCTTCTCCACCAAACTGAAGTGATTGCACACGACCCTGACGCACACCCTACGTACTTCCAATACAAGAATCCGAGAGCTCCTCCTAACGCAATACTTACAATTATATATATCAATTTAATCTTAATAGGTTGCGAGTTTAGTCAATTTTTTATCAAATCAAAGTAACAAATGTTACACATCTACTTAAGCTTGTATTGAAGTGAGGACCATCCTCCTCCATTATGAGCTTCAACTCCGTGATTTTTTAATATGCTTGTTGCTTGTCCACTTCTCATTCCAGAGGCGCAGCAAAGCACCACTTTTTTCTCCCACTTTTTGATCTCTAGAGCTTTCTTTGTTATTGTATTTAGTGGTATGTTTTTCGAACCCCTGATACTTCCCGTTCTGTACTCGGCTGGTGATCTAACATCCACTATTACTGCACCTTTCGCAATTAACTCTTTGTAATCTATTCCTTGGAACATTCTTGCTATCATCTCTAACATTGCGATACGTTTAAAGTGTTATTATTTGCTCCACGAAGAGCTATCTGGGGTATTAAACTTTTTGGGCATTAACCTTGTGCCAACCTCCTCCGTTTGTTACGTCAAGGCCTTGCTTAGATAAATACTCAGCGGCCTGACCGCTTCGACCTCCCGAAGCGCAACAAAGAACCATAGGTTGTAAGGACCTTAATTCTTCAATCCGTGCTGCCACCTCATCCAGGGGAATGTTAACTGAACCCGAAACGTGTCCGCCCATAAACTCTCTTGGAGTGCGTACGTCTACAATCGTTGTAGCTACGTGGTTAATTAAATCTTGAATATTCATGTGTAATTCATTTGTGGTGCAAAGTTGAGACATGATTTCAACTTATACTGTTACAAATGTTACACAGTCAGAAAATCCTAGAATAGGGGTCAGATTTCTATTACCTCTATTTTGTTTCTGTGGAGCTTGATTCTGTGTTCTAGCTCAAGTTTTTTCAATACTCTGGAGATAACCACTCGTGAGGTGTTCATCTCTTGGGCTATCGTGTTGTGAGTGATCTCTAAGAGTTGGTTAGAATTAATCAAAACCTTATCTCGTAGGTAGTTATAAAGTCTTTCGTCAAGCTTCATAAACGCAAGAGAATCGATAACTTCTAGAAGCTCTACGAGCCTATTGTTAAAGCTCTCAAAGACGAATCTGCTCCAGCTATGATATTTCAAGAACGACTCCATATACTGGGCAGGAACAAGAATTAATTCCGAGTCCATTTCGGCAACGGCTTTGATTTCGCTCTGGGCTTTTCCTAGACAGCCGTTTAGTGTTAACGCACAGGTGTCTCCCCTTTCAAGGAAATACAGAATTTGCTCTCTATAATCGTCATCAAGGCGGAAAATCTTGATTGCTCCATCTATAAGTAGAGGTATATGAGTCACAGAACTCCCTAATTCCATCAAAGTATCCCCCTTATTTACCTTCAGGTGCATACCTACCTTACTAATCTCCACCATCAATTCTTCTTCGAAAAGATGGCTGAAATTTTCACGTAGTACTTCTAGCATTTGAGCAGGGTTTGGATTCTGTCAAATATAATCATAAATTAGTTTAGCATTTTAACCGCTCGGCTTATACCTGCTGTTAGGACATCGATTTCAGCGAAAGTGGTGTAGGCCGCGAACGAAGCGCGGACCGTGCCTGGGATGCCAAGCTTCGTCATTAACGGCTCTGTGCAGTGGTGGCCAGTGCGAACGGCTATTCCTAGTTGATCTAGAAGTGTGCCGAGATCGGAGGGGTGGGTGCCTTCAACGAGAAAGCTCACAACGCCAGCTTTTTCCTTGGCATTACCGTAAATCTTAAGGCCGGGTGTTTTTAATAATTCGGTGTGAGCGTATCGAGTTAATGCGTGCTCGTGCATAGTAATCGCCTCCATTCCCACTTTGTTCAACCAATTTATGGCCGCTCCAAAGGCAATAGCCCCTGAAATATGAGGTGTTCCCGCTTCAAATTTATAGGGCGGTACATTAAACGTCGTTCTCTCTTCGAAACTCACGCTCGAAATCATCTCTCCTCCTCCTTTCCAAGGGGGCATAGACTCTAATAAATCGAGTTTACCATAAAGGAAACCTATGCCTGTAGGCCCATACATTTTATGACCTGAGGCAACAAAGAAGTCGCATCCGATGTCAAGTAAATCAACCTTAATGTGAGGAGCCGATTGAGCACCGTCGATAAGAACGATAGCTCCAGCAGCTTTTGCTAAAGAAGTTAGATTCTTAACATCATTAATCGTCCCTAAGGTGTTAGAAACGTGAGTGAAACAAACCAAATCCGGGGATAACGCCATTTTATCTCTGAACTGTGACATGTCCAAAGAGCCATCAGAAAGTAGTTCTACTACTTCGATTTTGAATCCGATTTCATCGGATAGAATCTGCCACGGTACAATGTTGCTGTGGTGCTCCATTCGAGTCAAAACGACCGTAGAATTCTGCTTCAGATTCGCTCGCCCCCAAGTGCCTGCCACTAAATTTATACTGTCTGTCGCCCCCGAAGTGAAGATGATTTCAGAGGTCAAAGTTGCATTGAAATGCGCTCGAATAATCTCACGAGCTCCCTCAAATGCTTCGGTAGCTTGGGTTGCTAATGCGTGTACACCACGATGTATGTTGCTGTGGAAATGAGATAAGTATTCACGCTGGGATTCTATAACAACAATAGGCTTTTGGGCTGAAGCGGCACTATCTAAAAAAACCAAAGGAAACCCGTTTACCTCTCTGTCTAGGAGTGGAAATTCACGCCTGATAGCCTCAACATCATATGTTGTGTCCTCACTCATGACCAGAGATGGCGTTCTGAATACAATCGTTTTATTTCGTCACTCAATTCTTTCGAAGGCACACTTGAAAGTACGTCTGCGATAAATGCCTCTACTAACAATGTCCGTGCTGCGTTTTCGTCTAAACCACGTGATTGAAGATAGAAAAGAGCCTCTAAATCAAATTGGCCTACTGTACATCCGTGAGCACATTTTACATCATCTGCGTAGATTTCAAGCTCCGGCTTCGCGTTGATTGAAGCGCCTCTATCAGCCACGATATTCGTGTTCTGTTGGAAGGCGTTAGTGCGTTGTGCGTCAGGCCTAACGAATACTTTACCGTTGAAGACTCCTGTCGACTTACCATACATTATCCCACGATATAGCTCTGAAGATGTGCCGTCAGGGAAAGTGTGATCCATCGTCGTGTGATTATCGACGTGCTCACTTCCGCACGGCATATAAGCGCCGTTAAAAATCGAATCCGTGCCTTTACCCACTGAAACTATCGAAAGTTCATTGCGCACCCAACTACCCTTAATCGTGAAGGTGTGTGCCTTGAATCGGCTATTTGCCTCCTGCGTAATGAAGTCGTGTGCTAAGCTGTAGATATCTCCTGCCTCGTTAGTGATTTTTTCAAGGAATAACTGAGCATTCGGAGCTACTGAGGCCTCGAATAAGCTATTGCACATTCCAGATGACTTCTCTGTTGCATTAGACCAAACCACAACATCAGCCTCTCCTCCCTCCTCGATTCTCACATAATGTCTCGGAAAATTCGCTACGTTTTCACCGTCCGTAAGGTGATGAACCACGATAGAACGGTCGAGTTTTATGTTTTTCGATACGTGTAGATAAAGACCGTCTTGAAAGTAGGCGGCGTTTAATGCGCCGACCCATTCAGTCTTATGGTACTCGTTATTGAAAATCGTTCGGGCGAGATCTTCAGAAATAGAGCTTAGTGGCATGCAGACTATACCGTCTGCAATAGGAAGGTCGCTTAGGGTGGGCTCGTAAACTCCGTTGCGAAATACCACACGGTACGCATCGAGTTCGGGAATAGGATTCGGATTAATCTCCTCTGGCCATCCCTCTAATCCCACTGCTCCTCCCTTGTGAGTTGAGAGCGTAGAGTTCGCGAGTTTCGAAACCGAAGAGTATTTCCATCGTTCACTCCTCCTTGTCGGAACAGGGAGGGAGTCTATGAGCGAAAGAGCTTCGCTTCTTAGCTCTACCCCATGAGAAGGGGCGGTAAAATTTTGAGTGAACTTTGACATTACTTCAACCAATCATATCCTTTCTCATCAAGCTCTAGTGCGAGTTCTTTTCCGCCGCTTTTCACGATTTTACCATCGGAAAGTACGTGAACGAAGTCTGGAACTATATGATTGAGGAGTCTTTGGTAGTGAGTGATCACGATAAAACTTCTGTCCTTAGATCGCATCTTATTTACGCCTTTAGAAACTACGCGAAGCGCATCGATATCAAGTCCTGAATCAGTTTCATCGAGAACGGCAAGCTTCGGCTCGAGCATCGCCATTTGGAATATCTCATTACGCTTCTTCTCCCCTCCCGAAAAACCTTCGTTCACAGATCTATCACGTAAGCGGCCATCTAGCTCAACTAAAGATGAACACTCCTTAACCTTCGCAAGGAATTCTTTAGGTTTAATCGGATCAAGCCCACAATGCGAGCGTTTTCCGTTAATTGCCGCCTTCATAAAATTAAGATTCGACACTCCAGGAATTTCAATCGGATACTGAAAAGCGAGGAAAACTCCCTCACGAGCTCTCTCAGTCGCCTCTAAATCGAGCAAATTCACCCCATCTAACTCTACCTCCCCTTCGGTAACCTCGTAAGCCTCACGTCCCGCCAAAACAGCCGCGAGAGTGCTTTTCCCCGATCCATTAGGTCCCATTATGGCATGAACCTCTCCAGGCCCCACTTCTAAGTTAAGGCCCTTTAAAATCTCGTTATCGCCAACCTTGGCGTGTAAATTTTTAATCTTCAGCATAATATTTTCAATTAACCAACACTTCCTTCTAGAGAAATAGTGAGTAGTTTTTGGGCTTCAACTGCAAACTCCATAGGTAATTTATTCAATACCTCTTTCGCGTACCCCTTCACAATGAGGCCTATCGCCTCCTCCTCCTCAATACCGCGTTGCTGGCAGTAGAAAATCTGATCTTCACCGATTTTAGAAGTTGTGGCTTCGTGCTCGACTTGAGCTGTCGGGTTCTTAACCTCGATGTAAGGAAAGGTGTGCGCTCCGCAAGTGTCCGTCATTAATAACGAATCACAAACCGAGAAATTTCGGGCGTTTTCAGCTCCTGGATGGATTTGAACGAGGCCTCGATATGAGTTTTGGGAATATCCCGACGAAATTCCTTTCGAAATTATTGTAGACCTCGTGCGTTTTCCGAGGTGAATCATTTTCGTTCCGGTGTCTGCCTGTTGCATGTTATTTGTAACGGCCACACTAAAGAACTCCCCTATGCTGTCATCGCCCTTGAGTATGCAACTTGGGTATTTCCAAGTAACGGCACTTCCTGTCTCAACTTGAGTCCAACTAATCTTCGCCGCGCGATGACATATTCCTCGTTTCGTTACGAAATTGAATACCCCACCCACACCTTTAGCGTCTCCTGGATACCAATTTTGGACCGTGCTGTACTTTACCTCTGCCTCATCCATCGAAATTATTTCAACAACGGCTGCGTGTAATTGGTTCTCATCACGTTGCGGAGCAGTACACCCCTCTAAATAGCTAACGTAACTTCCTTCGTCAGCAATTACAAGCGTGCGCTCGAATTGGCCCGTACCAGCTTGGTTTATTCTGAAATACGTACTAAGTTCCATCGGACATCTAACTCCTTTCGGGATATAGCAAAACGATCCGTCAGTAAACACCGCCGAATTTAATGCAGCATAGTAGTTGTCGCGTTGTGGCACTACCGTTCCCAAGTACTTTCTAACTAAGTCTGGATGCTCCTGAATCGCCTCTCCAAGCGAACAGAATATCACTCCTAATTCTCCTAGTTTCTCCTTAAAAGAAGTAGCTACACTAACGCTATCCATTACGAAATCAACCGCCACTCCGCTAAGGCGTTTCTGCTCCTCAATAGAAATCCCCAGCTTCTCCATCGTCTTTAATAGCTCTGGATCCACTTCGTCTAAAGACCCTAATTCCACTTTCTTTTTCGGCGCTGAGTAATAGCTAATTGCCTGTAAATCGAGCTTCGGATAGTTGACATGCGCCCAGTCTGGCTCTTCCATTTCAGACCAAATCCTAAATGCCTCTAACCTCCAATCTAAAAGCCACTGCGGCTCGTCTTTTTTCGCGCTAATAGTTCTTATTACATCCTCATTTAACCCCGGTGGTATAGTATCGGAATCGATATCCGTTGTAAACCCGAATTCATAGCTCTTGGCTGTGACTTCGTCTATGAGTTTCTCTTCTTCTGTTTGGCCCATCATTTCTAAATCAAAAGATGATTAAAGCGAAAAGCTTTCACCACAACCGCAAGTGCGATTTGCGTTAGGGTTATAAAACTCGAAGCCCTTTCCGTTCAACCCTCCGCTATACCTCAGCTCAGTACCCACTAAATAAAGGAAGCTTTTTTTATCGACCACAAGTTTCACGCCCTTGTCCTCAAATTCTTGATCCCCGTCCTTCATTTCGTAATCGAAATCCATTTCGTACATAAGCCCGCTACAACCTCCGCCCTTTACGCCTACACGTACGAAGCTTCCGGCAGGTCTCCCTTCTTCACTAAGCAATTTCAAAACTTGCGCTTTTGCTGTTTCACTAACTGTAATCATACTGCAAAAATACCTACTTTATGGTATAGAACCTCGCTTTATTTAGATTCATTCTAAATAAGGATACTTTTAGTTAAAATGTAGTTCCTAAACGAGGGAGTGTGCATCTTTGGGGCATGGCATCTAAACGTCGTACAAATAAAAACCGTCTCCCCGCTTCTCAAGCCACTACGACGTTCACGACAGTTGTGGGAATGACCTTGACTTTGGTCTTAATCGGACTTATTTCTGTTGTCTCTTTCTTAGGCTCACGTTGGGAAAAACAGCTTAGACAGGAGGTGAGAATTCAGGTGTATTTTCTTAGAGATTTAGACACTGAAACGCTCCACACAGCCCTCGCTTTAGTCGAAACTGATGAGGCTGTTGCCGAGGCGAATTACATAGATCCTGAAGAAGCTGCCAAAAAATTAGAAATTGATCTAGGAGAATCATTTATAGAGTTTCTTGGATACGTTCCTCTTCCACCAGCTATGGATGTGAGAATTAGACCCATGTACGGCAATTCCGAAAAATTGAGTGAAGCTGTGGTACGAATGGAGGATATTGTAGGTGTTGCTGATGTGGTTTGGCAAGATCAACTTCTTGCAAAAATTGAGAAAACATTAGATAGATTGATGATCCCGCTTATTTCGCTTGCTGGAATCTGCCTTCTTATCGCCCTGGCTTTGATGAATAATACTGTCCGGCTGACCGTTTTTGCCAAACGTTTTCTAATTAGAAACATGCAGCTCGTGGGAGCTAGGTCTAGGTTTATTCGAAGGCCCTTTCTCAAACAGGGGTTTTTACTCGGAGTTACTTCTGGACTACTCGCTTTTGCATTTGTAGTAACAGCATTGGCGCTACTAAAAGGCCCACTTGGAACTTCGGCAATTTTGCTTGAATACAAGACGTTATCAATCCTCGCTGGCGGATTAATTGTCCTAGGAGGAGGTTTGGGAGTGATTTCAACCGCTTTAGCTGTAAACCGTTACTTACGGCTAGACGTAAGCAAGCTTCATTAAACTAACTTCGCACAATGAGTAAAGAAATTCGGGAATCTAAAGGAAACAACTTCGCTTTTTCTGCAACTAACTATAAATGGTTAGGGGTAGGCGTTTCACTTCTAGTAGTTGGGTACATTTTGATGAGTGGGGGCGGTTCTGATGATCCCGATGTGTTTAGTTATGAGATCTTCAGTTTTCGTAGAATCACACTTTCTCCAATCGTAATTCTTGCTGGATACGGAACGATTTTATACGCCATCTTAAAGAAGGCATGAGCAATCTTTGGGAGACTCTTTCTTATCTCATTTTAGGTCTTGTACAAGGTCTAACCGAATTCCTGCCCGTTTCAAGTTCGGGTCATTTAACACTCGGGGCAGCGATATTAGAACTGCCCGAAGAAGATCTCACCTTTACCGTTATTGTTCATGGGGCGACTGCGTTAAGTACGGTCGTGGTTTTCAGGAAGGACATTGCTTCGTTAATCCTGGGCTTTTTTAAGAAGGGCTCGGAAGGAAATTCGGCTCGCCGCTATGTGGGACTTATCGCTCTTAGTGCGGTCCCTGCAGCAATAATAGGTCTCACGATGAAAGACGCTATAGAGGAGCTCGCCTCGACACAGTTCGTGGGAGCAATGCTTATCGTAACTGCCGCAATCCTTGCCATATCGCAAAAGATAAAGTCTTCATCTAAAAAAGGACTTACTCCGAGAAACGCCACTTTAATAGGAATAGCCCAAGCCTGCGCTATTCTCCCTGGAATAAGTAGGTCTGGAAGCACTATCGGTGCAGCTTTGCTTCTCGGTATTTCTAGATCTGAGGCGGCTAAATTTAGTTTTTTAATGGCACTACCTCCCATTTTAGGTGCAAACCTTCTAGAGTTAAAAGACTTACTCGAAAGTGAAGCCGCGCCCGTTTCTGAGGCCGTTATGAATAATTCACATATCCCAATTTTTGGTTACACAGTAGGGGCTCTGGCGGCATTTGCTGCTGGTTGGGCCGCTTGCAAGTGGATGATAAAGTTGGTCAAAGGCACGAACTTAATGTGGTTTGCCGTTTATTGCTTGGTAGTAGGCCTTGCTGCTCTTCTTTTTTAATACCAAACCCTCTAATATGACTCGCATATCCCTTCTTTTTGCCCTCGGTGCATTAGTACTCTTTACCGGTTGTGTGGAAGTAACTTTCCCGGGGCCAATGCCGATGAATCGTAGAGATAAAACTCATTTTCCTAAATGCTGGGAAGGAGATTGGACTTTCGTTGAACAAAGTGACGATTTAGAAGAACATTTAACTGTTTACTCTCAGTTTATCACTTTTGGCGACGAAACTTTGGTCTTAGGGAACGCAAATGTGCTTAGGAAATTTGCCGGCTACCACATTCTCAGCTTAACTAATGAGGACTCCGATAGATGGAAATTGATTCTTGCAAAACGCAACAAAGATGTGCTTAGTATTTATCAGTTTAGTGCAAAAACAGACGAAAAAGTCGCTGTATGGAAATCTATTCTTGATACTGACGGTGGAAGTGGGTATGAGGAGGTGAGCAAGAAGAGTGGGAATGAGGAAAAGGTGAGGGAATACAAGCTTAGTCCTGAGAATAACGCCGCTTTTCGCAAGCTAATTAAGCAGGGTGGTTTAACTCATGTCGGAGATTACGTACGCTAGTGTCACGTAAGCGCATCGTCATAGTTGTCGTTGCTGCTGTCGCCTTTTTTTTAGGCGCAATTACCTTGTTCGTCCTTATAAACGGCGATCGATTTAAGTCGTTCGCACTAGAAAGTATGAACGAAAAGCTTTCGACCGAGCTGAGCGTAGAAGAGATGGGGCTCTCGGTTTGGGCAGAATTCCCTATGGTCACGGTCGATCTTAAAAAGGTCGTTTTAATGGGGTCCGTGAGTCATTCTGGCGCAACCGCCGATACCCTCATTCGAGCTAACAGTCTAGGTGTTGCACTTTCGCTTTGGGACGTTCTCTTTGGAGAGCCGAAAATCGATGCTCTTGTTCTTGAGGATGGGGTGATTAATGTTCGTGAACTAAAAAACGGCACGTGGAATACTTCGATTCTCGAAAGTGACAGTGCTTCTAAGCCGAGTAAGCTGACTATCTCTAAAATTACGCTCCGTGATGTTAAAATGGTCGTCGAAAAAAGATCTGGAGAAATCTATAGCGGGGTTATTCGCGATGCTTTTATTAATGAAGGAGGCTTAAGCGTTTCCTTTAATGACATCACCGAAGCTAATGGAGATGTCCTCGAAAACATTCTCCCCCTTAAT
>DQRJ01000108.1 GCA_015663855.1 Flavobacteriales bacterium | reverse complement strand
ATCAACGTTTCTAACCTTCGTCATGTAGAAGATGTTTGGCTTAACGCCAATTTCTTCCAATGCGTGGTAAGAACGATTATTTTCAGAAATGGAACTCACCTGCGAACCATTGTCATTTAAGTCTCCGAATGCAATTGCGTTAGACGGGCAAGATTCCGCACAAGCAGTAACAATTGCTCCATCAAGTACAGCTGTATCTGCTTTCTTCGCTTCGAGTTTACCCGACTGTATACGTTGGATACACATAGAGCACTTCTCCATTACACCACGAGCTCTAACCGTAACGTCAGGGTTAAGGACTAGACGAGCTAAAGAGTCGTGAGCAGGGTTCACGTTCGCAAACTTCATGTACCCTTTGTAGTTAAACCAGTTAAAACGACGAACCTTGTAAGGACAGTTGTTAGCACAGTAACGTGTTCCGATACAACGGTTATAAGTCATTTGGTTTAAACCCTCATTACTGTGGGTGGTAGCAGCAACTGGACAAACCGTCTCACAAGGAGCGTGGTTACAGTGCTGACACATCATAGGCATGTGAACGGTCTGAGGATTCTCCGAAGGATCCTCCATGCGACCGTAGCTATCAATCACACCTACTCCTTCTTCTTCACCTTTCTCAAGAGAATAGTCAGAAGCATAATAGCGGTCGATTCTAATCCAGTGCATATCACGGTGACGAAGAACCTCATCTTTACCTACAACACTAACGTTATTCTCAATGTTACATGCTGTAACACATGAACTACAACCCGTACAGGTAGTAAGGTCAATAGTCATTCCCCATCTATGCCCCACCTCCTCTACAGGATGGCTGTGCCATAAATCGAACGCATTCGTACTCTTTTTGTCTCGAGCGTCAATGACACCATCATGGTTTGTGTCCTCGTGCACATTTAAAGCGTGAGCCATGTTCCAAGATGCAGCACCTTTAGGCTTACTAGCTTCTGCTAAATATGAATCGAAAGTTGTTTCTCTTACAACAGAGTCACGTCCCATATAGGTATGGTGAATCTGTGTACACGCAAGTGGGTATTCAGTGCCCATAGGCTCAATACTCACGTCGTAATTAGCATAAATCGTGTTCCCGTCAATATTAGTAGTTAGTGGGAATACGTTTGCGCCGATAGGCATTGGAAGACCCGAGTCGAGCATTAAGTGCTCTCCCTTTTCACCGGTTTGGAAAGCCGCTTGACCGATGTTCTCACCGTTAGCACCACGTCCATATCCTAATGCGATACCGATAGTACCAGGCTTTTGGCCAGGCTGTAGGTATGCAGGAAGTTCAACTGATTTTCCGTCAACTGTAACCTTTACAACTGAAGCAAAGTTTTCTTGAGCGATATAGGTATTAAGACCCATAGCTTCCATATCAACTTTCGCCATAGTTACATAGTTGTCCCATGTAACTTTAGAAACAGGATCCGGTGTCTCCTGAAGCATAGGGTTAGCAGCATGCTGACCCGCTCCCACTGTAGCTTTTACATAAGTAACAAGCTCTACAGCGCCACCTTTAACTTCTGCTACTTTTCTAGATGCAGTAGCCGTATTAATCACAGATGAGTAATTAGGAGTTTCTACTGAAACGTTTCCTGATAAGTTACCATCGTGAATCGCACTGTTCCAATCAGCATCAGAATACAAAGATTCTGATGTGTAAGCGTCGTTGTATTGACTACGAAGGAAAGTGTACCAATCAGCATTTTCAGCACCAGACCAAGTTAGGAATGACTCTTGAGCAGATCGAGTGTTAAATAGAGGCTCGATAGTAGGCTGAACTAAATCGATTCTACCTGAGCGTAAACTAAGATCGTTCCAGCTTTCTAGGTAGTGATTATCCGGCGCAACGAATGTCGAACGACTTGCTGTTTCATCAGCAACACCATTCATACAAACAGTGGTAGCAACTTGTGCCAAACCAGCATTAAACGCTGCTGCGTTAGGCATATCGTAAGATGGGTTACAACCGAAAGTGATAAGAGTTGAAATCTTACCTGCATTCATATCAGCAACTAGTTGAGCTGAAGCCGCCTCGTCTCCGTGGTATGCAAGAGATGGACGCTCAAGGTCAATTGTAGTACCGTAGTTTCCAAGAAGCTGATTAATCGCAGCTACAAGAGTTTGAGTTGAAAGATCGTTAGACCCTGCAACAACTAATGATTTGCCTTTAGCCTTAGATAGAGATTTAGCTGCTGCTGAAATTCTAGATGCAACACCTGAATCTAAATTAGAAATGTTTCCGCCCTGAAGAGCTGAAAGCAATCCGGCAGCAACCTTACCTTCCTCAGAAGGCTTAATCATTGTACGTGTGTCAGCATTTGTACCTGTCATAGTCATTGCTGACTCGAACTGATAGTGCTTCGATTGAGCTCCACCCTCTGGACCTCTAAGTGAGGCGTAATCTGGAGCGTACTGAGTAGATGTGAGCCAAGAACTCAAGAAATCAGCCGCGATACTTACTACAACAACGGCTTTACTAAAGTCGTATGAAGGAACGGCATTAACACCAAACGAATTTGCTTGGGCTGCGCGAAGTGCACCGTAAGAAATAGCGTCATATTGAATGTGCTCCGCTCCTAAAGCTGAAATCGTTTTTAATGTCGAAGGACTCACTATAGTGTTCGAAAGAATTACCGTTCTTCCTGTTCCTGAAATAGCAGATGACATAGCAGCATCGAGGTCTGCCCATGAAATTGCTTCTCCATTTTTCGTAGGACCTTCTAAACGCGCCTTGTCGTAGAGGCTCATAACAGATCCGATAACACGAGCGTTAGCCTTACCAGCTCCTATTCCAGTAGCTGTATTTCCTTTTACGAAAATTGGTCGGCCTTCTCTAGTCTTCACTAGAACGTTAGCGTAATCCATTCCATCGTAGTACGTAGAAGCGTAGTAGTTAGCTACACCCGGCGTAATCTCCGCTGGTTTATTTGTGTAAGGAATCGACTTTATTACAGGAGTTTCACATGCGGCTAAAGTAGCAGCGGTGAGTGAAAAGCCCATAAATTTTAGGAAGTCTCGGCGGCCTGAGGTAGTGGCGTCGTGACGTTCATCAGATAGAAATTCATCAACGGATTGAGGCTCTGGAAATTCCTTTCCTTGAAGCTCCTTAAACGCTTTAGTTCCTTCTAATTCGTCCAATCCGGACCAGTATTGTTTCGTATTAGCCATGTGGCGTCAGAATCAGGGGTTCAATAGTGACACTTGGAGCATTCCCAGCCTCCAAGCTCTCTAACTGTTATTTTATCGTCTTCGAGATACTTACGAAGTTCTTC
Source organism: Flavobacteriales bacterium (assembly GCA_015663855.1). Lineage (GTDB taxonomy): Bacteria > Bacteroidota > Bacteroidia > Flavobacteriales_D > Sanyastnellaceae > UBA974. The sequence continues at coordinate 1,079 of DQRJ01000108.1, read as the reverse complement.
ATTTCCTCTTTCAGAGTTCATGAGTCTTTCGTGAATCTCTTCATAATATCCATTACTTGCCAAATCAATCTCAGCCTTGTTATGGCATTCGATACACCAACCCATAGTTAGAGTTGGCTTAGATAACTGGATGAGTCCAGGGAAGACATCTACTAAAGAATTAATCTCTTCAACTGGTGCGATACGTCCTACACTATAGGTACTAACGTCACCGTGACAGTTTTGGCATTGAAGACCACCTACATTAACGTGCTGCTGGTGGCTAAAGAAAACGTGGTCAGGAAGATTATGCACTTTATTCCACTTAATCGGCTCACCATCGTAGCTATCTTGAGGAAGAGCATTTCCATTGTTTCCGTCGCCATCAAGGTAAGTACCCGTTTTAGAGTCAAAACCGATAGCAGCATAAATCTTTTCTATCTCCTCAGTACCTGTGCGCTTACCCTTCTTAACTGCTTTGTGGCAGTTCATACAAACGTTTGCACTTGGAATTCCCGCGTGCTTTGAATCGTACGCACTGCTGTGACAATATTTACAGTCGATTTCATTTTCACAAACGTGGACGCTGTGGATGAATTGAATCGGCTGTTCGGGACTATAGTTTTGATACGTTGCAATGTCCATCAAAGAAGAATATCCAACTACTATTCCATATAAGAGGAAGAAAGCCCCTATCAATGAAACGAACACTAAATTATTCCAAGCCCATCCACGGAATCTTTGAAGGTATCCAATATCTGGAAGTAAGTCCTTACCATCTCTCTCAGCAAGTAAGTCTGTTAATGAGCGTTTAACTCCAGAAGCACTGAGAGCTACAACTAAGAATAGTATAAGTAATATTAGGAACCACATAGCATCCCCAGAATCAGATTCATCAACAACCGTGTAATCAATAGTTGGACAATCTGCACTTGCATCAGCTACTGACCCTCCGCCATCAGCTGGAGCAGAACTTACGTAAGCAAAAATGTCACGAATATCATCCTTAGATACAGCTTGTCCTGTCATCCATCCGTAAGTGCCTACGTATCGGGCAACCATACCCTTAATGTACTTGTCACCTGACTCAGCTGCTTCTT
>DQRJ01000107.1 GCA_015663855.1 Flavobacteriales bacterium | reverse complement strand
GTGTCTAGCGAGGTGAAGGGCATAGAATCAGTCGAATGCGATGAGTTGATTGTGGAAATGCCACCTGAAATATGCGAAGTGCTAATAGGAATGATCTCTAAGGTTACTCACCATGGTGCGGAGACAATCCTGCTTAATACACCCCAACTATGCGAGGAGACTTTCGACACTCCTCCTTGCTTTGAGGGGGTGATTTATATCGATGGAAATGGTTGGCCTGGAGCGAAAACGCCGTCGAATTACTACGATGATCATCACCTAGTCGCAGAGGGGGCTGCGAGTTACTCGATTTGGCTTGCTGAGGAGCTGAATCGCTTAGTTACTGATCCGTCATTATAGCGAAAAAGTAAAACTTTACCGGGTTCATAATTGCATTCACGGCCTAATAAGTCTGTGATTCCTATAATCTTGCGGGTTTCAGAATGTATGAGTATTTCATTTATTTCAACGGGAGAGGGTGTTATCCGCATAGCTACAGGCCTATGGTCGCTGATGTTTGAATCGTATGAATTCCATCCTCCAGACATGTGAGTTGCGATATCTAGAGATTCAACTACAGTGTTTGTATTCCAAAAATCACTAATTAATTCGTTAGTGATTAGAATGTGATCGATATGTGATGGCCAACTTGGGTAAGACCACCCTGAGCTTGGCCCGGTTGCAAGCTCCATGTCGGCGAACATGTATTCGTCAGGAGCATTTAGAAATGGAGTGAAAACGTTACTCGAAGCGGGTTCCGCAATAAGGTCATTGAGGTCTCCAAGTACTATTACTCTTTCGTTAGGTAACGATTCGCTAATGTAGTTTTCGATAAGCGTACTTGCCTCTAAACGTCGCATCTCTTCATCTCCGTTATCAGATAAGTCGATATAACCGTCTCCGCAGCATTTGAAATGGTTATTTATTGCGTAAATCGTTTCTCCAAGATGTTTGAACTTAAGCACGAGGGGAGATCTAGGTAGAGGGCTCCAATATTGCGACGAAGTGTAGATTTCGAAGGCATCCTCAATCTCGATACGTTCCGTATTATAAACGTACACGAGTCCTCCAAACCATCCGTCCATCAATATATAGTCGAAGCTATCGAGCTCGTCTATCATCCCTTTAAATACTGTCGTATCGTCGATTTCTTGAATGGCTAGGATGTCTAGATCCAATGCCGGTATGATCTCTTTTACGTAGTTTACCGTAGTGTTTCCGTTTTTAGGAAACCACTCGATATTCCAAGTTCCTATATCAAGGGATTCGTCAGTTCCGAATGAGAGATTGTCAAAGGTTTGGGCTGAAAAACACGAGCAGATTACTATTCCTAAAAGATTTATTAAAATTAGTTTTTTCATTCTGTTGAGGGTCTATTCTGATTGCAAAAGCTGGAGTTAAAGTTAAGGTTTTTTAGGGTTCGATAGTAGTGAAGATGGAATCAGAAAATCCTCCATTATTTAAGATGAATTGAAAAGAAAAAAGCCAACTGCGAAGTTGGCTTTTTTAATGTTTGTTTAAACGAGTTTTCCTTAAGGAATCTTAGTTCCAGGAATCTTACGAACTCTGAGAGCTTTCGGTGTTATCTCGATGTATTCGGTATCGGAAATCCACTCCATGTACTCCTCGAGTGACATTTTCTTAGCAGGGGCTATTTTAAGACTCTTGTCAGCTCCAGAAGAACGAACGTTACTGTGCTTCTTTCCACGAACAAGGTTAACCTCCATGTCTGTGTTACGAGAAGACTCACCCACGACTTGACCTGGGTAAATTTCCTGGTTAGGGTCGATGTAGAAAGTGCCACGCTCTTGAAGACGGTCGATTTCGTAAGCACGAGCTTGACCAAGTTCAGAACTTACAAGCGATCCGGACATTCTAGTTGAGATTTCACCAGCATAAACATCGTAGCTGTCGAAACGGTGAGTCATAATAGCTTCCCCAGAAGTAGCAGTTAAAACTTGGTTTCTAAGACCGATAAGACCTCTAGAAGGGATTCGGAATTCCATGTGCTGTAGCTCTCCTTTAGGCTCCATCACTTGAAGCATTCCTTTACGCATCATCACAAGTTCAGTTGCTTTTCCTCCAGATGATTCAGGAACATCGATTACCAAAGTTTCGTAAGGTTCGTGCTTTTTGCCGTCGATTTCCTTGAAGATAACCTGCGGCTTTCCTACTTGTAGTTCGTATCCCTCGCGACGCATAGTCTCTATTAGGACAGATAAGTGAAGAATTCCACGACCGTACACGTTCCATTTGTCCTCGCTGTCAGTAGGCTCGACTCGAAGTGCAAGGTTCTTCTGTAGCTCCATATCTAGGCGCTCACGAATGTGACGTGAGGTAAGGAAGTCACCGTCTTTTCCTAGGAATGGTGAAGTGTTGATGGTGAACATTAAACTCATTGTAGGTTCGTCCACTGCGATACGCTCGATAGCGTCAGGGTTCTCTAGATCAGAGACAGTATCTCCAATTTCGAATCCTTCGATTCCATTGATTGCACAGATGTCTCCAGAACGTACGCTATCTACTTTTTCTTTAGCCAGTCCTGTAAAGACGAAAAGTTCTTTCGCTCTCACTTTCTTTACTCCGTCTGCGGTGCATAGTGCGTAGTCTCTGTTCGCGATAATTTCTCCTCTAAAAAGTCGACCGATAGCAATACGTCCTGTATACTTAGAGTAGTCGAGAGAAGTAATCTGCATTTGTGGATCACCTTCGTTAAATGGAGCTTCAGGGACATCTGAAACGATTAAGTCAAGTAGGTAATCGATGTTGTCAGCAGGGTTTTTCCAATCTTCACCCATCCAGTTATGCTTGGCAGAACCGTATGCAGTAGGGAAGTCTAGCTGTTCTTCAGTAGCGTCTAGGTTAAACATTAAATCGAAAATTTGCTCGTGAACGATGTCTGGAGTACAGTTCTCTTTGTCAACCTTATTTACAACAACGATAGGCTTAAGTCCTAGATTCAAAGCTTTACTAAGCACGAAACGAGTTTGAGGCATAGGCCCCTCGAAGGCATCAACAAGTAGTACTACCGCATCAGCCATTTTAAGAACACGCTCTACTTCCCCTCCGAAATCGGCGTGACCAGGTGTATCAATAATGTTGATTTTCGTTCCTTTCCACATCGCGCTAACGTTTTTAGAAACAATAGTAATCCCGCGCTCACGCTCAAGGTCGTTGCTGTCGAGTATAAGCTCTCCAGTTTCTTTACGTGGGTCTATAACTTCACAACGATGTATGATCTTGTCGACAAGGGTAGTTTTCCCGTGGTCAACGTGGGCAATGATGGCAATGTTTCTAATTCCGCTCATAGTGGTAGGATTGTAGGTTTGATAGCTCTACGGCCGCGCGAAATTACGACTTTTTTCGTGGGGTTTGACCTTAAATCACAGTGAATAACATCGTTGTCAGAAATTAACGTTAAAAAAGTGTTAAGTCTGTTATCTTCGCAATTGTGATAAAATTGACAGAAATAAGAAAATCGTTTACTACTGGCTCACAGAAATTAGAAGTTCTGAAGGGATTGAGTAGCCACATTAAAGAGGGTGAAATGGTAGCGATTATGGGGTCGTCGGGGTCTGGGAAATCGACACTTCTCAATATTTTAGGATTGCTAGATGGGTTCGATAGCGGGGATTATGAGCTTGCCGGGAATGGTATGGCTGGTCTAAATGAAAGGGCAGCGGCGAAGTATAGGAGTAAGTTCTTAGGGTTCGTTTTTCAGAGTTTCAATTTAATAGGCTTTAAAACTGCATTGGAGAATGTTGCCCTCCCTTTGTACTACCAAAAAGTGCCTAGGAGGGAGAGGAATAAAATAGCGATGGACTATCTGAAGAAAGTAGGTCTTGAGGATTGGGCTGAACATCTTCCTAACCAAATGAGTGGTGGGCAGAAACAACGTGTAGCTATTGCAAGAGCTTTAGTTGCAAAACCTAAGGTGATTCTTGCTGATGAACCTACTGGAGCTTTGGACTCAACTACTTCTCATGATGTAATGGCATTATTACGTGAGATTAATAAAGATGGTATTACTATAGTCATTGTGACTCACGAGTCGGATATCTCTGCTCTTTGTGATAGGACGATACATCTTGTAGACGGGTTAATCGATGTTTAATCGCGATACTTGGCTAGAAATAGGGAATACGGTTCTGAACCATCCTTTACGTACTGCTTTGACAGGTCTTTCGATTGCTTTGGGAGTATTTATTCTGGTGGTGATGCAGGGGTTGGGGTTTGGTTTACAGAATGGTGTTAAGAATCAATTTAGTGATGATGCGGTTAATTCTATCTGGGTGAATTCTGGAAGGACTCAGCTTGCTTTTCGTGGGAATAAACCTAACCGCAGGGTTATGATTCTTAATTCTGACGTTGATGCTATGTTCATTAAAATGGATAGCGTTGAGGCATTTTCTAGAAGGATTCGGAAGTGGGGGGTGACGATGGAGCACGAGGATAAGGCGAGTAATTTCGCTTTGAGGGGAGTAGATCCAGATCATCAAATGCTAGAAAACACGACCCTTACATCTGGGAGATACATTTCGCAGAGGGATGTTTATGAAGCGACTAAGGTTGCCGTGATAGGCACGAAGATTATCGAGGATATATATGAAGATAAGGAGCCCATCGGCACTTATTTAATAATCGGTGGTGTACAGTTTATGGTTGTGGGGACTTTCGATGATCCGGGTAGTCGTTGGGAGAATCAGGTTGCGTATTTGCCGTTCACGACTGCTCAAAATATTTTTAGGTCTAACGATAGAGTAGACCAAATCATTATAGGCACAGGCACAATGCCCATTCCTGCCACTCAATCTTTGACGGAAACTTTGTTATCGTGGTTTAAAGATAGAAAGGCGATTCATCCGGAAGATTCTAGAGGGATTTGGATGGAGAATAATAACGAAGAGTACGAAAGATTCCAGAAGATATTTATGGGGATAGAGTTGTTTATTTGGGGGATCGGACTATTGACGTTGCTCGCTGGGGCTGTGGGGGTAGCGAACATTCTTGCTATCGCTGTTAAGGAGAGGACGAAAGAGATCGGGGTTCGGAAAGCGCTAGGGGCGAGTAGCGCTTCGGTCGTGGGGGCTTGTTGTCCAGGAGTCGCTCGCGCTTATGATCGTTTCGGG
>DQRJ01000161.1 GCA_015663855.1 Flavobacteriales bacterium | reverse complement strand
TGCATGGTTCGGCGAAGATAACATCTAAAAGGATAATCTTTTTTCGATTATCTTTCGGCATGAAATCTGCAATAAGTTTATACATGACTATTACTTCGAAAAAATCTACTTGGCTTCTCAGCCTCATATTTATTGCTTCATCGCTTTTATCTACTGACCTTTTAGCCCAAAGAGGTAAGCAAAGCGATAACGATAAGCCACGAAAGCCACTTATTTCTCAAGATGAGTACAACAAGCTACTCATGTGGATTGTGGACGAAAAGTATGAAAACGTTCTCTACAAGTGCATACGCTACACTGAAGGCGACAAGACAAAGAAACTACCTCTTCCGTATGTATATATGGCTCAAGCTTATCTCGGAATCCATTCTACTGACGACCACGATTTAAGAGAGCAATACCAAGCAGATAAAAACAAAGCGCTTAAGAACAGCTTGAAGTACACTTCTAAGTTCGTCAAAAAAGACAAGGAGAAAGAGTACTATCACGAATTCATTGACTTTTTCGATCAACTTCGTAAAGAAGCTAAAAACGCGGCTGAAACCGAGATGGATAATCTCAAATTCACAAAAGCAAAATCTTACTACAAGTACCTAACTGACATAGACCCAGAAGATCCAGGCGCTTGGCTAATGTTCGCTGCTGTTTACAAGCAACTTAACTCTAAAAAGGAAGCTCTTGAGAATTATGAGAAAGCACGCAATTTGATGCTAGATTTCGGAGGTCGCGGCCTTAGCGAAGTCCAAACCGAGCTTCTTCACTTCGCAATTATCTACAACGCTGAACTCCTATCTACAAGTGATCGTGCTGCCGCACTAGAATGGCTCGCCCTTGGCGACGACCTCTTCAGTGGAGATCGAGAGTTCGAAGCAGTAAAACGTAGCATCGGAGGATGAAGGTCGAAGTAGTAGACAATAAGTCCACTCACACTTCTCCTTTCCTTAGCCCAAGCTGGCTAAACAATTGCGGAGCTCAATACTCTGTATACCTAGCTGGTTCTGCGAAATCTGCGCTCTCAAGATTTACATCTAAAGGAATTAAAATTTTGGCGACGCCTCCTTGGGCTTTAGATTGCGGTCTATCCTGTGATTGTACTCACGAAGAATTCCTAGCTCTCTCTAAGTCCTGGAGCTCTGCCTCGGGAGCCATCAAAGTCATAGACCTCCCTCCCTCTACTAGAACATGCAAACTCACATCTGCTTGCATTAAACAGCATACACCTAAGGAGTTTCGAATTCAATGGAGACATACGAGGTATTTAGATTTAGCCGACAAACTTCCTTCAACTCGTGTTAAGCAAATTCGAAGGGCGTCTCGTGAAGGCATCGTCTGTACGACTGTAGAAAACTGGACCGAAATTATCGAGCTTCATAACGAGAGTCGTGATAGAAAGAGTATCCGATCTAACTCTTCGCAGCTCGGTAAACTACTGTCGAGCATTTCGTCTGAGGAATATAGTTTCGCTGTAGAGGCGCGCAATGCGGAGGGTGAGTGCATCGCTTCGGGCGGATTCGTTATGGTGAATAATTGTACATGTCTCTACTCTTTCGGAGGCCAAAAACGAAGTAAACTTTCCGGTATCGCCTCTGTAGCAATGCTTGCTCACGCAATGGAGGAAGCTCGAGATCGAGGTGCTACCGTATTAGACTTCGGGGGGAGTTCCGATCCTGGAGTGGACAGGTTTTACAAGGAATTTGGTGCGACATCTGTACCGAAGGCTCGGTTGATTCAGGTTAGTTGGTGGTTAAGACCGTTCTTAGGTTTGGTACGACCTGATTTGGTTTGAGTTTTGTGTGGGAGGCACAATCGTAAATGCAATTGAAGAAACAGAGTTTATGGGCGTGGGCCGGAATTGTGCATCGCCTCAATGATCTCGACTACGTCGATTCCCTCGGAAATTGGAGTGGCGATTGAGGCTCCGTAACGGAGAACGTCAATTACGTTCGCCATAACATGATGATGATTCGAGGCCGAGCCCTTATACGAGCCGTAGTCGTTAGGAGGGGCTGGTGAGGCGAGGTCGGGCATTTCGTAGTTGCTAACATCGCAGTACACCACCTTTTCCATGTACTGACCGGCGATGCGAATCGTACCATTTTCAGCCATGAGAGTGAGCGAAGATTCGAAATTGGAGTGAGCTAGAGCGGTGGAGAACGTGAAGGAACCCCAGGCTGAAGGTTGATTGAGGAGGTCGAAAGAGATTTGGCCTGAGTCCTCGAACTGGGTGTTGTGAGAGTGAGCTTGGTTACGGAAAATGGCGCGCGGATTAGAAATGGAGCCGAAAATCCAGTACATAACGTCGATGAAATGTGAGAACTGAGTAAATAACGGGCCGCCATCGAGGTCGAGGGTACCGCGCCAAGGACTGGCGGAATAATAGTCGTCATCTCTATTCCAAAAACACTGAACGTGAACCTGGCGAATTTCTCCAAGCTTACCCGAATCGACAAGAGTTTTAAGCCAAACCGAAGGAGGCGCGAACCTGTTTTGCATCACGCAAAAGACATTCTTTCCTGTCGCGATAGAGACCTCTTCTATTCGTCGAGCATCAGAGCTTGATAGAGCGATAGGCTTTTCGAGAACTACGTCGCAGCCGGCGTTGAGAATAGAAATGGTTTGGGCTGCATGGAGACCGTTAGGAGTACAAACACACACCACCTCTGGAAGTTGAGGGCTTGCGAGTAAGGAATCGAGTGATTTATGAATGATTACACCTTCGACAGAAACTGGCTCTATGTCAGCGATTGCGGTCAGAGTAGCATTAGGATGTGCGATGATAGCCTTTGAGTGGCGTTTGCCGATATGACCAAAGCCTAGAATGGCAAACGTTACGGGGTTAGAAGATGACGTATTCACGGGCGCAAATGTAAGTGGAATCGGACAGGGTGTCAGGCTTGATTAGATGGAATTAGAGAAAATGACATATAAAACTGACAAGGTTTGGTATAAAACTGACAAGATGAACGTCGTGCCAGAAAAAACATGAATGGCAAGGGATTTGACTAAGAGAGGATGTAAATAAGATAATAAAAACGAAAATAAATATATAACTATGAGTAAAATCATCGGAATCGACCTCGGAACTACCAACAGCTGTGTATCAGTGATGGAGGGAAACGAACCAGTCGTAATTAACAACAGCGAAGGAAAGCGTACCACGCCCTCTATCGTTGCATTTATCGCCGACGGCGAAAGAAAAGTAGGTGAGCCGGCCAAGCGTCAGGCTATAACGAACCCTACTAAGACTATTTCTAGTATCAAGCGTTTCATGGGCTGTTCGTTCAAAGATGTAGCTTCTGATATTAAGCGTATGACATACGAGGTCGTGAAGGGAGACAACAACACTCCACGAGTGAAGATTGACGACCGCACATACACTCCACAGGAGATTTCAGCTATGGTTCTTCAGAAAATGAAGCGCACTGCTGAGGATCACCTTGGAACTGACGTAACTCAGGCTGTTATTACAGTACCTGCTTACTTCAATGACGCACAACGTCAAGCTACTAAGGAAGCTGGTGAGATCGCTGGACTAGAGGTTAAGCGTATCATCAACGAGCCTACTGCTGCTGCTCTTGCTTACGGACTTGACAAGAAGTCTATCGACCAGAAAATCGTAGTATTCGATTTAGGTGGTGGTACTCACGATGTGAGCATCCTCGAGCTAGGTGATGGAGTATTCGAAGTACTTTCTACTGATGGTGACACTCACCTTGGTGGAGATGATTTTGACCAAATCTTAATCGAGTGGCTCGTAGATGAGTTCAAAAACGAAAACGGAGGTATCGATCTAAGTAAAGATCCTATGTCTCTACAACGTCTAAAGGAGGCTGCCGAGAAAGCGAAGATTGAACTTTCTAGTACTACAAGTACAGAGATCAACCTTCCTTACATCATGCCAGTTGATGGTGTGCCGAAGCACCTTGTACGTTCATTGACTCGTGCGAAGTTCGAGCAACTTTGTGATGAGCTAATCAAGCGTTCTATCAAGCCATGTGCATCAGCCCTAAAAGCTGCTGGACTTAGTAAAGGAGATATTGACGAAGTAATCCTTGTTGGAGGATCTACACGTATCCCTGCTGTTCAAGACGCTGTTAAAGCATTCTTCGGAAAGGAGCCTTCTAAAGGTGTTAACCCAGACGAAGTTGTAGCTATCGGTGCTGCTATCCAAGGTGGTGTTCTTTCTGGAGACGTTAAAGACGTTCTTCTTTTAGACGTAACACCTCTTTCTCTCGGAATCGAGACTATGGGTGGAGTATTCACTAAGCTTATCGAAGCTAACACAACTATCCCTACGAAGAAGTCTGAGACTTTCTCTACTGCGGCAGACAACCAACCTAGTGTAGACCTTCACGTTTACCAAGGAGAGCGTGCTATGGCTAAGGATAACCACCGCATCGGGCAGTTCCAACTTTCTGACATCCCTCCTGCTCCACGTGGAGTTCCGCAAATCGAGGTCACTTTCGACATCGATGCTAACGGAATCATCAACGTAAGCGCTAAGGATAAGGCTACTGGAAAGGAAAGCAACGTACGTATCGAAGCTTCTTCAGGTCTTTCTGAGGCAGACATCGAGCGCATGAAGCAGGAAGCTGAAGCTAACGCAGATGCGGATAAAGAGATGAAGGATAAGGTTGAGACTATCAACCAGGCTGACTCTTTAATATTCCAAACAGAGAAGCAACTCAAGGAATTCGGAGATAAGATCCCTGCTGACAAGCTAACTCCTATCAACGAAGCTCTTACTGAGTTAAAGACTGCTCACGAATTAGGCGATGTCGATGCTTGCAAAGAGCGTATCGAAAAGCTTAACACAGTATTCCAAGCTGCAAGCGAGGAAATGTATGCTCAAGGCGATGCAGGTGCAGACGCTGGAGCAGCAGATGCTGGAGCTAGTTCTTCAGAAGGCGAGCAAGAAGTGACTGACGTAGATTTCGAAGAAGTGACTGACGAAGAGTCTAAGTAATCTCTCTAACTTCTTAAGTTCTGCTACGAAAGCACAAAATTAGCTTTCGATATCTAAACAAATCAAAGGCTCCCAATTTGGGAGCCTTTGTTGTTTTGTAGGATTAAAGTTACTGTAACTTCGGGGTATGATGAATATTGAAAGAAATCGAAGGGGATTTTTGAAAAAATTAGTTGCTTTAGGTGGAGTTTTAGGGCTTTCTCCTTTCGCGATAAACAGAATGCTAGGAAGTGAAATAGCGCGGAGCGAGGTTGATATGGGGGGTGATATAGCGACGATGGAAGCGACGATGGTGAGTACTTGGAATCACGGGATGGTGGCGAACAAGGCTGGGTTCGGGGCGCTATTAAATGGAGGTAGCTCGCTCGATATGATAGAAGCGGCTGCGAGGATTGTGGAGGCCGATGCCGAAGGATTAAGCGTGGGGATCGGAGGACTGCCCGATAGAGACGGGGTGGTTACGTTAGATGCTTGCTGCATGGATCATAAGGGTCGTGCGGGATCGGTGGCGTGTCTCGAAGATATTATGTACCCGTTATCGGTTGCGAGGAAAGTAATGGAAGAAACCCCGCACGTGATGCTTGTGGGAGACGGAGCTAGAACGTTCGCTATAGACCAAGGATTCGTCCCTACAAATCTTCTGACTGAAAAAGCTCGAGAGGCTTGGATTAAGTGGATGGAGACTCATGATTATAAGCCCGTAATAAATATCGAGAATCACGATACTATAGGTATGCTCGCTTTAGATAACGAGGGTCGATTATCGGGCGGATGTACGACGTCTGGCGTATCGTTCAAGATGCACGGACGCGTAGGTGACAGTCCGATAATCGGAGCTGGGCTTTTCGTAGATGGAAATGTCGGAGCGGCTACGGCAACGGGACTCGGGGAAGCGGTGATGAGGACGGTAGGCTCGTTCCTTGTTGTGGAATTAATGCGAGGCGGAATGCACCCCCAAGCCGCTTGTGAAGCTGCGGTAAAGAGGATTATTGACTCTATGGACGTGAGTGAGTTGCAGGTGGGATATTTGGCCTTAGATAAGCAAGGGAGATATGGTGCACACGCTATTCATGGAGGGTTTAATTTCGCGCTGACGACTGCTAATTCGAGCGATTTAATCGATGCTAGCCATGGGTGATTCGCAAGGCCAAGGAGCCGTTAAACAAGTCACCTCCTCACCTATCTCGGCTTGGTTTAGAGTGATGAGACCTGGTAATTTAGCGATCATAGCAGCAGCTATTGCGATTTTAAGATATAGCTACGATGGGGCTTGGGGAAGTCTATTTTTAGAAGTGCTATTTATTTTACCATTGGTGCTATTGGCGGCTGGAGGTAATATCATTAATGACTACTTCGATATAAAAGAGGATAGGATAAATAAGCCTGAGCGGGCTTTAGTGGGGCGGGTTTTAAAGCGGCGAATTGCACTCGTAAGTCATTGGGCCTTGACTGCGGCCGGGCTAGTTACAGCAGGTGTGTTGTCTGTAACCATCGGAAATTACATTCCGTTGATGATCGCATTTACGATTTCTATTGTGCTTTTTTTCTACTCAGCAAAACTTAAAGGTAGAGTCCTCATAGGAAACTTCATAGTAGCAGCCTCGATAGCTTCTGTCATCCCTTTTGCATACGCCGACGATATAGATACTTCAATGTCGCTAATGATGAATCTAACGTTGTTTGTATGGGAGTTCGGAATACTATTGGGCCTTACATTTTTGATAGTATTCACACGAGAATTAGTGAAAGACATTGAAGATATTGAAGGAGACCGAATCGCCGGTCACCTTACTTTCCCTATCGTATACAGCACTAAATCGAGTTGGCGCGTGATCAAAACACTCATAGCAATACTTCTCGCAAGCACAATATGGATTACTGTGAATTCAGAAAAAGACCTGCTTATCGGGCTTTTCATAGCCGTAACCCTCGGCATCGCGTATTTTACTTGGCAGAAGAAAGCCACACAGTTATCTGCATGGCTTAAACTCCTTCTCGCTGTAGGTCTTTTGCTACTCGCTTACTCCGCTACGTAAATAGCGCGGGTAGTACCGTTTGAGAATCTCTCTATCTTTAATCCTCGGTTTCCCTCAGACCAAACCCTTCCCATCACATCATACTCCCCTACTGCTCTACCGTTATCAGTCATTTCTAACTGATCTACAGAAACTACAGTTCTGATGTCGAAAGCGATTCCCCCAGGAATAGTGCCCGCCTCGAAAGACGAGATTAATAAACCTGAAGCATCGAGGATTGCAACTTCTCCCATATCATAGAAGTTCGTCACAGTAGCATAAACATTCCCGTTTAGGGGGTTTAACGCCATACGGTAATAAGAATCTACCGCTGGTCCCCATGTGCTTGACGATGGAGAAAGGTCTAGAGTTGATGCTTTGCGCATGCCGAATTCAGAACTGATTTGGTATACAATCTCATCACCCATAATAGCGGCAGCATTGCATCCAGAAGCTACGCCGTCCACCAACGTCGTGGTGATGGTAGCAGTCTCAGCGCCGAGAGAAGTCAGCTCGACACGCGAAAGACTCGTTGCGCTCCAGTCAGT
>DQRJ01000143.1 GCA_015663855.1 Flavobacteriales bacterium | reverse complement strand
TCCCTCGATAATTCCTAACTCAGTTACTAGAGCTGCGCCTCCTCCATTGATGAACATATCGACACTCAGCTCGACATTAAACAAACACGAACCATCGTCGGTAGTAGCAGACGAATTGAAGTTTGAAGCCATCGAATTCGTGCACCCCGGGATAAAGATTAAATCTTCGCCGTCACAGTCTTGGTCGATGCCATCATTAGGAATCTCTGTCGCTCCGAGATATACAGAGGCATCACTATCATCACAATCTCCCTCCGAATCAAGCATTCCATCACCATCATTATCGACGCCATAATAGCACGACCCGTCATCGACAAGAACCCCACCATCGTAGTTCAATGCGAGTTCGTCCCTACACCCTAGGACCTCACTTTCAGGAAATTTCCTCGCCCTGTAAACCGTAAAGTAGGGCCCCATCTCGACTTCCCAAACAATCTCCCCCTCCGAGTTTATCTCTGTTATCACAGTACCTAATCCCTGAGGCGCATTCGCGTTCCCCCATGCGATTAAGGTGTTCCCGTTCTCAAGTCTTTCTACGCTCCCTTGCGCTGGCGCATATATTTCTTCAATGTGTGAGTATGACCAAACCCTGCTTGCGGTCATCGCCACAGTATCAACATCGTACTCCACCACTCTAGAATAACCAGGTTGAAATCCTCCTGAAGTACTATTATCGAATAGCAGCAACCGTTCATTCCCCAAATCGTTAATGTCGTGTTGGTTTAAAAATGTGCCCCATCCCTCATCATCAAACACGAAATCATTCCCTGACCCCCCTAATTCCCAATCGACAGTCCAATCGTCCGGACGTAATCTAGCAATAGTGCTAGTATTTCGAAAGCTCATCAATAGTCCGCCGAGAGAATCGAAATCAAAGGCGTTCCAATGTAAATAATCCACGGTTTGGAACGTCAAGTTAGGCCCCACCGATATCGGGAAGTGATCTAAACCGCGCCACTCTCGAATTATCGTTCCGTCACTTAGTATATGTCTCATTACGGGCTCGATCACAGCTGCATCTTCGACCCCCCCGTATGAAGTCAAATCCATCGTCTCATATTCGTTATTCACTATCAAGTACGACCCATCTACATATCTATGTACGTCATGATAATCGGTATCAGAATCTAAATCAACTCCAAGCGTATCGGTCGGAACAAGATCACTATCTACGACCACAAATTTCCGTATCGCGTAGTTATAAAAAACGAACTCATCGTCTCCCCACGGTTCGAAAATAAACCCTTTTACGGGCGAGTGTGCTGAAAAAACCGACTCAGCTTCTTCATTTAAAGCAGTTAAATAAACTTGATTCGCCGATTGAACGGCAGAAAACATTGTAACCCCAGGACTAACGCCTTCTGAAGTTATATGGACAGAAAAGGGAAGGATTTGGGCTAAAACTTCACTTTCGAAAGGCCCGAAACTCAGAAACAGCATAAACAGAAGAATCCTATTCTGCATGTAACCGTAGTGACCAATGTGGGGCCTTTCAGATGGGAATTTTGTAATCACAAGCCTAAA
Source organism: Flavobacteriales bacterium (assembly GCA_015663855.1). GTDB lineage: Bacteria > Bacteroidota > Bacteroidia > Flavobacteriales_D > Sanyastnellaceae > UBA974. The sequence goes on along the minus strand of DQRJ01000143.1, from coordinate 4,416 downwards.
AATACGCATTATGAGTGATACAACGATAACCGAAAAGACAGTTGTTTCAATTTTATATTTGTGATTTGCGTGGCAAAAGTTGCGGATTTTATGTCCCTAGTTCGAACTTTTAGAAAACTAACACATAGGTTTGAATCATGAAAAGACTCCTCCTCCGTTGTTTTCCCATTATAGGTTGAGGTCAAAACAGTGTAGATTAAAGAACCCCACAAATACGGTGGATGATATTTCCTTGATAAATGGAGTAGATGTTCTTATAGCCATCTTTCGGATATGCCGAGGCTTTGAAGTACATTAGAAGTCTTAAATCAAATTATTATGAAAATATTTATTACTGTTTTAGCGATTATATCTACCGTTTCATTTGCTTCTGCTGGTGTTAGTGCAAATCAGCCATACGACTTAGGTATAAGTATAGTAGAATTATCTGACTCAACTACAATAGATAATATTGAAAACAAGAAGTTGGCATTGAAAGTGGAGCTTAGAAAAAAGAATAAAACAGCACTTGTTTCTGCTGCTAAATGTGAGGCGTTGTCTCTTGGCGTTATTGGTATATTTCTGTATAAAGTTCTGAATAAAGCCCGCTCCTCTTCAGGGAGTAGTAATTCTTCTAATCTATATTATTCTTTTGAGTTTAACGCAGGAGGTTTTATAATTGGTGTTATAGGTGGATTGATGATAATTGTGGTGGGATTGGGTGGTTCTGTGTATACAGTCCTAAAGCTTATTTCCACTCTTAAAAAAAATAAAGCGGATTATAAAAGGAGCCTAAAGCAGCTTAGCGTCCCCGTAACTTAAGCTCGAGGATATGCCGAGGCTTTGAAGTACATTAGAAGTCTTAAATCAACGTTATGAGACTATTAATTACTGCTATAGCTTGTTTGTTTGCTGTGAGCGTGTTTGGTCAGCAGACATATGTACCTGACAACTGGTTTGAAGCGTATTTAGAAAATAATGGTATGGGTAATGGAATCCAATATGATGATAGTGTATTTACATCAGCTATTGATACTGTAACATATTTAGATTTATCTTATGGTGCTGGTCAGGCAATTGGTGTTTTTGATTTAACAGGAATTGAAGATTTTACTAATTTAGAATATTTAGATTGCTCTTATAATCTACTTACAAGCATTGACCTAATTCAGAATACTGCTTTAATTGGATTAGATTGCTCTGTCAATCAACTGACAAGCCTTGATCTAAGAAACGGTAATAATACTAATATGACAACATTTTTGGCTTTTTATAATCCAAACCTAACTTGTATTAATGTTGATAATAGTAGTTGGTCTACAAGTAATTGGTCAAATTATGTAGACTTCATAGCATATTTCAGTAACAACTGTAGCGGAACAGCAATAGAAGAACACATTCCTAATAAAGAACTTTTGCGAACAATAGATGTGTTAGGGAGAATCCAAAAAGGAACAACGAAGAACCAGATCCTGTTTCATATCTACGATGATGGATCTGTAGAGAAGAAGTTTGTAGTGGAGTAATCGACTGATGTAAGTATTTGGTATCCTAAATTAAAAAAATGTTACTTGGGGATAGAGGTTTCGGAAAAAAACTTCTAGTACCAATCATTTTCTAACAAGGCTTTCCGAATATTTGTTTCCGATTGTTGAGAGACATCCTTCCTAGTCCAGTTTTTTTTGCTAATTTCTTCTGGAGTAATCTCACTCAGCACCTTAACGTGAAGCCTTTTTTCCCTCAACCCTAGGATGTTTATGAGGTGTCGGATTGCAGAACCGTCAGTTACTAAGTAAGTAAAGGCCCGCAATTGTTCCTTCGATAACCTTCTCCCGTTTGCATGAGTCCATCTGAAAGCTATAGGTTGGACTCCTGAATTTGAGGCGATAGCGATTTTGAAAAATGGCGCCTTGAATGGATGGATGTCGACTCCATTATTTGACTTCCCTTCAGGAAAAAAACTCATATTAACTTTAGATTTGGTAATCATTCTTATGGTTGGTGCTAATAGTTCTTTAATAGATTTCCTTCTGGACCTATCGACAAATACGAATCCGAGTAATCCCATTATCTTACCTATGACTTTCATACTTTTTATATCTGTGTTTGAGATAACCATACAAGGTGAAAGTGCCATGTGAAGAAGAGAATCGATTATTCCCTGATGGTTACTTACGATTAATAAATTAGATGTTGCAATTTTACCTTTTACAGTTAAACGAACACCTATAACTCTCATCAGAAGTCGTGAAAATGGATAAATAATAAATTTCACATTGAACCTTAAGAAGTAATGTCGTGGAAATAGCAAGAAAATTGTTCGGAGAATAACACTAAGGGATACTAACAATACTAATATGAGCATTATCTGTGCTAAACGAATGTATGCTAGAAACTGTGAGCTTTTTAGTTCTGGTAGAAGCTGTTGCATGAAACGCAATAATAATCAAAAGTCGGCTTTTTTCAATTTTTTCACCCTTTAATTGTTATGTGTAAAGAAGTAATATAACTCATGATTTTACGCGTTTTATAAAGAATACATGATTACTCTCTATCGCTCGTGATCCAGTATTTTACTCAGAAAACTACGAAGCCCACAAGCTGTCGCTTGTTTCGGGCTTTTTTGCACCACCCCTTTCACAAATAAATTTGTGACGTGTTGTTACAAAAAAAGCCCGCACTCAAACTTCGTTTGCGTGGGGCTTCTTGTTTCCTTCGTGGGCCATACTGGATTCGAACCAGTGACTTCTACCATGTCGAGGTAGCACTCTAACCAGCTGAGTTAATGGCCCAGTAAGAGTTGGGGCGTAAAGGTAGGGAACGAAATGTGAAATTTAGAGGAGTTTACCGGCGATGTAGCCAGTAGTCCAAGCGGCTTGGAAATTGAAACCGCCCGTGATACCGTCGACGTTGATGACTTCGCCTGCGAAATATAAGTTCTGGCAGACTCGACTTTCCATCGAATTGAAGTCGAGGTCGGAGAGGGTGATGCCACCACAAGTGACGAACTCTTCTTTAAAAGTGGTTTTTCCGGAAACCTTGTATACGTCGTTGAGTAAGAGGTTTATGAGCTTGTTTCGGCTTTTCTTGGAGAGTTCAAGCCAAAGAGAGTCAGGCGATATGTCGGCTTTGCGAAGGAGGAACGTCCACATACGGTTTGGTAGATTGAACGGATTCGCGTTGATGATTTTTTTACGCCTGATGGTAGGGAGTTCGTTGTCTAAAAGAGCATTGACCTCCTCCTCGTTCTTTATTGAAACCCAATTAATCTGGATATTGAAATTGTAATCTTTTTCTGCCAAAACTCTAGCCCCCCACGCGGATAGTTTTAGAATAGCGGGTCCGCTCATACCCCAATGAGTCATTAAAACGGGGCCGGTATATGAAAGTTTGGTACCCTGAATTCGTACCGTAGCTGTATCGATGACTAAACCCATCAGCTTGCGGATAGGGTTGCCGGGGATGTTGAAAGTGAACAATGAGGGGACGGGTGGGGTGATGTTGTGGCCGAGATCTTTGAGCCATTGAAACCCAGCTTCCTTGGGACTGCCGCCCGTAGCGATGACGACTTTGTCAAAATTCTCGGAGCGATTGTCGAATCGCAGGGTGATACCGTTTTTTGTGGAAATAAGCTTGTTTACAGGCGTTTGAGTGGCGATTTGTATGCCCTTTTCGTTCACTTCTCGGAGGAAGCAATCGATGATGGTTTGAGAGTTATTTGAGGTAGGGAACATCCTGTTATCGTCCTCCGCTTTGAGTTTTACCCCCCTTTCCTCAAACCAAACCACAGTATCCTTCGCCTGAAATACAGAAAACGCCTTCTTCATCTGCTTTTCACCTCGCGGGTAAAATTTCGAAAGTTTGCTAGCACTGAAGCAAGAGTTAGTGACGTTACATCGTCCTCCACCCGAGACCCTCACTTTTGCCAAAAGCTTGCTCGACTTCTCATAAATCACCACTTCCGCGTCTTTATGATGCTCTTTAACAGAAAACGCAGCAAAAAATCCTGCGGCCCCACCACCAATTATCGCAACTTTCAATTTTTCTAGAATTTCCTGAAGAGCGAAAGTACGAAATTTTTAAAAAATCACTTAAAAAGGGGATTGAAAAAAGAGAAACCTAGGATTATCTTTGCATAATGCAAGTGAAGAAACTTTGTGACCTAAAGCCCGACGAAGTCGGTGTAATCGAGAGGGTGGATACCCCCGAGGAGGTTATGGCGCTTGTGCAAATGGGTTGCTGTATCGGGTCCGAGGTAGAGGTAAAGCACGTGGCTCCATTGAACGGGCCGATGGCGATTTGTACTTGTGGACGGACTCTTGCAGTGAGAAAGGAAGCGGCTGCACACCTTTGGGTTAGAGTAGCTGCAAATCAAGTCGAGGTAGCCTAAGTTCGCTACAGCGTCACTATTCTCTTATTATCTGAAATTTTCGTGTG
>DQRJ01000019.1 GCA_015663855.1 Flavobacteriales bacterium | reverse complement strand
GCCACCCCGAAGGATGGCCTTTCAATATTTTAATACCTAATATTAGTTACAAGTCGATCCGAAGACAGATAGGAACAATAGAAGGTCAGATGTAGCAGATACTCCATCACCGTCAAGGTCACCTACGCAACCAGAACCAGTAGTGAAAGTACAAGAACCATCGTCATCGTTAGCTAAAGAGTCGTAGTTATCAGCTGCAGCATATGTACATCCTAAGAAGATACAAGATCCATCCTCAGTGTTAGCTGTAGCATCATAGTTTGAAGCATCAATATCTGTACAACCGTTTACTACAGCAACACAAGAACCATCGTCTGTGTCTGCTGCCGCATTGTAGTTAAATGCTGTTGGATCTGTACAACCTAGAGTCACACAAGAACCGTCATCACAACCAGCAGTAGGATCGTAGTTATCAGCAGTAGCATCAGTACAACCAGGGTAAGCACAAGCAACGCTTAACTCACATGGGTTACCTGAGAAGTTACAAGCTGATGGATCTCCACAACCTAAAGTGAAGTTTAACATTGGTCCAGCCCATAGGTATTGACCGTCTGCATTCACAGGAATTGGAGAAATCCAGAATTGACCGTTTCCAATCATAGGAATGTTGTTTCCAAGAGCAGCTACAGTCATGCCAGTTCCACAAATAGAGAACTGAACAGTAGTAGCTAGAGCAGCTAATTCACCAAGTAATCCAGTTGGATCATTGATACCAGCCATAGATAATGGTGTAGCACCATCTCCAACGATTACACCGTTGATACTTACGTTAGGGTTAACACCACCAGCAGCTTCACATCCACCAGCTAAAGGCTCGTATGGTGTACCAGTAAGAGTTAGACCTACTAACCAAACTTCAGTTGCTCCAGTAGGAATATCAGTTCCAACATGGTAGTCACAAGTTCCGTTATCAATAGTAGCAGTCTCATCGAAGTTACAAGCTAAAGCGTCTGTACAACCTTCAATGTTTAAAGAAACACCGTTACAATCGTAACCAGGTGCAGCGTAAGTACAAGAACCATCGTCAGATGTAGCAAGTGCATTGAAGTTACAAGCAGCAGTATCTGTACAACCAGGTCCTGCAGCAACAACACCCATAGCAAGAGCTAAACGTGGAGCTGTGTATCCCTGAATAATATCAATCCAGTAATTAGCTTCAGTAGGCCCCATGTTAGGGTTTAAAGTCATTTGGGTAGCCCAAACTGCAGTTCCGTTAGCTGCATCATAAGCTTGAGCAGCAGCTTCATCCCACCACTGCCAAGGAGAACCGTCATACGGCTGTGTAGGAACACCACCAACGTAGTCGTTCAATACAGGGAACAGTCCATCAAAACCACCGTTAGCAGCAGATTCTAAAGAAAGAGGATCCGATAATGCAGCAGATTGGAATACATCGTTATTGTTAGGAGCTACCTGAGCATTGATTTCAGCGTGAACATCATAAGCTCCGCTCACCTCAACGATTAAGTTACCCGTCGTAGGAACGATAAGTACACCTGTTGTGTAAGGAGCGAAAGGATCGTGAGGACACTGGAAAGATACCATAGGTACATCTCCAGACTCTAACCAATTAAGATCTCCTAAAGCACCTCCCATGTTCATAGAGAAGTTTACGTCTGAACTATAAGTAGGGTAGTGACCTATACAAAGTTGAAGTCCATCAGGAGTGAATCCGTCATTCTTTGCTTCTGGATCACCGTGAACTCCCTCGATTACCATAGGAATAGAAGAACCATCACCTGGATCGTACCAGAACTTAGCAATAGGATTTCCTAAATCATCAATGATAATATCATTGTAGTCAGAAATAGTAGCAGCTGCAAGGCTTACGTATCCACCTGTTCCTTCACCGAAGTAACCGACTTTTAATGGGTCGATACCGAAAGCATTACCTTGAACGTCAGCATCCATACGGAAGTAACGAACGGCAGTACGAGCATCTTGAACACCACGGTAAGCAGCGTTAATAAGCTGGTTAGTACGCTCTGATTGTGTAGCTGCTAAAGGGTTCCATCCTAGACGGTAGTCAATAGATGCTACAACGTATCCCATACGGGCGAAACGAGAGCAAATTTCTACAGCAGCGAAATCATCCTTATTACCAGTAGCTCCACCATTTAGGTATTGCGGTAGGAAGTTTCCAGTATGTAGGTAAACAATAAGAGGACGATTAGTAGCTACGTCTCCTGTCGGCTCGTATACATCCATTAACTGAGGTAAGGCCATTGGAGGCAAACCTTGTAATGTAGTAATAACGGTTACGTTAGCCGCGTATTGAACGTTTGAAGTTACCGTAACATCGGCAAAGATCTCGTCCATATAACGCACTTGTGCGTTCATTGTGCTCATAAAGAGCATTACAAAAATAATTGAATAAAAATTTCTCATAAGGGTTTGGTTTTATAGAAAGATGTCACAATTTACGACATAAAAACTGATTTAGCACACAAACTGGTGAAAAAAAGCGATAAACTAGTGTTTTTTGGCGACCAACTGCGTCTTGTCTTTGTTTATTTGGAAAAATCGTAAAGTATACTGACATATGCAAGGCGACCTACTTTAGGGCCTCCGTATGTTTCGATGTGTTCGTTTCTCAATAAGTTAGAGCCTCCTATCTTAAATGTAGTATGTAAATCCTCTATATATAAGTTGACTTGAGCATCTACAAGGTCGTACTGAGGGATGGCTCCTGTGAATTGAGGGGAACCTTCGAAAACGAATTGTTGGACCCAACGATAATTTGCGCCGAAACCCCATTTGTTTTTATCCCACGCTTTAAGCCCTCGAGATGTTATTCCTAAGTTGAATTTATGCTCCGGCGTATTAAATGCTGGAATGATGGGATCATCCTCGTCTGTCTTCACTAATCTGTTCCAGCTATAGTTACCTGTGAGGGAGAACTTCGCGTTTAGGTAATACTGTAAACCTATTGAGGCGCCCTGGGTTTGGACTTGATTAATAGAGTTAGCAGCATAACGATATACATCTATACCTGTAATAGGAGCGTAACGGTTCGTATCAGCAAAAGCTATATCCAAACCGATGTTGTAACCGATGAAGTCTGTGTACCAACTAAAATAAGCGCCCGCATCTACATACAGCTTCTCACCTATAGTAGTTCTGTAGCCAGCTTCAACCGTTTTTACTTGCTCAGGCCTAATAGGATCAATATCGAAGTAACTAAGATTCTGTCTATCCATGCCGATAAATCCAATCGGAGGTGTAGCCTCACGATAGTCTAAGAAACTTTGAATAGATACCAGGTCATATGCACCGTGAAGATTTCCAACTAAAGTGGCAGGACCGACGTCAAGAAACAGGTATTGGTCTGCTAATGTTGGGTTTCTCAGGGCAGAGCTAAATGATAATCTCGCAAAGTCGGTAGAGTTAGGAGCCCAAACCATAGAAATCGCAGGCGAAAACATTAATGGGAAATTTTGATTCTTATCCGCTCTTACTGTCCCCGTAACAATCATCCTATCCTTAAAAAAGCGCTTTTTAGCTCCGAGATAAGCACCTACTTCTGAATTGGTAATAACCACTCCAGAGGTGTCACTGAAAATTGTCCCTTCACTAATAGGTGTGTATTGTCTAACGTTTGCCCCTACTCTGATTTCTTCTAGCCACCAAGGAGTAAAAACGTATTCGCCATGGACGTGTGCTAAAGCAGAAAGGTCGTGGAATCTAGTTCCACCCTCCCCTTCGTTGTTCTTTTTCGTAGTTAATGAGTTGAACAAAGTTTCAAAGTCAGTTGAACCAGGAACAAGATGGCCGACAGGATCTATAGCAACACTCGCAAGATCTGCGTATCCTGTGTTCGTCCATTCCTCCACTTGGCTATGCCAATATGTTAGATTATCCTGATTATCAACATACCACTGATCTTCGGCACCATCAGGGATACCCGCGACAGGAATCGCGTAAAGAAAATTACCGTCGTCAGTAAAAACACTATCCCAATAAAGAATTTCAAGGTTAGGGTAAGTTGGTTCGATTTGATCAGCGATGGAATCAGTCCAGTATTGACCGTAAACTCTAGCCCAGTTTTCGTGGTTACGAGTTGAATCTTGTAATTTTAGAGCTGTTGCGTAAGGATCGTAAGAATCTCCGGCGTTCTCGTTTGTACGGTATGCACGTATGAACCACTTGTTCTTCTTGCGAAGTTCAACGCGATGTTGGTAGAATTCGATGTTCTTTAAGCTGAAACGGTTATCACCTTGGTAGACGGTGCTGCCTTGACCCATGTTAAATCCGTAGATTAATTCAGGACTGTCGTACTTTTTCTCAGGCTGCAAGCGCCATTGACCGCATAGACTGACCTTTAGATTGTTCGTGTTGTAATTAACAAGGTCGATCTCTTTATATCCTGTTCTATAGAAGGTTCCCATGCCTCGATAATTTAGTCCAGGGGGTACGGAATAGTCAAATTCAGTCTTGTACTCGTCGCCGTAGATATTAACCGCATCGAAACGTCCGGGGTTAGAGCCGAGAACATCAGAGCCATCAACAGGACCGTAGTTAGTGGCTTCCCAATCATATGCTTGGAACTGAAAAGCTGTGACTTTGTACGCAAAAAACTCGTCGCCGTCTTTGTTTTTGAGCACTTGAGCCCAACGCAACCCCAATTCAACTAGATTACGTTCTCCCACCTTAGTTGAAACGCTAAGTCCTGGGAATACATATGGATCCTTTGTTTCCATGTTGATTACGCCGTTGAATGCGCCAGGACCGAAAAAAGCAGAACTTGCTCCCGCAATAATCTCTACTGACTTCACGTCTAGATCAGGAGCTCCGAGGAAATTACCTAGAGAAAAGTTAAGTCCAGGACTTTGGTTATCTACTCCATCAATGAGCTGAAGAGATCTGACAGGGGATGTGGAGTTGAATCCACGCGTATTGATGATTTTGAATCCTAATGAAGCGGAGGTGAGGTCCACACCTTTAAGGTTTCCAAGACCTTCATAGAAATTTCCTGATGGAGCCTCTTTGATAGCGATGAGATCCATCGTCTCTATTGTGAGAGGAGCTTGCTTTTGTTTGTCGCTGATTCTTTCACCTACGACCTCGGCTGCATCAATTAAGATTTGGTCCGGCGATAATTTTATTGAAATTTTATCTTTTATAGAATTTACCGTAATTATTTCAATCCCGTAACCGATAAAAGAAAATTGTAGTTTTACTGGAAGACTCGCTACTTCTAATCTAAAGTAACCGTCAAAATCGGTAGTGACTCCTTGCCCTGTTTCCTGAACTATAACGCTAGCAGAGAACATCGGCTCTCCAGTTTCGTTATCATAAACGTTACCTTTAATAACTGTTTGTGCTGATAAACTAGCGCTGAAAAGCAAACAAATCAGTACTGTAAAAGAATAAAAATATCGCATTTTCTTAATTTCGATTCGAAAGATGAGGAAATCCATGCAATTTTCGACGAAATCACTCAGTAATTATAAAGATTTTATATTGGCCATCGAATTCTACGATGTCTCCAATTCTTAATTTTCTACGCTTTCTAGATTCTGGCTCCTCGTTTACTTTTATAAGTCCCTCATTAACAAACATTTTCGCTTCGCCGCCCGACATAGCAAATCCAGCTGCCTTGAGAAGTTGCAAAAGATCGATAAACTCGGTACGTAAAATGAACTTGGATTTTTGCATAACGCGATTATATAGCTTTGAAAGTCGAGGGGGCATACTCTTGCATATAAGAGTATGCAGCTTCTACGATATCGTCAACGGAAGGCTTCGAGAAGTAATCCCCATCAGAAGTGTAGGCCGGGAGATGAGGTTTTGCTGAGAGCGTTCTTGGCTGGCTGTCGAGAGAAACCCAGGCACCTTGCCTATTTAGGACTTCGTCTAATAGATATGCCGAAGCTCCGCCTGGAACATCCTCATCGACAATTAATAGTCTGTTTGTGCGAGATACTGACTCGGCTGTAACAGAGTCGATATCGAACGGGAGTAAGGTTTGCGCGTCAACTAATTCGACGTCTATGCCAAGTTCGGCAAGTCGTACCGCTGCGTCTGTACAAAGATTAAAAGTAGATCCGTAGCTTAAAATAGTAATGTCCGTACCGCTTCGGGTGATTTCTGGTTTTCCTAAAGGAACAGTGTACTCCCCGCAATTAGATGGCATTAACTCCTTCTTTCTGTAGCCATTAAGGCATTCCACAACTAGGGCTGGCTCCTGGGCGCGTAGCAATGTGTTGTACATACCCGCAGCTTGCGTCATATTCCTAGGTACGCATACATGCATCCCCCTCAAGCTGTTGATGATTGCCCCCATTGGTGATCCGCTATGCCAAATCCCTTCCAGTCTATGCCCACGTGTGCGGACGATAAGTGGTGCTTTTTGGCCTCCAGCAGTGCGATAACGAACGGTAGCAAGGTCGTCCCGCATAATTTGCAAGGCGTAATAAATGTAATCCAGGTACTGAATCTCAGCTATGGGGCGAAGACCACGCAGCGCCATACCTATGCCCGACCCTATGATTGTGCACTCCCGGATTCCGGTATCACTAACTCGTTCCACGCCGAATTTCTCCTGCATCCCCTCCATTACCTGGTTAACTCCTCCTATTCCTCCTACATCTTCACCGAAAGTGAGAACGTTAGGGTAACGAGTAAAGATCTCCTCAAAGTTCTTTTGAAGGATTAGTCGTCCATCGACGAGTTCGTCAGATAGAACGGGTGGCGTTACAGTTACGTTTAGAGCGCTGTCTGAATCGGTCGAATATAGATGGTCGTTATATCTCTCTTTCGATTTAGACATCGAGGCTTTAAGCCAACGACTTAAAGCTGTTCTTTCTGGTGATTCAACACCGACAGAGTCGAGAAGAGATTTACGAACTGCGGAAACTACCTCAGCACGTCCGGGATTCATTGCTTTTTCCAGTTGTAAAGCTCTAACGGAGTCAACTCCCTCTAGGCCACGAATCAATGCAACTGCCGAAGTACAATCTCCATCAATTGCAATCCTAAACTGCGACCACGCTTCTTTTTGAGCAACTCTAACCTCTTTTTTCGCCTCTTTTCTTAATGCAGCGAGCTCGTCTTCGGTTGCGACACCTTCAAGAACTAGAAACTTTGCCATTTGGACCATGCAGTCGTATTCAGCTGCCCACTCCATTCTCTCTTTAGACTTATAACGCTCGTGAGAGCCAGAAGTCGAATGTCCCTGTGGCTGAGTCACCTCATCTACGTGAACCAGAACTGGTGTGTGTGTGTCACGACAAATCCTCTCCGCTTCTTCGTAAGTTGCTACTAGAGCTGGGTAATCCCACCCTTTTACTCTAAAAATCGTGAGTCCGTTAGTGGATTCTGAGCGTTGGAAACCACTTAGGGCTTCGGAAATGCTCTCCTTCACGGTTTGGAACTTCTTAGGGACAGATATTCCGTATCCGTCATCCCAAACCGACATTAACATCGGCACTTCGAGCACGCACGCAGCGTTCAATGTCTCCCAGAATAGACCTTCAGAAGTACTTGCGTCTCCTATCGTACCTACCGCAATTTCATTTCCTCCGTTTGTAAACTTCTTTGACGAAGCTGCCAATTCAGGAAGTGATTTATAAACCTTACTCGCCTGAGCAAGACCGAGTAGTCTAGGCATCTGTCCCGAAGTCGGGCTTATATCTGCCGAACTATTAAAGTTAGCCATTTGGTCGAGCCACTCTCCCTCTTCGTTAAGAAATCTTGTAGCAAAGTGCCCTCCCATTTGACGTCCACCCGAAGTAGGCTCATGTTTTATATCGGTATGCCCGTATAAAGCAGCAAAATACGCTTGAACAGTAAGGAGTCCGCGAGCCATCATAAAGGTTTGGTCCCTATAATATCCACTCCTCCAATCACCAGGCTTTACGACTTTAGCAAGCGCGATCTGACACACCTCCTTCCCATCTCCGAATATGCCAAACTTAGCCTTCCCGGTCAAAACCTCCTTTCTTCCCAACAAAGAAACCTCTCTACTAACACACCCTAAGCGATAATCCGACAGAAGCATCTGACGAAAATCAACTTCAACTTCAGGGGTTTCGGGGGTTATATTCTCTTTTGACATCTCCGCGAAGATACGAAGTAGCCGACCGACTTAGGGGGGGCTAT
>DQRJ01000068.1 GCA_015663855.1 Flavobacteriales bacterium | reverse complement strand
GCAGTTCCGATCCCGGAGTCGTTCTATCGACAGCCCACCCAGCGAAATTCGGCGAGTTAGTGGAGTTTTCTAAATTAAGGGTCTTTATCCCATCGATGAACCCGTCTAAAGTACTCTTCGTCTCCGAAGAAGCTAAGTTATTTCGCCAGTCTGACAGATCAATTCCTTCAGCATTGAATAGCATTTTCTTTGAATTGGCAAGACCGGCTATTTGTAGGTCGATATTCCTATCCTTCAGCAATTGATCGTGTTGATCTCTAACGAAATCCACAAGGGTCCCTCCTACGTTCCCTACTCCCATACAAAACAGATGCACCCTTCTAACGTCCGATTCAAAGAACGTACCATGCAAAGCCCTCAAAGCCTTAGGAACATCGCCATCAGCTACGACTATAGAGATGTTTCTTTCGGTCGAACCTTGCGCTATTGCGTAAATATTTATCCCGTTTCGCCCAAGAGCATGGAATGCCTTACCACAAATACCGGTAAAACCATCCATCCCGTCTCCTACAAGAGCTAATATGCTCAAACCTTTTTCAGTTCTAAATGGCTCTAATCTTCCTAACTGCAAGTCAGAACCAAACTCCTCTTGCAACGCCTCTAACGCCACTTCTAGCTCGTTTTCCTCAATCGCTACAGTAATACTATGCTCAGACGACCCTTGAGTAATCAACACGACATTAACCCCAGAGAAAGACAAGGCAATAAAAAGCCTTCGTGAAAAGCCCGGAACCCCTACCATGCCGCCACCTACAAGAGTAAGCAAAGACATACCTCCTATTGAAGATAACCCTCTAACCGGCCCATCTTCTTTAGGATCTGCACAAATTCTTGTACCCGCACCATCCGCCTCAAAAGTGCTTCTCACGATTAAAGGAATTCCTGCCTCCATTAGGGGAGCAATAGTCGGTGGATAAATGATTTTAGCTCCAAAATGGCAGAGCTCCATCGCCTCAGCATAACTCATCTCCTCGATAATCCTTGCCGTAGGCACTTTGCGAGGATCTGCTGTAAGCATACCTATGACATCGGTAGATTTCTCGAGATGGTCTGCTTTTACAGCAATTGTCATAAGAGCCGCAGTGTAATCAGAACCTCCTCTACCTAGCGTCGTCGTAGCCCCATCTGGAGCTTGACCTATAAAACCCTCCATAGCGAGGATTTCCCAATCCCAGACATTCCCATCGTCTGAGACAAACGCCTCACCAACTCCCTTTAATATTGCTTTTTTAGTTGTTTCCGGCAGAACATGAGCTGCCCCATGATTAGCATCTGTTTTAATCCAGTCTCTTGCGTCAACTCTTCTTACAATTAAACCGCATCCATTAAGATGTGCAACAACTATAGGGATAGAAAGTCGTTCGCCGAAAGCGACAAGCTCATCCTTAGACCTATCGCTAAGTTCACGAAGTAAATATATCCCGTAGCACAACTCATCAAGATCATCTAATAGCGACTTCATTTCACCCTCAACCTCCTTTACTTTACCTGAAGGCACAAGCTCGATTAAAGCCTTTAAGTGAAAGTCTCTTAACTCCTGATATACAGACTTATAATCGGAGTCACCGGAACAAGCTAGTTCGCCTATAGAAATTAATTTATTCGTCATCCCGCCCATAGCAGAAAGAACTAAAATCTTCTGTTTATCTCTTCTAGAAACAAGGACTTCTCCTACTCTTCGAATAGTTGAGGCACTAGCTAAGGAACTTCCTCCGAACTTTATTACTTCCATTGTTTTATTCTTCTGGAGCGAATTTTGAAATCACTTCCATGCTCACTCCCGTATTCGAAAATCCACCATCATGGAAGAGGTTCTGCATAGTTACGTATCGGGTTAGATCACTGAACATTGAGATACAATAGTCTGCACAAGCAAGAGCATCGGCATTGCCTAGAGGCGACATTGACTCTGAGTATGCTATAAATTCGTCAAAACCTTTAACACCAGATCCAGCCGTCGTTACCGTTGGAGATTGTGAGATCGTATTGACTCGAACCTTGTTAGCCACACCGTAATGATAACCGAAGCTTCTTGTAATACTCTCTAAGAGAGATTTCGCATCTGCCATATCGCCGTAATCGGGGAAAATTCTTTGGGCTGCTATGTAAGTGAGAGCAACTACTGACCCCCACTCATTGAGTGCATCAAGTTTTTTAGAAATAGCAAGGGTTTTATGCAATGAAATGGCGCTAACATCAAGAGTCGTCTGTAAAAACTTGTAGTTGATGTCTGTGTAATGACGGCCTTTTCGAACGTTAGGACTCATTCCTATGCTGTGCAAAATGAAATCTATTTTACCTCCGAAATGCTCCATTGCCCCTTCAATCAGATTTTGTAGATCCTCTTCGCTTGTAGCGTCTGCGGGAATAACTGGGCAGTTATTGCATTTCGCAGCCAATTCATTAATGGTCCCCATCCTCATAGCAATAGGAGCATTTGTAAGAACTATATCTGCGCCTTGTGCGACTGCTTGCTCGGCTACTTTCCAAGCGATAGACATGTCGTTCAAAGCGCCAAAAATGATTCCTTTCTTACCTTTTAATAATCCGTGTGACATCTTAATTTTAGCTTTAATCAAAAAACGAAAGTTAGGACTTCACACCATGCAAACTCACACTTAATATGGCTTCTATTCACATCTCATCGTGTGGTAACTGTGGAAATATTTTACCCGGATTCATTATATTCTTAGGATCCATCACCTTCTTTATACCCCTCTGAATCAGGATATTGTGTGGCGACAACACAATATCCATGTATTCTTTCTGTACATACCCTATTCCGTGCTCCCCGCTCAAAGTGCCCCCTAATTCGACAACATTCTTGAATATTTCTCGGATTGCCTCGGGTATTTTCTCAGACCAAACCTCCTCACTCATCTCATCCCTTAAAATATTAATATGCAAATTCCCATCTCCAGCATGACCATAACAAACAGTTCTAAAACCGTATTCTCTCCCTACTCGCTTTACGACCTCCATCAATTCCGGCAAATACCCCCTGGGCACCACGGTATCCTCTTCTTTGTAGATACTTACCGCTTTCACTGCCTCCCCTATTCTTCTTCTTAAATACCAAAGTTTTTCCTGCTCAGCTGCGGTCTGAGCGAACAACACCTCTCCCCCATTATTTCGCTCAAGAACTGGAAGTATTCGTTCACATTGAGGCATAAGTTCAGCCTCCTGAAAACCATCTACTTCGATTAACAAATACGCGCCATCTTCTTCACCAAGTGTAAGATCATGATTGCCTGTATAATCTTGAGCCATAACAAGAGCGTCACGCTCCATCAATTCTACGGCGCTAGGCATCGCCCCAGCTTGGAATATTTCAGACACAGTTTTACATGCATCACTGATACTTTTAAATGGAACCCACATTAAAGCATGAAACCTCGGAAGGGGTAATAATTTAAGCGTGGCTCTTGTAATAATCCCAAGCGTACCTTCACTTCCTACCATAAGCCCCGTAAGGTTATATCCAGTTGAGTTTTTGAGGGTATTTGCGCCCGTTTCTATGATTTGGCCATCGGCCAGAACCACCTGAAGATTTAAAACCCAGTCCTTCGTCACACCATATTTCACGGCTCTAGGACCACCACTATTTTCTGCCAAATTCCCACCTATTGTGCAAGTTCCTTTGGAAGAAGGGTCAACGGCGTAAAAGAGGTTTTTCTCCTCAACGGCGTTTTGCAGGACCTCCGTAATTACTCCTGGCTCTACGATGGCTTGATGGTTTTTCTCATCGATTTTGATGATCTTATTCATCTTGCGCATTGAGAGAGCTAGACCTCCGTGCACAGGTAAAGCACCCCCGCTTAGACCAGTTCTAGCTCCGGCCGCTGTTACAGGGACTTTATTGTCGTTAGCGGCTTTTACGAGGACGGACACTTCTTCGACGGATACAGGCTCGGCAACGACACGAGGCATAAAACTCAACCCCTCAGTTTCGTCAACGGAATTATCCGACAAGGCCTCTCCCTCGAAATGCAACCTATTCTCGGGCAGTAACCCTTGAAATATTTCACGGTAGATATTGGTATTCTTATCTGTCATCGTCATCAATCATGCTCAATTTACTATCTTGGACGCTGTCAAATGTAACCTTCATTTAATATGACTAAAAATAATTCTTTAGCAACTGCCACTTTTTTATTTGTGAGCATGTTTTGTTTCTTTTCGGGCTCATTTGCTCAAAATGATTTTACAAACGAAAAAATTTGGGGCGGTGAGTTTCGCTCTGAGGGGGTTTGGGGTATTAGATCTATGTCAAACGGATCTCAATACACTATCTCAGACTACGATTCAACAGAAGGAGCTTCGATTGTAAAGTACTCATACAAGACGGGGAAGAAAGTTAAAACCATAGTCACTTCGCTACAGGCATTTGAAGACGCAAGAGAAGACATATCTGATTACACCTTCAGCTCTGACGAGAGATATATTCTAATTACCACAAACACCGAACATCTTTATCGTCATTCTTTCTACGCAGACTTTTACGTTTACGACACTAAGACGGGAGATTTAGCAAAACCACTTACGGATTTCTCAAAAGGGAAACAACGCCTCGCCACTTTCTCTCCTTCAGCAGATAAAGTCGCTTTCGTAAGAAACAACAATGTCTTTATCGCTAATCTTCTTGACGGAACGGAAACTCAAGTTACCGATGATGGTCTTTCGAATAGTATTATTAACGGTGCTACTGACTGGGTTTACGAGGAAGAATTCGGTGATGACAACGGGTTGAAATGGTCGCCTGACGGAACTCGTCTCGCTTACTATAGGTTTGATGAAAGCGCCGTTAAAGAATACCACATGCCTATGTATGGTGGGCTCTACCCTGAGCTATACACGTTTAAATACCCTAAGGCAG
>DQRJ01000053.1 GCA_015663855.1 Flavobacteriales bacterium | reverse complement strand
ATGCGGGGAATCTAGAAAACCTTCAAGACATAGACTCGAAGAAGTATTCATTCGTTAAAGGAGATATCTGCGACAGAATTCTACTCAAAGAGCTATTTAGAAAGCACAGTTTCGATGCTGTAGTTCACCTAGCCGCAGAAAGTCATGTGGATAGAAGTATAGAAAATCCTCAAGCTTTTTTAGAGACAAACATCTTGGGGACTGCAGCTCTTTTAGAGGTGGCAAAAGAGGCTTGGTTTGATTCAGATGGGAACGAAAGTGGGAATGGTGGTGGTGATAAGATTTTTTATCACATTTCTACGGACGAAGTTTATGGATCTCTAGGTAATGAGGGACTGTTTTCTGAAACGACGTCTTACGACCCAAGAAGTCCGTACAGCGCTTCAAAAGCAGCCAGCGATCATATAGTTAGAGCGTATTACCACACATATGAGTTTCCTGTTGTGATAAGCAACTGTTCAAACAATTACGGAGCGAATCAATTTCCAGAGAAGCTTATTCCGCTGATGATAAAGAACATCTGTGAGGAGAAAGATTTACCGATTTATGGGGAAGGGAAAAACATACGCGATTGGCTTTTCGTAGAAGATCACGCCAGAGCGATAGACTTGATATTACACGAGGGGGTTGTAGGTGAGACGTACAATATCGGAGGGTTGAACGAATGGACTAATATTGACCTCGTGAAGTCTCTGATAAAACTGGTAGACGAGCAGTTAGGGCGCGAATCGGGCGCGTCGGAATCGTTGATTACGTTTGTTAAAGACAGGGCGGGACACGATATGAGATACGCCATAGACGCATCGAAAGTGGAGAACGAACTTGGATGGAAACCAAGCGTGAATTTTGTGGAGGGGTTGAAAAAAACGGTGGGATGGTATTTGGCGAATCCTGAATGGCTAGCCAATATCGCCTCGGGGGAGTATCGAAATATTTAGATGAATCGCTAAATGTTTAAACGACTCAGAGATTTATTCAGCTCGAAGAAAACGAAGAAGAAAACATCGAGACAAGTTCGGAATTGTTTAAGCGATCTCGTTACTGACGTACATAGTCACTTAGTTCCTGGAGTTGACGATGGGGCTCACGATATGGAAATGGCGATAGCTTTGATAAAAAGACTCCAAGATTTGGGATTCGAAAGACTCGTGATTACTCCGCACATTATGTCGGACTTATATCCAAATACATCCGAAATTTTACTGCCTATATTCGAAGAGCTTAAAAAAGAGGTAGCGAAGAAACTTCCACCTATTGATCTACTACTAGGGGCCGAATATTTCCTCGAATCAAATTTCCTTGATTTGCTATCGGACGCAGGGGGAAAAGATGATACCCTCCTGACTTTTCCGTGTATAGACCCTCTTTCAGGAGAAAAAATGAAAATGATCCTTTTCGAATTTGCTTTTCATGAAGCACCTAACGAAGAAATGCTTACTGATGCGATTTTCAAGATGCAAACCTCTGGTCTCACTCCTGTTTTGGCACATTGTGCTAGATATCCTTACTGGCATATGGAGCGTGAGAAACTTGAAGATTTACACTCAAGAGGGGTGGTGCTAACCGTAAACGCAGCTACTTTGGCAGGTGCTTATGGCGATTTGGCACAAGAAACTGCTCAATACGCAATTGAGAAGGGGTGGATAAGAATGGTTTGTTCTGACACACACGCACCTCATCATATTTCTGCCGTAAAGGAGTTAGAGACATCGTCATTACTCGCGGAGTTGATGTCTTCGGGGTTACTATTAAACCCTGGGGTAGGAAAAAACTAAGGAGCAGGCTATGGTCTATCCCACTGGAGCAAGCTTCACTTCGATATCATTAAGGGAATCCTCGAGCCTGATTTGGCATCCAAGGCGGCTATTATCCTCAACGTTGAACGCCTCGTCAAGCATATCCTCCTCATCATCAGACCGTTCAGGTAAATCGTGGGCACTTAGCACATACATGTGACAACTGGCGCACATCGCCATCCCACCACAAGTGCCCTCGACAGGGAGCTCGTAACTTTTACAAAGCTCCATCATATTCATATTCATATCTGTCGGCGCTTCAATCTCATGACGCTCATCATTTCTGTCTATGACTATGACTTTAATCGTATTTTCCATTGATTTACATTCCTGGAACACCAGTAACAGTAGTATACTTTAAGACCAAATTTTTATCGGGATATATCCTTTTATATGCACTCTGTACCATAAGGGTAGCTTCGTGGAAACCACAAAGAATAAGCTTTAATTTACCGGGATACGTGTTTATATCGCCGATAGCATAAATGCCCGGTACGTTAGTTGAATAATCAAACGTATCTACCTCGATGGCGTTCTTTTTGATATTCAAATTCCATTCTCCGATAGGCCCCAACTTAGGACTCAGCCCGAAAAGAGGAATCCAGTGATCGGTTTCGAGTGAAATCATCCCCTCCGATTTGTGTTTTACTTCGACAGATTGCACAGCTCCATTCCCAGAAATCCCTACGACCTCACCATTTGTGAGAAGGTTTATCTTTCCGGCCTGGGCAAGATCCATGACCTTTTGGACACTATCTGGATGACCTCTAAAACTAGGGCGCCTATGTACAAGCGTTACCTCAGATGCAACACCGTCCGCTAAAAAGTTCGTCCAATCGAGTGCGGAATCGCCTCCTCCAGAAATCACGACCTTCTTCCCGCGATAAAACTCAGGGTCTTTAATAATGTACTCTACACCTTTATTTTCGAAATCGGCTAAACCTTCTACAGGCGGCTTTCTAGGCTCGAAACACCCTAAACCAGCAGCGATTGCAATAATGGGAGCTCTATGCTTAGTCCCGTGACTTGTAGTAATAATAAACTGACCTTCGTCATCTTTTTCAATAGTTTCTGCCCTTTCTCCAAGAGTAAAACCCGGAGAAAACGGCTTTATTTGCTCCATTAATCGGTCGGTTAATTCACCGGCCATGATAGATGGGTAAGCCGGGATATCGTAGATCGGTTTTTTAGGATAAATCTCCGAACACTGTCCTCCTGTTTGAGGAAGAGCATCAATAATATGGCATTTTAATTTCACTAAACCCGCTTCAAAGACTGTAAATAAGCCTACGGGTCCTGCTCCAATTATTAGAATATCTGTTTGGATCATAGATTTATCGCTTCAATAGATTTCACTTCTGGAGCTACGTTTTTAATTACGGATTCCACTCCTCCTTTCATAGTCATATCGATCATAGAACATCCGACACAAGATCCGTGTAGTTCAAGTTTTACTACCAAATCGTCTGTAATTTCTTTCAGAGTAATATCCCCCTGATCGGCCTCTAAGTAGGGGCGGATTTGAGAAAGGGCGAGCTCTATACGGGCTGCAAGTTCTTTGTGTTGCTCGGGAATTATCTGGTCGTTCATTTGTTCACGGTTTTTCCTAAAACTTCTAGCAAGTTAGAAACAACGGAACGGAATGCCGCTGCGGCTTCTGAATCGCCTTGCATAACTGCTGGACGACCTACGTCGCCAGCCTCACGTATGGTTTGTAATAGGGGAAGTTCGCCTAAGAATGGTACATCGAGAGATTCGGCGAGGCGTTTTACCCCGTCCACTCCGAAGATGTGATATTTAAACTGTGGAGCGTCAGGCGGAACGAAATAAGCCATGTTTTCGATCATTCCTAAAACAGGAACGTTGATGGCCTCCAGCTTGAACATACCCACTCCTTTACGAGCATCGGCAAGTGCGACATCTTGAGGAGTAGAAACGATTACTGCTCCCGCAAGGTCTAATTCACTTACAAGAGTTAAATGAATATCCCCAGTTCCAGGAGGAAGATCTACAATCATAAAGTCCAATTCTCCCCACGTAACGTCATTAAAAAGTTGCTTTAACGCTTTTGTAGCCATAGGCCCGCGCCAAACTATTGCTTGATCTGGATCTGCGAAGAAACCAATAGAAAGCATCTTAACACCGTATTTCTCTACAGGAGTCATAAATTGTTTCCCGTTAACCTCAACGGGCTGAGGACTTTCATCTTGAACTCCAAACATTGTAGGGATACTCGGCCCATAAATATCGGCGTCACAAAGCCCCACTTTATACCCCAGTTGAGCAAGAGCCACCGCGAGGTTCGCGCTTACAGTACTTTTTCCCACACCACCCTTTCCTGAAGCAACAGCTATGATTTGCTTCACTCCAGGAAGCACCTTCCTCGTTTCCAGTGTCCTCTCCTCTTTCGGCAAAGCACTGACCGTTATCTCTATCTGAACATCTTTACCTAACGCACGCTCAAGGGCAAATTCCACAGCCTCTTGCATCCTCTTCCTAGCATGCAAAGCAGGGTTACTAGACTTCACATTTAGAGAAATCTTATCCCCCTCTATTTCAAGGTTTGATACCAAATCTAGCGACACAATATCTTTCCCAAAGTCAGGCTCAATCACCCCACTTAAAGCAGTAATAACCTTATCTTTAGTAATCTCCATAGGTATTCTAATTCAGAACATAAAGTTCAGACATCAAAGTTCGGTCATAGGGTCCCAAAAAAGTCTATCTAACTCAACTACTTGCCCTTCTTTAACTATAATCCCTTCGTTTTCCAATTCCTGAGCCATTGACCTCGCCGGGGGGAAGTGTAAAGCACCTGAAAGCATACCTAATCGATTGACCACTCTATGAGCTGGAACCGAGGGGTTTACAGTAAAACTCTTATTCAAAGCCCAACCTATTCTTCTACTAGCCCTTGCATCACCCAGATATTTGGCAATAGCTCCATAAGAAGTCACTCTTCCATTAGGAATAAGCCTTACTACTTCAAATACGTCGTCGTTAAAACTCATGTTAAACCTCTAACTGAATGAAGTGGATCTTCTTCCCCTCCAATAGCCACCTCTTTTCGTAGAAGGTGATTATTTCGAGTGAATCGCGAAGATCTTGAGGGACTCGATCTACTAATTCGCCGTAAACATCCGTGCTGTCGTAATTGAACTTGTAGCCACTTTCTAGGTAACCCTCCTTAGATAAATCGTAGAGCAGAACAGAGTCGGTTTTCACGTTAATCAAGCTGCCCGGCTTAAGAATCTTCTTATAGCGCTCGATGTAAACCGGCGATGTAATCCTCTTCGTCCCCTTTTCGTCCTTAGGTTGTGGATCAGAAAATGTAAGCCAAATCTCACTCACCTCTCCCGACTCGAAATACTTATCGATAAATTCAAGTCTAGTTCTTAGAAATGCCACATTAGGTAACGATTCCTCCTTAGCTGTTTTCGCGCCCCTCCAAAATCGATGCCCCTTGATATCGACACCTACGAAATTTCGATTAGGATATTTCCTTGCGAGCCCCACTGTGTATTCACCCTTACCACACCCCAGCTCAAGAGTAATAGGATTGTCGTTTTTAAATATATCTGAAGCCCATGTCCCCTTAAGTTCCCCATCAAGACCTTTTACCGCATCCTGTAAACATGGTTCGAAAACGTGATTAAACGTTTCATTTTCAGCCCATTTTCTAAGTTTATCCTTTCCCATTGTTTTTACTATCGCAAATGTAATTCGCTGCTGCAAAATTAGGAACTTGTGGCCATGTCTCGAATACTAATTGCAGTCTTAAATTGGGGGTTAGGTCATGCGAGCAGGACCCTGCCTATCATAGAGGGGGCGCTTGATTTGGGATGGGAGGTTGATGTGGCGAGCGCAGGGGATTCTTTGGTTTGGCTTAAACGAAGGCTGAAAGAAAGGGGTGATGACATGAGTAGAGTGGCTTTTTTTGAGAAACCGGGACGCGTGATTGAATATAACGAGAGGGGGACTATGCTTAAAATTGCAGCCCAAACTCCTGGGCTCATTCTCAGTATTATCGAGGAACAGAAATGGACCGCGAAACACGTGAAAGATCGAGAGGTTACGAGAATATTTAGCGACAACTGCTATGGGGTGTTTCACCCCGACGTGAGGTCGATATTGATGACGCACATACTTCGACTTCCTGTGGCGAAGATTTTAAGACCGTTCGCACAGATTTCGCTTCGATTTATGGCGGGTCGGTTTTCAGAAGTTTGGGTCCCCGATGTTTCGCCCGGACCGAAGTCGATATCTGGCGAACTCACCTCGAAGGAGATTCATAGAAAAACGACGTTCGTGGGAATTCTAAGCAGATTCGATATAAATGACGCTACCAAAATAAACTCCCTCGATCGGATTCCACCTCTTGTGGGCGTAGTAAGTGGGCCCGAGCCCCATCGAACGATTATGGAGGAAGGACTTAGGAAATGGATGAAACATGACGGGCGAAGCGGAGTGATAATTGCTGGAAAACCAAGGAATTCAGAGCGTAATGAGGAAGATGGTGTGACTACACTTTACGACCCTTCGGACTTAGAAATGAGAGCATATATGTCAGGGGCTGACGTAGTAATCTGTCGAAGTGGTTATTCTACCCTTCTCGATCTAGTTTCTCTGAAATCACGAGCAATTCTTATCCCTACACCTGGTCAAGCCGAACAAGAAGAACTTGCTGAGCTTTGGAGAGTTAAATTCGAGTATTCAACATGCACTCAAGAGGATTTGGCGCAATTAAACATTCCAAAGAATTCAGGAAAAACACCCGATTTAGTTCCGAACCTAATCGCTTTAAACGAACTTGCAGCATGGCTCAAGAATTAGATAAAAACACACCTAAACAAATCGCAGAAGACGAACGATTTATGAGGATGGCTTTACTAGAAGCTGAAGAAGCGGGAGCGATTGACGAAGTTCCTGTCGGTGCGGTAATCGTTTCACGAGGATCGGTTATTGCAAGAGGCCATAATTTATGCGAAAGATTACGCGATTTCACAGCTCATGCGGAAATGCAGGCCTTTACCAGCGCTTCTGAATTCGTTGGTGGAAAATTTCTTGATGAATGTACACTTTACGTAACGTTAGAACCTTGCCCTATGTGTGCTGGCGCTGGGTTTTGGACTAGAATAGGAAGAATAGTCTATGGAGCAAAAGATTTAAAACGCGGATACGGAAGATGGATTGTCTCACCAGAAAAAGAAGGTCACGGAGGGCAGGTAGGAGAAAACGGCTTACTTCACCCTAAAACCCTAGTTACTTCAGGCATCCTTGAAAAAGAATGCTCACAATTAGTAAAAGACTTCTTTGTATCAAAGCGGTTGAAAAACACTAAATAAATCTAGCATAACTTAGCCCAGCATTTCAGGATTCATGCTAGACCTTACTAAAGAATATTTATCAGATATACACACTCTAATTGAAGAGGGTAAGGATAGAGATTTGGCCGATTTACTTGAGCCGATTCACGCTTCAGATATTGCGCTTATTTTAAACCAAATCAGGCGCGACGATGTGCACTATATCTATAGAGTGCTTAAAGACGATTCTAGGTCTGAAGTTCTTCACGAACTAGACGAAGAAGTTCGAGAGGATCTTCTTAGTACTCTTACTTCAAAAGAAATCGCCGATGATGTAATTGCTGGACTTGAATCAGACGATGCAGCCGATATTATTAGTGAGCTGTCTTCAGAGAAGGTCGAAGAGGTGATGTCTCACGTTGAAGACAAAGAGTTAGTCTCGGACGTACTCTCGCTTCTAGCCTACCCAGACGGTACGGCGGGGGCATTAATGGCAAAAGAGTTAGTTAGAGTCGAGGAAACATGGACCGTTTCGAGGGCGATTCGTGAAATCCGGATCCAATCCGAAGAAATAGAAAATCTGTACACCATTTACGTTGTCGATAAAATCGGAAAACTAACGGGACGACTCAGTCTACAAAGTCTACTACTATCAGCAACTAGTACGAAAACCCCAGTGGTAGAGCTTAAGGACTCTAACGATTTGGTCTCAATAAAAGTACAAGAAAACGAAGACCTCGTTGTAAGTCTAATGGAACGTTATGATCTCGTTGCCCTTCCCGTAGTAGATGACAACGGGATATTACTAGGGCGAATCACAATTGACGATGCGGTGGACGTTATTATCGAGGAGGCTGAGCGAGATTATCAACTCGCATCAGGTATTTCCGAAGACGTAGAATCGTACGACTCAGTTTGGACTTTAACTAGGGCGAGATTGCCATGGCTGTTAATAGGGCTAGGCGGTGGTGTTGGGGGGGCTTACGTAATCGGTGCTTTCGATATTGTAACTAATCCTGAGATGGCTCTATTTATTCCATTAATAGCGGCTATGGGAGGAAATGTAGGAGTGCAATCTTCCGCCATCGTAGTTCAAGGACTAGCTACTTCAAGTATAAACACCTCTAACATAATGAGCCGCCTCACTAAAGAGCTAGGTGTAGGATTACTAAATGGAGTGATATGCTCTACCATAATTTTTGCCGTCACCCTAATACTAGGATTCGACAAAGCACTTAGCACAACTGTAAGTATCTCATTACTTTTCGTTATCGTTTTTGCTGCTCTGTTCGGTGCTTTCGTGCCTCTTATGCTTGAAAAACGTGAAATAGACCCAGCCCTTGCAACAGGTCCCTTTATCACCACTGCGAATGACATCATAGGCCTGATAATATACTTCAGTGTCGGATCCTTCATCAGTACAATTATATAAATGCACGATATGAAGGTTGCATTCCTAGATACAGTTCATCCGATTCTTCAATCCAAACTCACGGAGAATGGTTTTATCTGCTCAGATAAAAGAAAAATTTCTAGCCAAGATATTATCTCAGGAGCACTTTCTGAAATAGAAGGTATCGTTATTAGATCTAGACTTACCATTAATGTTGAATTACTTAAAGCCATGCCTCTCCTTAAATGGATAGCTCGAAGTGGCTCAGGTCTGGAAAACATAGATGTGGACGAAGCACGTAATAGAGGTGTCATAATTTACAACTCTCCAGAAGGCAATAGAGATGCTGTAGGTGAACATGTCCTAGGAATGCTTCTAATGATACTACACAAGCTTAGAAGTTGCGATAGAAGTGTTCATGAAAGAGCTTGGGCTAGGGAGAAACACAGGGGGGCAGAACTAAAAAGCAGGATTGTGGGGATAATAGGGTACGGAGTTATGGGCGAATCTTTTGCTTCTAAACTCGCTGGTATAGGCTGTAAAGTAATCGCCTACGACAAATACAGACATGGTTTCGGCGATGATTTGGTGGAGGAAGTCACGGAAGATGAGTTTTTTGCTCAGAGTGACATTGTTAGTGTTCACGTTCCTTTGACTAGTGAAACGAATGGGTTAGTAAACGCTAAGTGGTTAGATAGTTTCGCAAAACCTATTATTTTCGTTAACAGTTCTCGAGGTTCAGTGGTGAATACTCGTGAATTACTTGATGCTCTGGATAACGGTAAAGTAATCTCTACAGCACTCGATGTACTAGAATTTGAAGGAAGCTCTCTTGAAGGACTAGATAGCTACGAGGATTCAGAATCTAAGGCTGTGCTTACTCGTTTACTTAAAACGCCAGATGTTTACCTCAGCCCGCACGTTGCTGGATGGACTCTTGAAAGCTACATTAAATTAAGTAAGTACTTAGCAGACAAAATACTCAAGGACTTTTCTTAATCAAGTCCGCATTAAACGAAACTTTATCCGTTTATTCTTCGCTACCTGTACGTGACCTACTAGTTGCTGAGTAAAGAACTTTAAGGGCTGAGGCTTGTCTTAACTCTTGCTTTACAGCACTGACAATACCCATTTTAGTTTCTTGGTCCACCTTAAGCGACACCCACATCTTACTTTGCTCTGATTCAGCTAGCGTTTTACGCTCCTTAGCAATCCAATCTCTTACTTCATAAGCGTGAGAAAACTGGTCATTCAATTGAATCACAGGCTCTGTTCCGTACCTTTTATCCATCGGAGTACCGATGTTAATGTATCGAATAAGGTGTTTCTTCTCAACCTTATAAAGCTCTGAAGCTTCAGGTCTTGTTACCTGCACCTTCTCATCTTCAGTTCGCAATACTGTTACTGTCATAAAGAAGAAAAGTAGCATGAAAACGATATCCGGCAACGAAGCTGTCGATATCGATCCTTTAGGACGGTTACTGCCTTTTTTAAACTTACTCATGACTTAGTAATATGTTGATTCAGCATCCCTAGGCTCAGCTTCGGAAATACGCTGAGGGTACACAGCCCTGACAGCAGTAATTTTATCTAAAGTCTTCTTGTCTTGCTTATTACGACCATAGATATCTTCTAGCTCTCTGTAGCTCTGACCGAACTTCACTAATGCAAGTTCATCACGCAATTCATTAACAGCAGACTGAAGTTCATTCTGAACCTGTAGGTATGTGTTGTAAGTCGTGTTATTATCGTTCTGCATTGAGATTAAGGCAGAAGGAGGGAGTTCTTTGTAATCACCACCTAATAGCTTAATGGTTACAAGTTTT
>DQRJ01000141.1 GCA_015663855.1 Flavobacteriales bacterium | reverse complement strand
TAAGCAAAAATGTCACGAATATCATCCTTAGATACCGCTTGTCCTGTCATCCATCCGTAAGTGCCTACGTATCGGGCAACCATACCCTTAATGTACTTGTCACCTGACTCAGCTGCTTCTTGTGGGTTTTGTACCCACGCAACGAGCATGTCGTCGGTTGTTTTCCAGCGATCTTGAATGCCCGAAAGACCTGGTCCTACGAGAGTTTCATCGGTGGTTTTGTGACAAGACGCACAGTTAACATTAAAGAGTGATTGACCATTCGTCGGGTCTCCACCCTCCCAAATACCTTGGGCCGCTAGTCCAGATACCTGGAAAACTAGGATAACACAAATTGCTTGTGCTATATGTTTAAGTCGTTTCAGACGATTATTCATCGGTTTTTGCATATCAATCGAGTAGACTCAATTCACGCGCGAAATTACGTTGAAAGTTCTGCTAAACATACAACTTGTCACAACAATGTCACAAGGTTTGCTTATTTAGACTCTTTCCAAACAATAATATTCTTTGTAATGCTCTAATAATGATATGTTCGTGTAGATTTGTTCTATGAAAAAAAACATTATCTGTTTTAAATTTCTGTCAAAAAAGGGAATACTAAGGGTTCTTTATCTATCAATATTTTTGTGCTTAACTGCTGATTTATCAGGCGTATCCGCGCAAACTGAAGGCTCGTGGTGGAGTAACATTTTTAGAACCGAATGTGATACAACTCGCTCTGAAAATGAGCTAATATCTGGAGACTCCATAATTAGCGTTAGAGTTTTTGAAATTGATACTCCCGATGATAAAAACGATAATGAGATAAATTCGATTATAGCTGACTCTATTCGTCCGGCTTTAATGAGGAGGACTGGTGTAGGTAGCGTCGAAATTCACATGGATTCTGCGTTGATGGTATTGAGTGCCGACGCTTTAGCGAGTGTCCCTCCTTTGTATGGGTATAGAGTCCAAATCCATTTTGGGGATTTAGAAACAGCTCGCGCTGTTCGTGCAAATTGTAGGCATCGACTTTATACTAGACCTGTTTATTTGGAGTCTATTGCGCCAAATTATAGTGTGGCCGTTGGAAATTACAGAGACCGTTGGGAGGCCGAACTTGCTTTGGATAAACTGATTAGGCTATATCCAAATGCGTTAATCGTTCCTTCTGAGATTGCACTCCCAAAACTTTAACTCTATAGATCAACTGAATCAGCTTTCTAACGTCTGCTTAACTTCTATCTCTTCATAAGCCTCGATGACATCTCCGACCTTAATGTCGTTGAACTTCTCTATGTTCAATCCGCACTCGTAACCTTTCGCCACCTCTTTCGCGTCGTCTTTGAAACGCTTTAGAGATCCAAGTAGGCCGGTGTAAGCAACTACACCTTCGCGAATAACACGAACCTTGCTAGAACGCAGGATCTTTCCTTCGTTAACGATACAACCAGCAATAGTACCGATTTTCGAGATCTTAAACGTCTCACGAATTTCAGCACTTCCGATAATTTTCTCTTCAATCTTCGCAGAAAGGAGTCCTTCCATCGCATCGCGCATTTCCTCAATTGCTTTGTAGATTACAGAGTAGAGCTTAATTTGAATCTCTTCCGTTTCTGCAAGCTTCCTCGCAGTCGCAGAAGGACGAACTTGGAAACCTATGATGTAAGCATTCGAAGCTGAAGCGAGTAGGATATCCGACTCTGTGATTTGACCTACAGCTTTATGGATGATTTTAACCTGTACCTTCTCCGTAGAAAGTTTCTCAAGAGAGTCGCTCAACGCCTCGATAGATCCATCAACGTCACCTTTCACGATGAGGTTGAGCTCCTTAAATTCACCCACAGCAATACGACGGCCTAGCTCTTCAAGAGTTACAGTCTTCTGTGTACGAACACCCTGCTCTCGTTGTAATTGTTGACGCTTTGTTGCAATAGTACGAGCTTCTTTTTCGTCTTCAAATACGTTGAAGTTATCTCCAGCGTTAGGAGCTCCATCGAATCCTAGAACTGAAATCGGAGCTGAAGGTCCTGCCTCAGTAACACGTTGACCGCGCTCATCAAACATAGCTCGGATCTTCCCTGAGTACTGACCTGCGAGAATAGGATCACCTACTTTCAAAGTACCTCCTTCAACAAGAAGGTTAGTTACATATCCACGTCCTTTATCTAAAGTACTCTCAACGACAGTCCCAATCGCTCTTTTATTTGGGTTCGCTTTTAGGTCTAACATCTCTGCTTCTAGAAGTACTTTCTCTAGAAGTTCCTCAATGTTAGTTCCGCGTTTAGCAGAAATCTCTTGGCATTGGTATTTACCACCCCACTCCTCGACGAGAATATTCATCTCGCTTAGTTCCTTTTTAATCTTATCTGGATTCGCCTCCTCTCTATCCATCTTGTTTAGAGCGAAGATCATTGGAATTTCAGCTGCTAAAGCGTGGTGGATAGCTTCCTTTGTTTGTGGCATAACCGCATCATCCGAAGCAATAACAATAATAGCAAGATCTGTCACTTGAGCTCCACGCGCACGCATAGCGGTAAACGCTTCGTGACCAGGCGTGTCAAGGAATGTGATTCTTTGGCCACCATCAACCTCAACAGAATAAGCACCGATGTGCTGAGTAATTCCTCCAGCCTCACCAGCGATAACGTTCTCTTTACGAATGTAATCAAGTAGCGACGTTTTACCGTGGTCTACGTGTCCCATAACCGTAATAATCGGCGGACGAGAAACTAGATCGGCTTCATCATCTTGCTCTACATCAATCGCTTCCTCTAGATCTGCACTTACGAATTCAACTTCAAACCCGAAGTCTTCGGCAATCATTGTGATTGTATCCTTGTCTAGACGTTGGTTTATCGAAACCATAATTCCGAGAGTCATACAAGCAGAAATCACATCATTTACTGACTTGTCCATCATAGTGGCAAGCTCTGCAACGGTAACGAACTCTGTTAGTTTTAGGATTGTATCCTCTAACTGCTGACGAACCATATCATCCTCAGAACGATCTCTGATGTCCTTACGTTTCGCACGACGCATCTTAGAAGACTTCGACTTCTTACCTCCACTTAAACGTGCAAGCGTATCGCGAATCTCCTTCTTAATATCTTCTTGGCTGACCTCTTTCTTCGGCCCTCTTGCTCCTCCTCTAGTTGCTCCTCTCGCACCACCTCTAGCTCCACCTGGACCTCCAGGCCCACGTCGAACTCCTCCTCTACCAGCTCCTGTGCCTGCACCAGGTCTTGGTGGTCTACCTGCACCTGCTCCAGCTCCAGCTTTTGCAACGTCGACCTTCTTTTTAATACGCTTTCTTTTGCCGTCCTCTTTAGTCGTCTTCGTTCTTTTCTTTTCTACCGGCAATACGATCTTACCTACAACCTTCGGCCCAGTAAGTTTTTCCACCTTCGCTCTTACAAGTCCACTATTAGTTTTTAAGTCTGTTTCTTTGGGTTTCTCGATATCTATCGGTTGAATAGCCGATTTGACAATAATCTTTTCAGCTTCAAGTTTTGCTTTTGCCCGTGCAACAATCGCTGCAGCTTTCTTCTCTTCTGCTTCTTTTGCTTGGGCTGCGAAATCTAATTTTCCTACAACCTTTAATCCTTTAGCAGCAGGAGCTTTTGCTTTAATGACCTTCTTGTCAGTATCAGCTTTTGCGGCGGCTGTAGCGGCGGCGGCCTCTGCGGATTTGGCGGCAATAATTGCGGCATCTGCTTCGGCTTCGGCTGCTTTTGCAGCAGCTTCTGCTTGAGCGGCTGCCTCAGCTTGAGTTTTTGCAGCGAGATCGGCTTGCGCTTTTGCTGCACTAGCTGCGGCTAATGCTGCAGCTTCCTCTTTAGCTAACTTTTCCGCTGCAGATTTACTTGCTGATTCCTGCTCTGCTTTAAGAGCCTCCTCACTTTTTCCCGAACGTTCAACTGTAGGTTGGTCCTCGCTTTTCTTAAAAATGCTTAGATCAATTTCAGGCTCCTCCTCTTCTACCTTCTTCGTTGGGCGCTTTCTAGCACTCGCAAGAGTGATATTCTCACGTTCAACAACAGAGGTTGTAGAACGTTGAGCCGCTTCCTTCGCTTCTTTATCTCCTTGGAAATTACCACGCACAAGGGCGTAAACATCCGGATTTAGCTTCGTGTTAGGTTTTGCATCAACTTTGATTCCTTTTGTTTCAAGGTAATCAACAATTGTGCCTATGCCTAAATTGAATTCTCGGGCTGCTTTACTTAGTCGTACTGGTTTATTTACGTCGGCCATGGGCTTTATTATCGTGGGGGAAGTTAGGTTATGAAGAATAGAGAATTGTCGTTCGGTAAATAAACAGCTAACAACGGAGCTATTTATTTTCCGATAACTATCGAATTATTCGAGTTCCTTCTTTAGAATCCTTACTACCTCTTTTACTGTCTCTGCCTCTAAATCTGTTCTTGAAATTAGACCTTCTTCGTCCAAATCAAGTACCGAGCGTGCAGTGTCACAGCCGATCTTAATGAACTCCTCGAGAATCCAAGAGTCGATTTCATCACTGAACTCCATCAATTCTACATCTTCCTCTGCATCGTCTTCCTCACGGAATACGTCAATTTCGTAGCCCGTTAGTAAACCAGCGAGTTTGATATTGTTCCCTCCCTTACCGATGGCAAGTGAAACTTGGTCCGGCTTGAGATATACCTCTGCACGACCCGTATCATCCTTAAGGGTGATAGAAGAAACCTTTGCTGGGCTTAATGATCTAGACATTAATAGCTCTTGGTTCTCCGTCCAATTGATTACATCGATGTTCTCATTGCGAAGCTCTCGAACAATACTGTGGATACGTGACCCTTTCATTCCGACACAAGCTCCTACTGGGTCTACTCTATCATCGTAAGACTCAACAGCAACTTTAGCGCGCTCTCCAGGAGAACGTACAATCTTCTTAATCGTTATAAGACCGTCGAAAATCTCAGGAACCTCCATTTCGAAGAGTCGCTCTAAGAATTCCGGAGCCGTACGAGATAGGATGATTCGCGGCGTGTTGTTGCGAAGCTCTACAGCTGCAACAACCGCGCGAACGCTATCGCCTTTTTTGAAGAAATCTCCAGGGATCTGATGTTCACGTGGCATAACTACCTCGTTATCGTCATCATCAACGAGAAGAATTTCACGCTTCCAGATTTGGTATACCTCAGCAGTAACTACCTCCCCGATGCGCTCCTTATATTTCTGGTAAATCGCGTCTTTCTCGATTTCCATGATGCGACCCACAAGGTTTTGTCGGAGCGATAGAACGGCTCGACGGCCGAAAGACTCTAGCTTGATCTCCTCCGAAACCTCCTCTCCCACTTCGAAGTCATTCTCGATTTTAAGAGCGTCGTCTAAAGAGATTTGCTCATTAGAATCTTCAACTCCATCGTTTGCAACGATTTCGCGGTTACGCCAAATCTCAAGATCACCTTTTTCAGGGTTTATGATCAAATCGAAATTCTCGTCCGTGCCGAATTTCTTAATAATCATATTTCTAAACACGTCTTCGAGGATGGCCATCATGGTCTCCTTATCGAAGTTTTTGAATTCTTTGAATTCGCGGAACGAATCTATTAGGTTCAACTGCATGGTACCTTATTTAAAAGAAATTATCACTTTAGTCCATTCAAGATCTTCAACTTTAAATTGAAGCTCCTCTTCCACCCACTGCTTAGATTTGCGTCCTTCGACACGCTTTTTCTCACGTGTCTTTAAGACCAAACCCACTACTACTCCCTCCTCCTCCTCAATGCTCATTAACTCGCCTTGTATTTTCTTGCCTTCTATAGGATTAACGGCAATCTGCTTACCTATAAGCTTGAGGTATTGACGTAAAACCTTCAATGGTTGGTCTAATCCGGGAGATCCCACATCAAGAGCAAAGTCCTCCTCTTCTCTATCGAAGCTCCCTTCAATATGACGACTCAGAGCGACACACTCTTTAATTGACGTAGTTCCGTCATTCTCAAGTGCAATCTTGATAACATTCCCGCTCGCGACTTTTACATCCACAACGAATCCCGAAGTTCCTTCGAGGAATTCGTCTGCAAGTCGTCTAATCGTTTTCGGATCTATCACTGTTCTTTAATTTATCAAAAGTTTAGAGCATAAAAAGGGGGCTTATGCCCCTCTATGTTCTTCCCTTCACTTCTAATTCGGTGCAAAAGTACGCAATTTTTTTATAAAATCATTGCATATGCTTGTCTTATCTTCGAATCATGTCTTTCATCTTAAAATTAATTGAAGAAGGGGAGCATCTGACTCAGGATTTTAAACTGAGGGTTGATGACTCTGGTAAGATTGCGAAAACGATGGCTGCGTTCGCTAACACTGGCGGAGGAAGGCTATTAATAGGAGTGAAAGACAATGGAGTAGTGGCGGGATGTAATACCGAGGAAGAGTTTCACATGGTAGAGGCGGCAGCGCAGATGTATTGTAGGCCCGCTGTTTCTTTCGAAGTTCAGGTGTGGAGGGTCGAGTTTAAGAAGGTGCTCGAGATAAAGATCGAACGCTCGAATGGAAGGCCACACTTTGTAAAGGACGAACAAGGTGAATGGCAAGCGTACTTAAGGAAGGAGGACAGGATTCATAAAGCTAGTCCCGTTATGGTTAAGGTATGGCAATATCAAATGCGGCACGATAGAACTGAATTTCGGTACGATATAAATGTCGGCAAACTATTCTCGGCTCTCCGAGATAGTCGAGAGCTACGTTTCGTCCAAGTTGCGCGCCTAGCGAGATTAGGTTTCGAAGAAACCGAAGATCTTTTGTCGCTTTTAATTGTTTGGTCTATTGTGAAAACAAAGCCCTCAAAGAAGGGCTTCCTCTACGAATTAGCCGATTCCAAGGCCATGGACAAACTCGAATCTGAGGGCTCACAAGTTTTTAAGTACAATCAGCACAATATCCCGAACTTCGAAGCGTAGTTACAAGGCCTGAAAGTACCCAACACATGAATTTTAAAACGCTATCAATTCTTCTTTGTACCGCACTGACTGTCTTTGAAATTACAGGACAAACAAACAGGCCTGTTGGCGCATGGAAAGATTACTTTCCGTACAGGGAAGTGTTAGAGGTAGCTACTGGAGAGAGGTCCGAGGGGCAAAGCGTTGCATTTGCACGAACTGAACTTGCTGTTTTCGAGGTCGAGTCTGCCACTAACCTTGTGAAGCGATACAGTAAAGTACAGGGTTTATCTCAATCAAATCCGACCGCAATAGGCTGGCATGGAGGTAGTGAAATTCTGCTTATCGGTTATTCTAACGGGAACATCGACTTAGTAACAAATGCTGGGACGTACAATATGCCCGATATTTTTACGAGCAATTTGATTGCGGATAAAGGTGTTAGAGGTGTGTATGTGTTCGGTGATTTCGCCTATTTCACTTGTGGATTCGGAGTTGTCGTAATAGATCTTCTCAAGTTTGAGGTTAAAGACACTTGGTTTATTACAGGCCAACAAGATTTACGTGAAATTCTTGACCTACACCTTAACACAGACGAGTGGGTGGTTTGCACTGATGCCGGAATTTTCTCTGCCTCGACCTCTCACCCCTTCCTCTCGAGTGCAGAAGCTTGGACTCGTTGGGAGGACTTACCTGAATCTCCCGATTCTT
Organism: Flavobacteriales bacterium; assembly: GCA_015663855.1. Classification (GTDB taxonomy): domain Bacteria; phylum Bacteroidota; class Bacteroidia; order Flavobacteriales_D; family Sanyastnellaceae; genus UBA974. Next base: position 2,376 of record DQRJ01000141.1, on the reverse strand, counting down.
ACGTATCAAGCCTTGCGTTTTTCGGAAATGACATCCTCGTACACATCGGGAACGGTTCTCAAGCCCGCCTTTGGAAAAAGGATTTTTCTGAGAATTGGGAGCTATTCCCCGAATGGCTTCCTGACGGGGAACCGTTATGGGGACTTGATGTTTTTCAAGACCAAACCAATTCTCTTCAAGACACCCTTCTAATCGGAAGATGTTGTGGAATTGAGAGATACGATTCTAATTACAATCTTATCAGTCCTATAAATGAAATTGGGGATTGGATGCAGGTAAGGGACGTAGCTTTTGACGTTTCTGGAGCTGGGGTTATTTGGATTGCAAGCAGAATAGGAGGATTGTTGCGAAATGTTGAAGACGGTGAAGGGCTTAGTAACGAAATGTTCGCCCCTAGTGGGCCTCCAAATTCCGATGTAAGAAAGATCGATTGTTGGAATCATAATCTGTGGTTTGCTACAGGTGGGGTTGATGGATCTTGGACTAACAATTACAATTCTGTGGGTACACATGGGTTTGTCGATGGTAAGTGGTTAGAAGTTGAATCCTTAGAGTCTGAAAACGAAATTCTTGGAATTCGCGATCTTATGACGGTGAGCATAGACCCTCTTAATCCCGGTCATATTATGTTCAGTTCTTTCGAGGAGGGGCTTATCGAAGTGCTCGATGGAGAGATGGTAAATATCTACAACGAATCGAACAGTACGATTTCTGAAGGCAACTTCGGAGGAAGCTTCAGAACCGGAGTCGTAGGCGTAGATTATGATTACAAGGGGAATCTTTGGATTACAAATCCCTTCACAAATAACCCGCTTCAGCTTAGGACTATTGATGGGACGTTCGTGGAAATGGATCTTGGCAATGATTTGGGGCCAAACGACTTAGTGGGTGAAGTAATGGTCACTAGAGATGGTTACGTTTGGGTTATTCTTCCTCGAGGGGGCGGACTCCTTGTCTTTGATAGTAACGGAACTCCTTCTATAACAACTGACGATGATTGGCGATTTCTCAATACCGATACAGATAACGGCAAGCTCCCCTCAAATTACGTTTACGCACTGGAAGAGGATCTCGATGGGGAGATTTGGGTCGGGACGGGGTCGGGCCCAGCGATTTTCTACCGTTCGGAGTCGATTTTCAATACCGAGATGAGTTCGGCCTCTCAAATTTTAATTCAGCAAGACGGAAATTATCAGTACCTCCTCGAAACAGAGACTGTGAACTCTATAATTATCGATGGAGGAAATAGAAAATGGCTGGGCACGGCCGGCTCGGGAGTTTACGTTCTAAGCGACGATGGCCTCACCATCGAGCACCATTTCTCATCCGAGAATAGCCCACTCCCCTCAAACAACATCACTGATATTGCAATAAACCAAGCTAATGGTGAGGTCTTCGTCGCGACATCGCGCGGGACAATTTCTTATCTCGGAGAGGCGACGAATTGGGATAGTAGTATGGAAAACATGTTCGTTTTCCCTAACCCCGTCGGCCCTAATTACGACGGAAACATCACTATCGACGGGCTAGATTATGAAAGTACAGTGCACATCACCGACGCGGCGGGACGATTAATTGCAACCGTTCCATCGATGGGCGGGAGAGCGGTTTGGGATGGTAAATTATCGGACGGGAACCTCGCGCCATACGGAGTATACCTCATATTCGCCACCGACCACGAGGGGAAAACCTCCGCCACCACAAAATTAGCGATCACCCGTTGAAACATCCTGTCCTACCCCCTTCCAAGCTACCCCAGGTAGGCACGACGATTTTTACGACGATGTCTGCTCTTGCAGCCGAACATGGTGCGCTTAATGTCGCTCAGGGTTTCCCGGATTTAGAGACACCTGTACCGTTGAGGGAAGCGGTCAAGAAAGCTATCGACGACGGAGTAAACCAATACGCGCCTATGGCAGGGGATGTCGGATTGAGAGAATGGATTTCTAACTGGTACCGAGAAAGTAACGGTGCCGAATATGATGTTGCTACAGAAATTACGATAGGAGCGGGAGCGTCTTCAGTCATCTTCGCCGCACTTCAAGCTTTCGTAAATGAGGGTGACGAAGTCATTATAGTAGACCCCAGTTATGATCTTTACGCCCCAGCCGTACATCTTGCTAAAGGCGTAATTAAGCGAGCTGAAGGCATCGAATCCATAAAAAAGCACCTTACCGAAAAGACTCGAGCTGTAGTTATAAATTCTCCACACAACCCTACTGGAGACTGCTTTTCGGAAGAGGATCTTAAAGGTTTGGACTTAATTCTAATCGGCACTAATGTGCTGCTTTTCAGCGATGAGGTCTACCGCCCTATGGCTCATGATTCAAGACCAAACCTTAGCGCGTCCCACCTTCCAAATCTTCGTAATCGCAC
>DQRJ01000006.1 GCA_015663855.1 Flavobacteriales bacterium | reverse complement strand
TTCTATAGAAATTTTGACACCCATAAGAACTATAGGATGTTGTAGTACCAGTATGGTAATTGTTATAATATTGATCATAGCAATCAAAATCATATTGACCTTCAATTGACCCAAAGTTGTTGTAGTAAAGAAGAGCGTATGGGCTGTCAACATTTACATCACCTCCCCAACCTTCATATACGAGGTATTCTATGAGAGCAGGAGCTCCAGGACCTAAGTGAACAACACCTCCTTGTATTGTAATGGGAGCTTCTGAGGTTCCTAGACATACAAATTCTCCATTTGCAGTTAGTTTATGTCCACCCATATTTACTTCTACACCTGGATCTATAGTTAAGCTACATCCTTCGGGTACGACTATGTCGCCCACAAGAGTGAATGGTGAGTTTACTACAGTCCAAACCAAATCGCAGACTTCACCACTCACTTCAGAAATCCCAGTCGAGAGAAGAGTAATTACAATCTGCGAGTTATTGGGATCGTTAGTAGAAATGGTGACGGTCTCGCTAAACTCACCAGCGTTGATGGGAGCGAATACGAAAGTTATATTGTCGGTCGTTCCCTGTGCGATATTAAATTGAGATGCCGCAGAATCCACCGTAAATATCGAATTGCTGAACTGTAAGTCTGAGATTACAGCTGTGCCATCGCCAACGCTAGAAAGGGAAAGAGCTACTGTATCGGTTTGGCCTATAGCTGTAGTAGCAAATTGTAAAGTGTCCGAAACCCATGTGAGCTGGACCTGAATCCCGTCTCCACTAACCACGAGCATAGCGTCACCGAATATGGTACCTACTACGTTCAAAGTGTCCGAAAAGGCACCTATAGATGAAGGGGTAAAGGAGATGGAAAGATCCAACGTGTCTGAAGCCGCAACAACCTGAGGGGTGTTATCGGCCAAAGCAAACGGAGCGTTCAGACCGCCGAATAATACAGTTTGCTCTATAGCAACAGTATTTACCAGCTGGAAATCAAAACTGGAGGCTGAGTCTACTGTAGTAGGAGTAAATGTGTGAGTAGGCCCAGTTAGGAGTACTATACCAGTACCGGTTTGGGCAAAGAACGGAGTGCTGAAAAATGCACAAAATAGAAGGGGTAGAAGCTTCTTCATGGTTATATGTTTTATTTGAAAATTCATTTTAAGGGCAGTTATTGCCGTAAAGTCCAAGGAAATTTAGTAGGTCGGTTAGTTGTACGAGTCCGTCGTTATTTGAATCTTGTGGACATCCAGTACACGAGGATCCATATGCAGTTAAGAAGTCAAGGAGGTCGGTAAGTTGCACTTGTCCGTCTTCGTTATAGTCGCCGGGGCAAGGAACGGAAGTGATAAAATCGAATACGTATAGAGGGTTATTCCAAGCAGGTATAGGAGCTCCGTAGGTGTTTTCCCACCCTGAAAGGAGGTCGCTTCCGAGATCGTCGAGATACGTAATATATACGTCTTCGCTTGCATCGTATAGCACGAGCTGGAAGCTATCCCCGACGTTCATCCCTTCGTCAATTAAGTTCGTGGTACCGTCGTCCCCATAAATAGTAAGGTTCGCGTACGCCACTCCTCCATTCATCAATATAGAATTCGCTCCAGCGCAATTCCCGCTCTCATCGAAAGCGGCAATCCAGTCTAGCCCGTTTGCCATTATCCCGTCAACCTTTATAGTTCCGTATAAAGTTCCCGACGTAGGAGTAGGGGTGTAGGTAAATGTTTCTGGTCCTAACGTGTCGTAGTTGCAGTTCCCATCATTCTCGGTAGCTTCTGGGTTGAAGTTAATAGCTGTCTCGTCATCACACCCTAAAACCTCATCTACATCGCATACTCCATCTAAATCGAGGTCTTCGATGCAGTCGCCTCCACATATTCCAAGTGCATCTAATTGGTTTCCGTTACAATCGCAATCACCTTCTGGAATTCCTAAACCGCCACAAATTCCACATTCATCGATTACAGCACAAGTCCCATCTTCATCCGTTGCGAGAGGGTTGAAGTTGCAAGCTGTTAAGTCTGTGCATCCAGGAATTTCGTCGGTATCACAAATCCCATCACCGTCTGTGTCGTTAAGGCAATCCCCTCCACAAACTCCGAGGGCGTCGAGCTGGTTTCCTGCGCAATCACAGTCTCCCGTAGGAATGTCAGAACATCCACACTCATATACTGCTCCCGGGCCGTTACAAACTCCACACTCATCGAGAGCGCCTACACATTCGTCCACGTCGTCACAAATTCCGTCTACGTCAGCATCTGCCTGGCACGAGCCACCACAAACACCTAATACATCAAGTTGATTTCCACTACAGTCGCAATCTCCAGCTGGGATATCAGAACATCCACACTCGTATATCGCACCAGGTCCGTTACAAACTCCACACTCATCGAGTGCTCCTATGCAGTCGTCCACGTCGTCACAGATTCCATCTCCGTCGGCATCGGCCACGCAGGAACCACCACAGACTCCGAGAGCGTCGAGCTGGTTTCCGTTACAGTCACAATCGCCTGCTGGGATATCTGAACATCCACATTCGTAAATCGCACCTGGGCCGTTACATACGCTGCACTCGTCGAGAGTACCTACGCAGTCGTCAACGTCATCACAAATTCCGTCTGCGTCAGCATCTACTAAGCAAGTTCCACCACAAACGCCAAGGGCATCGAGTTGGTTTCCGGCACAATCACAGTTGCCATCGGGAATGCCCGTTCCTCCGCATATGCCACATTCGTCAAGGGTAGCACAGGTGCCGTCGTCATTCGTAGCTAAAGAGTCGAAATTACATGCTGAAAGATCTGTACATCCCTCTATCTCGAACTCGTCACATACCCCGTCGTTATCGAAATCGTTGAGACAAATTCCGTCACAATCATATCCCGTGTCTGGATAAATACAATTTAGATTCGATGTTGAAGACGGGTCGAAATTACATGCTAGAGGATCAAGACATTCTGGAACGTAAGCTATAGAAAGGAAGTCGTAATTCACATTAGGGTTCGCATATCCAGGCATAGGTGCGCCATTCGTGTTTGACCACCCTTGGAACTCCACTACTCCCGTATCCTCATAGTACTCATAAATATTTAGGGTGCTTGCGTCGAATAACTTCAGGGTGAAATAATCGCCGTCTGAAAGTCCTTCGTCTATTAATGTAGTCAAAGACTCATCGCCATAAATAGTCAAAATAATGTAAGCCGTTCCTCCATCCATAAAGAGTGGAGCAGAACCAGCACAGTTTCCATCAGGGTCGAACGCTGCTACCCAGTCTATTTCTTCACAAGCCGCTCCGTCTAGAGTGATATTGCCAAGCATAGTTCCGGCGAAAGGAGTAGGGGTAAAGTCGAATTCTTCAGGAGGGAGAATTGGGTCGGGCGGATATGTACACGAACCGTCGTCATCGGTTGCCGATGGGTCGAAGTTTAACGCTGTCGAGTTAGTACACCCTAAAACTTCAAAGGGGTCGCATACGCCATCGCCATCGGTGTCGAGCAAGCAAGCCCCGAGGCAGTCATAACCTGTAGGAGGGTATTCACAACTGCCATCATCGATTTCTGCACCAGCATCGAAGTTACAAGCTTCGATATCTACGCAGCCCGGAACTAAGCACGAGACGAACTCACAACTTCCATCATCGACAGTAGTTGCAGGGTTGTAATTACAAGCGGTAGGAATACTACACCCATAAACTTCTTCAAAATCACACACGCCATTTTCATTCTCATCGAGGATGCAAATGCCTTGGCAATCATACCCCACCTCAGCATAAACACAACTTCCGTCGGAATCTGTCGCGAGAGAATTGAAATTACATGCCTCGGAGTCCTGACATCCCGCAATCTCCTCGACATCACATATCCCATCTCCATCACTATCGTTAAAACACGAACCATCACAATTATATCCGGCTAAAGCATACTCACAAGTACCATCCTCAAAATCGGCTAAAGGGTCGTAGTTACAAGCCGTAGAATCAGTACAACCTATAGGGAGACAAGAAAAGTAATCGCAATACTCATCTACCTCAGCTTCAGGCATAAAATTACAGGCAAGAGGATCCATACATCCGTGAATAAACCCGTCGTAATGATAGAAGGTGCCTTCTCCATCGAATAAATAAATAGTATTGATTTGGTTTGGTCCATAGCCAAGAGGAAATAACTGGACATTCAATCTTCCTGAGATACCACCAGTATTAGAGGTAGTCACCTGAAGGATTAACACCCTTAGGTTCGCGTCAGGCAAAGCATTGTCAGAGCCATTCAATACATACCAAGAACTACCGGTGAAAGTGTTAGAAAGCAATTGAGTAGCCCCATCAGTATCGAAGAATGTAGAAATCGGCTGGCTAGGATCTTGTACTAAAGAAGGGTCGGCGGCATTTGCAATTCCAGATTCAGAAGCAGCCATGTCTAATCCGATGGTGGCATAGGTGTCATCTACCATCTCGGGAAACACTGCAATAAAAGCAGGTATAATCCCCGACGCATTCCAGCTTGAGTTGAATGCGGAGTTGAAAACTCCGTCAGGTGCATTTACTTCTAACGGAAAAGTATCATTGCCGTAAACGGCACTCATCCTATCGGTAGGGTCTTGCATGTCAACGTAGAATCTATACGTTGTAAGTTCAGGAGTTAAAGCGGGGCTAGACTCAATAGTTAACGTGTATTGATATTGACCAAATACATTACTAGTTAAAAGTACCGTAAACACAAGCATTACACTGAGGGTCAGCGGTTTAACGGCTGTCTTGTAACGCAGGTACTTTAGAAAATCGGTATTTGGTAAGATTAGAAACAAAGCGACACAATTTGATTAGTCGATGCAATATAGTCATTATTCTTAAATTTTATGTGGTAAGTTACATGATTGTTGAAAATCAGGTTGTTAGGTCTAACAAAGTAGAGAATGGTAATGTGACAATAGAATTAACTCTTGATTCGATTTTAAAATCCACCAAACCTTCCTTTGATAGGAAAAATGACTTAGATTTGGTTTTATACTTAATAAATTTGATATGAAAAATATTCTACTTAGTTTTCTCGCGTTAACAACTTCTCTTGCTTTTACGAGCACTTCTCAAGCCCAAGCAGATATCTGTCCAGGAGCGGATGTCCTCATCGAAACAGGAGACGTATACTTTGCACCATCTGAACTAGAAATAACTGTGGGAACTACAGTAGGTTGGGTGAATATCGAGGGAACTCACAATGCAAACGGAGATATAAGTGTTCTCACTAGCATGTCTTTCGGAAATCCAGAATCATTCCACTTTCCTCTGATTGAGGGTTCAAAAATGGGAGTGTGTATAGGTACCCATACATTTACTATTGAGGGAGTATATAATTATGATTGTTCTGGTTATGGCCATGCTGCCAATGGGATGGTTGCCTCTTTGACTGTTGTCGCAGGAGGAGGAGACGTTCAAGGATGTATGGATGCGGTAGCGTGTAATTTTAATGCGGATGCTACTGTGGATGATGGGAGTTGTGCGTTTGAAGGAATGACTTGCGATGATGGAGATCCGGCTACTACGGACGAGGTCTACGATGCAGAGTGTAATTGTAGTTCTCCAGATGCGGTAGGAGGTGTAGGTACAGAGCTTAGCTTCAAACTTTTCCCTAACCCCGCATCTTCACAGGTAACCATTAAAAATCCTGGAAAAGAGAGGGTAACGATTTTCAACACTCTCGGAAGCAAAGTTTACTCAACTTTTGAGGAGCAGGTGACTATAGATGTTAGCGCTTATGCAAGAGGTATTTATACCGTAAAAGTTGGCGCACACTCTTCGCAGATGATTCTTGAGTAATTAGGCATAAAAAAACGGAACTCAATTAAGAGCCCCGTTTTTATTTTAGGAATAAGTCTCCTAGTGTATTACGGAGAATTGTCTCTGTGTAGATTGATTCGTTCCGATAATTTTCGCGATGTAGTTTCCAACAGGCAATTCGGCAACGTCGAATTTAACGATAGCATTATCTGTAGAAGCTGATGCAACTTTCTCTCCTACGATATTGTAGATACAAACGAGGGCTGTTCCAGAAACAGAGCCCAAATCAATAGTTACGTTATCTGTAGCCGGGTTAGGGTAGATGTTTACTTCCACCTCTGAAGCATCTGCAGTTGTAATTTCAGACGTACAGGGCTGAAGGTTGAGGCCATGACCACCAGAAAGGTAGTCTGTGAAAGTATCTGCACCGTTAGTTAACGGCCACATATCCTGTTCTAAAATCGTTCCGTCAGGTGCGATAAGGATAAAGGTAGGGAATGCGCCTATTCCGTATAAAGCGGTAGCTTCGATTCCGTCTCCATCAGTTCCTGAAGCAGCAGGAGGAGCGTTGTCGCCTGCGAAAGTCTCTTCGTAAGCGATTGTTTCAGCATCGCCTACAGTTGACTCTAGAGAGAGGAAGAAAATATCTCCGCTATTACAACCGAAGTTTTGGAAAGCTCCAGTGTAAGAAGGTTGGTTGTCTTGGCAAGGTCCACAAGTAGTAAAGAAGAAATCGATAACTACGTGCTTCCCTTCAGCAAGCTTATCAAAGAGATTAAACTGTTCCCCGTCCGTGAATGTTACGGTGAAATCAACAGCTTGTGTAAGAGAGGTTTGGGCTAAAGTGCCGAAAGATGCTGCAACTACAAGAAGACTAGTAAATAATGTTTTCATATTAATGAATGTTTAGAGGTTTCAATTCAGGGACAAGATACTATTATTTTTTATTAGATGTATAATGACCTTTGTTTGAGGGCAGGATTACGCCCTCGTTGCTCCGCATCTCAGTTGTGATCCTGGTCGTGGGGGAGGACTGAAATCGAATAACCGCCTCTACGCTTCGCGTAGCCACGGCGGTTTTTTCATCCATCCCTTCGCCCTCAAGCAAGCTTGGGCTCGGTCTAAACGAAAAAACCGCCACTGACTTTCGTCAGGGCGGTTATTCTTTCGTCGGGGCGGCAGGATTCGAACCTGCGATCTCCTGGTCCCAAACCAGGCGCCTTAACCGGGCTGGGCCACGCCCCGATCGTTAATGCGGTCGCAAAGATACGTAAGATTTTCAGGTATCAAACTCAAACAACAATATTTTTTATCGAGCATGAAAAACGCCCGCTGTTGCGGGCGTTAGTGCTTTATTATGCGGAGGAACTGAGACTCGAACTCAGGAACCGAAACCGGTCACAAATTAGCAATCTGCTGCATTACCACTCTGCCATCCCTCCAGAAAAACCAAATCAAGTGAAGCACTCCACGAAATCGGACTGCAAATCTACACAATTCTGATAGATAATGAATAAAAGGAAGAGGCAATTTGTTAAATGAATGAAAAATAAGTGGTGAAAAGCGAGGTTTGGCTCAAAATCAGAAACGAAGTTGTATCTTTATGCTCATTAAACGAAACAACTATTTTTAAAATGAAGAATATTTTATTACTCGGAGCGCTAGTATTATTCGCGTTCACAACATCGGCTCAGTCTGACGCACCTGCAACAGACGGCAAAGCAAAAACTGAAAAACCGGCTTGCACAAAGTCTGGTGAGAAGAAAGCTGCTTGCACAAAGTCTAACGATAAGAAGGCTGCTTGCACTGAAGAGCAAAAAGCTGCTTGCCAAGGTAAGAAAGACGGAAAAGCTTGTTGCTCTAAGAAAGCTGAAGGCGACGCTAAGTCTTGCTCTGGTGAGAAGAAGGCTGCTTGCACTGAAGAGCAAAAGGCTGCTTGCCAAGGTAAGAAAGACGGAAAAGCTTGTTGCTCTAAAAAGGGCGAAGGAGACGCGAAGTCTTGTACAGCTGAAGAGAAGGCTGCTTGTAAGAAGGCTGGAAAGTCTTGCTGCTCGAAGTCTGGAGATAAGAAAGCATCTTGTTCTGATAAGAGCTCAGACGCTGATAAAAAGAAGAAGAAGAAGGGTAAGTCAACTGACGCTGGTCTGTCTAACTAAGACTACTTTTCGTAAAATATTAAAGAGCTCCTTTTTGGGGCTCTTTTTTTATACCAAATTTCTTATTTTTCATTCGTGATTAGCGCGAAAGTTTGTGCATCTTTGCACCCTCTTAAAAATAGAGATGTTTAAGAGAGTAGTTTGGTCTCATAGCTCAACTGGATAGAGCACCTCCCTTCTAAGGAGGCGGTTCGGGGTTCGAGTCCCTGTGGGATCACCACTATAAAAGATAAACCCTTGTTATCATTGAGATAGCGAGGGTTTTTTTTTTACTGTGCGTCACAGACAATTGGTCTCGATTCGACAACATTGATAAACTAGCTAGAATGGGTTTTCTACAAAGCTAGAATCTATGGCGAAAGTTGAACGCATAGGAGGCTTGGTATCAAGTTGAATCAACAAGGAACGTAAGATACAATATCGTTCTGCTCATTGAGCGAAGGTGGCTCAATCTGAAATATTTTCTATTAAAATAGTTCAATCCGCGTGCAGTGTGTTTTCTTTGTTAGTTGTGTTTGAGAATAGCTATAAGACTTAAAGTATGAAATTCACGTTGATAACTGGCGCTAGCAGTGGGATAGGGCTTGAGCTTAGCAGGGAATGTGCTAGGCTCGGAAGGAATGTTCTTATGGTTTCTTTGCCTGGAGAAGACTTGTGTGAAAAAGCGGATGTTATTGCTGAAGATTCAGGAGTAATAACTGATGCAATAGAAATTGATTTAACCGACCATAAAGCTCCAGAACAAATTCACTCATGGGTGGTGAAGAATAATTATCAAGTTGATTTCCTTATAAATAATGCAGGTTTTGGTGGTGCTGGTGTTTTTGCAGAACATTCAGCAAATTATGTGAAGTCTATGATAGATTTAAATGTTAGAGCTACAACATTGATGCAACAGCAATTTATTCCGGATTTAATTAGAAATAAACCGTCTTTCTTAATGAACACAGCAAGCATCATGGCGGGTGTTTCTGCCCCGTACAAGGCAATGTATTCAGCGACAAAAACATATGTAAAAAATTTAACAATAGCACTGTCATATGAGCTGGAGACCGAAGGCGTGAGTGTTAGCGTTTTGCTTCCCGGTGCGACTCCCACAAACCCAGTTGTTACAGACCAAATCAAGAAAGGTAATTTCGCCGCACGAGTATCAGTTATGTCTCCTTCTGAGGTGGCTAGGATAGGAATTGCAAAAGCTCTTATAGGCAAAAGGGTTATAACGACGGGTTTTAAAAACAGTCTTGTTTTAGGATTAATAAATATTATCCCCAGAGCCATCGTAGCTCAAATAGCTGTGAACCAGCACCATAAGACGAATAAATAATTTACCATGAATTTTAAAACTACTGGTATAGATCTGAGTTGGAGTAATGGGGATATAAATCTTTTTTTGCCTCTTATATTAACCCTACTAGGTTTTTCTATTTTTTGGTTTGTTTCTCACTCTGAAAAAATCAAATCTAGATTTTATGACGAACTTGATTCTGAAAATGCCTCGATCAAGCATATTATTTTTACTAAACATGTGGGTTTTGTCTCTATGGGCGTTTTGCCGGCAATTATTGCATTTCGACTTATGCCCTCATATTCTCTCGCTGATTACGGTGTTGCAGTTAATGCTGACACGAGAACCCTAACTATAATTTCCATTCTAGTCTTGAGCATGTTAGTAGTTCCAATGGCGTTTTTTAGTTCAAAGAAATCGGAGCACCTTTTAACCTATCCACAAATAAGAGTTAAGTCTTGGGGCCTGCGACTTGTGATGAAAAACGCATTAGGGTGGACACTGTATTTAATTGGATATGAATTTCTCTTTCGTGGCATTCTCCTTTTTCCATTAGTTTCTGAGATAGGAGTATGGCCTGCAATCGCTATCAACACAGCTATGTACTCAGCTACTCACATACCTAAAGGCCTAAATGAGGCTGTAGGAGCTGTTCCTCTTGGAATCGTGCTCTGCCTTCTTACTCTTATGACAGGTACTTTGTGGATAGCGATCGTAGTGCATATAGTCATGGCTTGGGCGAATAGTTTTTCTTCAGTATTTCATCATCCGGATATGACTTTTAACCTAAAAAAATGAAAGTCTTAGTAACTGGTGGATCGGGATATATCGGCACTCATCTGATAGAGTCTCTTATTTCTCAAGGTCATATTGTACATGCTTTAGTTAGGACTCCCTCACGTGCTACGCATTTGATTAAACCAGGGATTGATATATTTAATGGAGATTTTACTGACATATCTGCTGTGATGAAAGCCATGTCAGGGTGTAAACAAGTATATCATATGGGTGGATGTGCTTCAGTTTGGGAGAGAGATCCCAGAGTATATTATACAATCAATGTAGAGGGCACTCGGAATGTTTTGGACGCAGCTATTCATCATAAGGTTGAAAAGGTGGTATTCACGTCAACGGCGGGTGTCTTAGGGCCATCCATAAGTGGCGTGGTTCACGAGTCTAAATCTAGAGATATTGACTTCTTTAACGAGTACGAGTCATCAAAGGCTCATGCTGAATCTTTAGTGAAAAGTTATGTTACCGATTTTGGACTTGATGCTGTTATAGTTTCTCCAACTAGAGTTTACGGTCCATACATTGCAGGTCAACCTGGATCGATCACACTTATTATTTCAAAATTTATTCAGGGTAAATGGAGGTTTATTCCTGGAGATGGGACTAAGATTGGGAATTACGTTTTTGTTGACGATGTTGTTTCAGGTCATCTGTTAGCTATGCTTAATGGTCAACCTGGAGGAACTTATATTTTAGGTGGCGATAACTATACTTACAATGAGTTTTTCGCAACTCTAAAAGAGGTGTCAGGTTCGGACTACTTTTTAATAAAGATGCCTGTTTTTATCCAAAAACTGTTTGCCCATATAGTTTTGTTTTTCGCGCGCTTACGGGGTGTCACACCTGCTGTCACAATAAAGTGGATACGTAGAGGAAACTACCACTGGGAGGTGTGTGTAGATAAAGCAAAAAATAATCTAGGGTATTCTGTCACTCCCTTAAAAGTGGGGCTGAAGAAAACGGTTACCTGGGCAGAGAAAAGCTCTAAAGGCGCTACTTGACAGCGTTGTATATCTCTAAAGCCGCTTGAGAGCTAGGGATAGCAGATAGTGCTAATGTAACAGCTTCTAAAGCTCCAGAGATATCTCCCATAGCTAGATTTATCGATGCTAGTAAATAGTTGGCATCTCACCTCAAGCATCTCAGACCCGTTGTGAGTATGAAGATTGTCATTAGTTAGTCTATTGTAGTCAGACACCCCTTAATCCACTATATGCACCAATTATAAATAGATCCCTTGTGAGAGCAAGTGAGTGCTGTTCATGACTTAATTCAAGCGCTCTAATTTGACTTAGTTCTTCTTCATTGAGGTATATCTCTGATGCGGTTTCTTGAGGCGCTTTAAATGACATTGATTTGTACGAGCTGTTAACTGCGTGATCTTTGTCTTCAGCATACCTCAGAACCCTTTTAATCTTCTTGATATGAGTGCTGATGTAGTTCATACTTAAAGGCTCCCCATTTCTACCTGATTGTTCAGAACGTTTAATAAACTCATAATACCAATCCATGTCCAGCTCAGAGATAAGGATAGTATGCATCCTGAGGTATTTTATGTGATTAAATGAATAGGAAATAGTCCTTATTGTCATTGGTGCAAGTCGAATTCCATTTTTATTTGCTTCATCAATGTAAAGTTGAAAAGCATCACCAACAGTTAACAACTTAGTCTCACTACTTACGGTCATTTCACTAAGTTGAAACTGCTCAACAATAGATTTATAGAATAGTTTACTCCTTGGAATACCTTTAGATTTAGCAAAGACGTATTGAGTCTCTATAAATGCTATAAGACGCTTTAACTGAAGGTTGATTAAATCAAATGGTTCAATACTATTTGTTCTGACACTTTGAGTGTTTTTTTCTTCCAAGACGTATCCTTATTTATATCATAACCAGTAGCAAATCTGAACTGCTTATATCGTCCTTCATTTATCCTTACATAAATAGATGATGAACTTGAATTGGAGTGGTTTCGGATATAGTATGATGTTGTCATATTGCTGTGTCTACATATGTGCTTACATTTAGTTATATAACCTTTTGTTAGCTTTAGTTAAGCTTTTATAAGATACGCTGTATGTATTGGTTTTACTGAGTTTTTAGCACTCGGTTATGCACAGTATTTTAACGTTTTCCACATAGTATGACGTCCCTGTGGGATCACAAAAAGCCTGAAACGAGAAATCGTATCAGGCTTTTTTTACGAATTCAGACTTAAGCCCCATTTGTCCGAATCCTTTTATTTTACAGTCGATATCGTGTTCAGCATCTCGTAATCTAATGTTCTTCACTTTCGTGCCTGCTTTAACAGGTTTCGGAGCTCCTTTTACTGGAAGATCTTTAATGACTATAACGGAGTCTCCGTTCTGCAGAATTTTACCGTTAATGTCTTTCACTACAAGTCCGGTTTCTTCTGCGGCTTCTTTAGCATCCCACTCATTGCTACACTCCGGACATGCGTAAAAATTCTCTCTTAACTCGTAACCGTAAGGGCACTCGCATTTAGGGCACGGCTTCAATTCGTCTGACATATTTTATTTTTTAATTCGGTTTACTCCGCAAATTAATTGATAATGAGGGCTGAAGATAGGATAGATGTGGGTTAAGGCTATTTGGGCAACTCGGTATAGTTAGCCTTCAATTTTCTATAAACCAAAACCCCCATTAGCGAAACCACAGGTATTGCAATAAATATCCCTACGAAAAGCGCTAATATTCCAGCAATTACGATGAATGCCGAAATAATTGCTATTCCTAATAGATCTATAACGTAACCGCGAGTCATTTCCCATGAGGACTTTAGAGCTTCGGAGAAGTTCGGTTCATCTTGATCTAAAAGAACTAAATTGAAAAACTGTAGTCGGAAGGCAATGTACAGCCCTGGAATTATTAGGAAAATAAGACCTACCATAACAGCTAAAGCCATCACTATCGATCCTACAAATGAGTGGATGATTAAGTTTGGACTGGTTTGGGAGAAAAGAGTGTGGATATCAGGCGTTTGCCCATCTAAGATATTCAGGAATATCTTGTAAAAGCCTAGCGCGAGGATGACCCCAATTACAGACTGAAGTACTTGAAATAGTACAGACATAATAATGTTTGCACCCGCAACACCTATTCCTATTAGGCTAATTAGAATTGTTGTGCCAAAATAAACTAGCATAATTACGATTATTGAACTTGCGTGCTCCTTGAAAAGTGCCCACGCTTCGGAAACGATATTTGATATAGAAATTGTACTCATAAAACAATATTAAGCTAAATTGCTTGAATGGAACACCCGAAAATTACTTTTGATTACGATTATATTATCGTAGGAAGCGGATTTGGAGGTAGCGTTAGTGCTTTAAGGTTGAGCGAGAAGGGATATAAAGTTCTTGTGGTGGAGAAAGGGAAGTGGTATAAATCTGAAGATTTTCCGAAGTCGAATTGGAATCTTCGGAAGTGGCTCTGGATTCCTGGCCTTAGATTTTTCGGAATTATGAAGATGACTCTTCTACGGCACGTTACCATTGTTTCGGGTACCGGGGTCGGTGGCGGATCGCTCGTTTATGCGAATACTTTGCCTCGTCCAGAGTCGCCGTTTTTTAATTCAGGAAGTTGGGCAGGTTTGGCAGACTGGGAGAAGGAGCTGGACCCACATTACAAGGAAGCTCTTCGCATGTTAGGGGCTACTAAGAATCCTAAGTTGTTCGATGCCGATTTGGCGCTCGAGAAACTAGCGAAATCCCTAGGTAAAGAAGGAGATTTTCGTAAACCAAACGTATCGGTATATTTCGGCGACCCAGGTAGAGAGGTAGAGGATCCGTATTTCGGAGGGGAGGGGCCTTCTCGAACGGGGTGTGTTTATTGTGGAGGATGTATGACCGGATGTCGATATAATTCGAAGAATACTTTAGATAAGAACTATCTCTATTTCGCGCAGAAGCGAGGAGCGGAAGTTCTTGCCGAAAACGAGGTGGTAGATGTAAAACCACTTGGGGGCGAAGATGGAGGGGCGGGATATGAAGTGGTCGTAAAGTCTAGTACGAAAATTTTTAAGAAAGGGCAGTCGTTCATGACTAAGGGGGTTGTGTTTTCCGGGGGGGTACTCGGTACAATTAATCTTTTGCTCAAGCTTAAGAAGGGGTCTCTATCGAAACTTTCAGATCGAGTGGGGATGGATATCCGTACTAATAACGAAACGATAATTAGCGTGAGTTCACTCGATGATAATATCGACATGTCGAAAGGCGTGGCGATAGGATCTCTCCTGCACACTGACGAAAACAGTCACCTCGAAGTAGTTCGATATTCCGAGGGCTCTGGGTTTTGGAAGTTACTCCATCTTCCTGTTTCACACGGCGATAACGTGTTCGTACGCCTACTTCGAATGGTCGTTTCAATGGCGAAATCGCCTTGGTCATATGTGAGAGTGTACTTTTTTAATGTTTGGTCTAAAAGGACGGTAGTTCTATTGTTTATGCAGACTATAGACAGCACGTTGCGTTTTAAGCCAGGCCTATTCGGCGGCTTATCATCGCGAGTGAGTAGTGGGAAAGCCCCCACACCTAACATCCCTGCGTCAAATGAATTGACGAAAAAATT
This sequence comes from Flavobacteriales bacterium, assembly GCA_015663855.1. Lineage (GTDB taxonomy): Bacteria > Bacteroidota > Bacteroidia > Flavobacteriales_D > Sanyastnellaceae > UBA974. The sequence continues at coordinate 41,036 of DQRJ01000006.1, read as the reverse complement.
CAGCAAAATTGTCAACGGAAAGCCTACGTCTTTTGCTTTGGAAACTATCTCAGGGATACCCTCCACCGCTCACGTATTAGGCGGAGCAGTTATGGGTGAAGACGCCACAGGGGGAGTGATTGATAAGAACAATAGAGTTTTCGGGTATAAGAACATGCTTGTAGTCGACGGGTCAATGATTTCCGCTAACCCAGGAGTCAATCCATCACTTTCTATAACAGCAATAGCGGAGAGATGTATGGTTAACATCCCTCCGCTATCGTAAAAAAATTCTTTACCGATTTACTTTACCGCATCGTAAATTTTCAACGCCTCTATTGAAGACGGTGATGCCTCAAGTGCAGTTGTAATAGAGTTTAGAGCTTCGGATATGTTTCCTAAGTTTAATTCTATAGATGCCTTGAGAAAGTTACTGTTGTAATCGAATGGGGCGTTGCTAAGTACTTTATTAATGTACTCGAGAGCCTTATCATTTTCTCCATAGGAGTAGTGGTAGATGGAAGCTGTACGATAGTTCGTGAGCGAGTTGTTAGGATCTATTTCTAATACCATTAGGTAAGATTCTAGAACGTCTTTCCAGTTGCCCATCGCAGCTGTCGGATAAGCATAACCTAAGTGAGCTTCTATTGAAGATGGCTCAAGATTAATTGCTTTTGAGTAATAAGTCTGAGATGTAGAGAGATCTCCTTTCAGGTAATTTAACCATCCAAGACGCAAGTTGATTGAGTACGAATCTTTGTCGTAGATCGCTGTCAAAACATTTATTGCTTCGTTGTAGTCTTGAGCTGTCTCTGAAGTGTAGCTTGAAGAGAAAGCATCTATAGTTTCGTTTTGCGCGTTCGCCTGAGTGTTGAAAGCTGAAAGAAAAACGATGACGAGTAGTGTCGTCGAGATTGAGAATAACTGCTTCATAGTTTAATGTTTAGACCTGTTAGGATTGCGTAGTTATTGTATGTAGAAAGAGAAACGCCATCTTCTATTTCGTCCATCATTCCAGTTGCGTAGATTGAAAATCTATCATTGAGATCGTATTTAGCTGTAACACTAATTCTAGAGTTAATGGCATCATAACCGTTTAACATTTTAGATCCTCCGAACATAGAAACTGGATAGTTCCCTTTAGACGTGTAGTATGCACTGATTCCGAACTTATCTCCAGCTTTAATAGCCAAGTAAGGAGTGTAGATGAATTTCATTGAATTAGAAATATCCTGTAAGCTATCTCCATTAATAAGTGCTGTGACCTCTGCTCCAAGAGTCAGTGAAGTTGATTCGTTGAGGCGGTATGTGTAGTCAAAAGATGTACCTACTTGCATGTAGTAAATAAACATCGATGTATCGATTTGCTCAGTGGTAGTCAATGTATATGTCGTGTCGACAGATCCCGGTGTGCTATCTGTTGATACATAAAACCCTGTGAAAAAGTAATCTGTGTAGTCCCAAGACGTGTTTACATCGTAGATGTCTGAGTTCGTTTTCACGTAGTTAGTATTGAGGAATTCTCCATAAAACACAGCGTGTGGAGAGATGCTAAAGTCTCTAAAAGTCTTCGTAGCGTTCAAGTTGATGCCCACGGAATTTTCAGATAATGTACCCTCGTATGTGTCGTTGTAAACAACAGTTGAAGTGATTGTTTCAGGTGTTTCCCAAGTGTACTCTGTTCCTGTTGCTTCATCAAACCAAATCCCTTCTTCAGTGTATTGAAATGAACTTGTTATTGTTTGGTCTAAAGACTGGTAAATATCCCTTGAGTAATTAAAGTAATTCAACCCAGCAGATAGCAACCAACCATTATCAAGAAGCAAAGTAGGAGTTACAGACAACTGATGTTGAGAATAACCACCCCAAGACATATTACCATTTTCAAGATAAGTGTAGCTTGAGTAGATACTTAGCTTATCGTTAAGGCGGTAACGAGCTCCAACATTCCCGTAAAGAGACGTTCCAGCTACATCTTCGTTATCCGATAGCATAGGACCAGCTTCAGCATAAACGCTTTTTAGTCCTTGGCTTAAATCGAAATCGATTTCGCTCTTAAGCTCTTCGCTTAGCATATCGTACATGTCAGAAGCAGCATTGACGTTCCCCGATAGCGAGTAGATCCAAAATAAATACTCTTTTGCAGTGAGAGCAGCAGGGTTTTGGTCATAAGCTTTCAACAGAAAAGCCTCAGCTTTATGGAAATGGCCAGTTTTAAAATTAGCAATTCCAAGTCTAAGATTTAAGAAGTAGGTTTCGAACCCACCTTCTTCAGCTAGGGCGCCGAATTTTCTCAAATCATTCCACTCTTCTAATTGATAGAGAGCCCAGCTAGTGCTGTCAACTGAGATATAAGTTAATGAGTCAACCGCAAGGTTCGTCGTGGCCACTTCATCCTGCGCGTTGGCAGTATTGATAGAGCATAGGTTTGCTATGGCAACCACGGTTAGTATTAAGAAATTGGTACGCATGTTATTGTGTGCTTTTTATTTTTCGTTGCAAATGTAAGTGCTATTTTATTGTCCCACAGTTTTATGTGGAATTTTGAAGTCGCGCGTTTTAGACCAAACACGCTTTCAGTTATTTGTGACTCAAACTGAATAATGTATGGATCGTGCTCGTTATCTGTTTCTGTGAAACGGAATGAATAACGTGCTTTGATGTAATGGAAGAAGGGCGCTGTAAAGTCGTGGATAAATCTTATGAAGGGATTTACTACCGACATGATATTCATATTGTCTTTTAGTGCCATTTCTTCATAATATCCTAGAGGAACTTTGTACGCTCCGAGGAAGAATTTGTAGAGCGAAGAATTTTTGTTGCCCTTAAAAGCTGTGAAGTAGAATACGTTGTTGTTATTCTTAAACCAAGCTGTCGAACCTGAAGTGGGACACCAGATATAGGTTTCGTTTGTGTAAGAACTGAGAACTTCCCAAGTTTCTGTCTTGTCGTTTTCGGTGCTTTCGATGTTGAATTTCTTGCCTGGAATGAAACTGAATGCCTTTGTAAGAGCTTTCGAAGTTTTCATGTTACACACGGTCTCGCCCTCTTTCGGAATTTCGAAAGCATGGAATGTGTTTTTCCCGTTTTTCTTACTTACGAAATAACTAATAGGGTGATAAAGTGTCTTCGAACCGATATAGGGAGTGGATTGAAGTTGGAAGTGCAAATGCGGTTCAGGCGATCGGCCAGAACTGCCACATTTGGCAATAACTTCACCTTTCTTCACAGTATCACCCACCTCTAGCTTGAGAGTGTTTTTCTTGAGATGCGAAAATTTACTGTACAGATGGTCGCCGTGTTTAATTACCACCGCATTCCCCCAATTGTCCTCCAGATTGACATTTCCTACCTCGTTATCGTGAATCCCCTTTTCCACTTTCACCACCTTACCGTCTGCTGGAGCTATAACAGGTAGGTCAAAACAGAAAAAATCTTCTTTCTTGCCGCCAGGCATTTGGTAGGTGCTCCCGTCTATGTCTCTGACATCGAAATCCAATGCGTGCTTCCATTCACCTCGATGTGTAATATCTCCATCGTATCCTTGAGAAACATTCCACTCACCTATAATAGGGAGAGCTATATGCACATAAGTATCTCGTCTGAAACGCTCGAGATTATCAGTGTAACTGTAGTGGTGTTTTTCGGGGGAGAATTGTTGAATGGTTACCAGGTTGAGGCCGGAAGATTTGGACCTCAAATACATAGCGGAGAGGAAGAGGAGTACGACTATGTTAAACGGTAAGGAATAAAGTGGTAGCTCGAAAATGCTGAATAGCGAGTGAAGTGCGGATATTAATAGCGTTATTAAAGGAATAGTAAAGATGAGCTGCGCGAAAGAACGGCGCGAAGGCACTACGAAAAATCCTCCCAGTGCTATAGCGGTTAAAATGAAGTTAAATCCTATGTATGAGTAGATTAACTGCGAAAAGTCACCCTCCATATAATGGTAAAACAGATATCCGATAGTGAACCCGAATATACTGAGTACGAATGATATACGTGAATGAAGAATAAGTCCTATAGAGATTATGATTCCAGCTACATCGCTGTATTGGAATAATATTGCCCCAAGAGATCTGAGGTACAGAAATATCGCGTTATGGAAGGGAAGGGTCCCTATAAACTCGGTGGTTCCGGAATAAAGTCCGGGCCACCATTCTGACATTGAGAATACACCTTTATCGTGCAATTCAAGCGCAGTGAAATTACCTGCTCCTAATAGTATAACCCAAACCCCAAGTAAGAACGGAATGCTCAGATAAGGTAGCGCCTTCGCTCCTAGAACGTTCATAAACCAAAGCGTGATAAAGAACGTGAGTATAGAAACCGACGTTAAGACAAGGGCTAGCGATAAGTTGAGTTCGTAGATTCCACCAAGCGCGAGCCCCACCATTAGTGCGTTATAGGTGTACGCCCCGTCCTTTATCAACTGCTCGTTGAAGTTGAATAATAGAGCAGTTAATTGGACAAGCAAAACAGCCCCTATACCAGATAGTCCCACACCGACATCAGCGAAAGTCACGAGCATTAATAGCGCGCCAAACGCCCGGCTATTCGAGAAGAATACCTGAGCGTAGCTAGCAGTAAGCCCGCAAAACGAGAGTGTTAATATGTGTTTTGTTTGCTTAAGCAAAGCCGGGACTATAGATTAAATGTGTCTAAGTATTCAGGCATCACTTCGTCTTTCTCGAGTGTACTTAACATCTCTTTCTTACGAATAATGTGCGGCTTTCCGTCCATGTCTATCATCACAATTGCAGGTCTTAAAGAGATGAATTGCATACTCTGAGTTATGTTGTAAGCACCCATATGGTGAGCCACTACGTGGTCGCCAGGATTTAAGGGCGGTAATGTGATGTGCTGACGAACTATGTCTATGTTCATACAGAGCGGGCCGTATAAGACGCAATCCTCAGTATGAGAGCCGAAAGGTTGAGCTGGCGAAATTTTATGATCGTACCAGAACGAAGTAAACATGAGGTTGAGCCCGAAATCTAGAATCGTAGCTCTTCGTCCGTCACTTAGACGCTTGTTCGAAAGAACAGTTCCTAATAGGAATCCGGCATCGTCAATTAAAGCTCGTCCAGTCTCGAGATATAGCCAAGGTAAATCGTCGTTATCGAAACCGGCATTTAGAAGCGCTGTAGTAATCGATTCGGCATACTGACTCATAGACGGAATCGCGTCTGCGCCTATGCCGTACGATCCTTTTAAAGTGTTCGTAGATGCAAATCCACCCCCTAAATCGATATAGGTGATGCTTTTTCCGTGATGCTTCTTAATGCTAATCGCAAGCTCAGCTAATTTAGATGCCGCCACCCCGTAAGCTTCGGCGGAAAGCATGAAAGTACCGATGTGACAGTGGAGTCCGATTAGGTTGAGTTTGTCCGTTGCGATGATCTTATTAATGGCGTTCCAGGCTTGGCCATTTTCATAGTTAAATCCAAACCTATCCCACATCGGGTAAATCCCGGTATCCATGTTTACACGAATGGCAACTCGAGGTTTCACGTTTTGCTCGGTAGCGATCTCGGTAAGTAGGTAAAGTTCATCGAGATGGTCGATATGAATAGGTGAGTTACCTTTTACTGCGAGCTCGAGATCTTCACGGCTTTTATCGGGACCGTTGAAAAGGATCTTATCTGCAGGAACGCCGTTCTTGATTGCTTTGTCGTACTCGAAACGAGATACCACTTCTCCCCAAGCCCCCTCTTGGTGGAAAACGTTACATACCGCATTTATATAGTTCGTCTTGTAAGACCAAGCGAACTGAACTTTCGGGTAACGAGTCTCGAAAATTCGCTTTGCAGATTGAACGTTCTCGCGAATCTTCCTTTCAGACAAGACGAATAGGGGAGAACCGTACTTAGCGAGAAGATCCTTAACGGGATTACCATCAATATCAATAACGGGTTGATATTCAGTTCTAGTTCCGAACTTATTCATAAGCCCAGTATTCAACGGAACAATTACTGGACGTTCATATGTTTTCTTATCACTCATAATTCTCCTGTTGTCGAAATAGTTTCAAATTCTTTCATATCAATTACCATATCGTCTGAATGACGAATAAACATCTTACCCACAACATAAGCGGGTAGCTTTTCCGCTTTTATCCCTGTAGCGAGTTCGATGAGAGTAGCTGTTTGGTTTTGGCCTGCACCTACAGCTAGATAACACCAAGCCGGGAAGCGGGGGTTGATTTCAAGTAGGTAGTATTTGTCCTCCGAGGTCTTCATAAACTCGAACTCAAAGGGACCATTCCACTTTGTAGAAGCGACAGCATCCTCACAAATTTCGAGTAGTTCATTGTCCTCAAGAGTCACTCCAGACCATGCCTTTCCTTTGTCAGTCACATAAATCTTCTTCATAGGTACAGCTCCCAGAGTGTCGCCTTTTCCGTTTCCTATCCCGCAAACATTCACTTCATGTCCGTTGATGAATTCCTGAATGATAATCGGCATGCCCCATTCTGCAGCAATTTGCGAGAAGTATTGTGATACTTGTGTAGGGGTGTAAGCGATTTTCGCATCGTAGAACTTACCCTTTACGACCACAGGGAAGCCCAAATCACTTGCTATCTCCTTAGCTTCTTCCATAGAGAAAGCCATCTCCGCTGATGGAACTTGAATACCGTGTTTTTCGCCGAAATCGGATAAATTACTTTTTTGGCGTTCCTCAAACTGATCCTCTGTAGGAAGAACCATGCTAATATCAAGCTCAGTCTTCAACTTCTGTTGAATGCGTATGTAGTTGAAAAGCTCGGCATCGTAATTAGGAATGATAATGTCGAGGGACTCCACAGAATTAATGTAGCTAATTCTCTCATATAAAACGTCTTGCCCAGCATTAGGGTAGGGCACTTGGTAGCTCTTGTCAACGAGGTGATGCATGTACACACCTGGTTCCATGCTCTCGTATGCGAATCCGATAATCCGTACATCAAAACCCTCTGCTTCTCGCAGACCCTTTATGACAGCGAGCCCAGATCCTGGGCTATCGATAGCATTAAGGCCTGTTACGGCAATTGTGTAGGTGGGTTTTGTAGACATGTTTCAGATAATTTACTTCTCTACTGGGGCCAAAAGTTTATACGTTTCAAGCAGTTGCTTGAAGTCGTATAAATCGATTTCTACAGATGCTGCATCAATAATGTACTCCTCTGCAATCTTTTTCCCGATTTCAGAATCGGTAAGATCCTCTTGAATAAGTTTTATGATATGTGCTCCTACGGGATTTACCGAGTAAGAATTCCCTGTGGCCGGGTTAAAAACGAACCCAGAATCACTGACCGCTACGTTACTATTGAGTTTCATAATTCGAAGTAACTCAATTGTTAAAGGAGAAAAAAAAAGAATCTACGTTTGGGGGGTTTTCCTCGACGTTTAGGCCTAGCTAAGTAAAAACTGTTGGAATTCCTCTTTATATCTGTCGGAAACAGGTACGTAAACACCTCCGTAAACTATCCGGCCCCTCTCAACAACTTCCACTGTTTCTAATCTGACGATGAAGGATCGGTGGACTTTCATAAATCCTTCGGGTAACATGTCTTCGAGTGACTTTAAACTCATTAGAACCATTAGTTTACTTCCATCCTCAAAGAAAATACGCACATAATCCTTGATGTTCTCGATATAAAGGATTTTTGAGAAATAGACCTTGTGAAGTTTGTAGTCGGCTTTGAGGAAGATAAATTCGTTTTTTTCGGAGTTTGCTCTTCCCGAAGCATGAGGTTTATCTCCTTTAAACTCCAAACCGAAATAGTCTTTAGCTTTTTTTGCTGCCAAGGAGAATTCCTCGAAATTATATGGTTTTACTAAGTAATCTAACGCAGCCACTCTGTAGCTCTCGAGGGCGTAATCTTCGTAAGCCGTTGCGAAAATCACTTTGCACGATTCGGGTAGCAGGCGGGAGACTTGCATCCCAGTGAGTCCCGGCATATGGATGTCTAGAAATATGAGCTTGATGTCGTGCTCCTTAACGGCGGCAATAGCTTTGAGAGGGTCGTGAAATACGCCCACTAGTTCTAGGAAAGGGGTTCGTTCTATGTATCCCTTGATGAGCTGAAGTGCTGGCGGCTCGTCATCTACGGCTATGCATCTAATTGACACGGGCGGGGATTTTTAGTTGCACGTCGTAAGCAAGTTCGTTTTCGTGAATATTAAGTTCATATCCATCATTTCCGAAAAGAAGTTCTAGACGTCGTTTAATATTTATTAATCCCAAACCGCCACTTACCCCGTCCGACTCTTTATGTGCAGGGATCAAATTAATTACCGAAAACTCGATATTTCCCCCCACTCTTTGCAAAGAAATTTTAACGGTACAATCCTCTTGTAAACTAATCCCGTGCTTAAATGCATTTTCTACAAAAGGAATGAATAGCAAAGGTGGGAGCTCGGTGTTATCGAGCTCGGACCCGTGATCGAAATTAACCTCTACATTTTCGGGCAACCGAATCTTCATTAACTCTATATAGGTATTCAAGAACGCCACCTCTCGTCCTAGCGTCACCATCTTGTGCTTCTCACTTTCATAAAGTAAGTAACGCAATAACTTCGACAACCCGTGTGTTACCTCTCTCGCTTTCTCAGGATTTGTTTCTGTCAGGGAGTAAATGTTATTCAAAGTGTTAAAGAGAAAATGAGGACTTATTTGGTTTTTAAGAAAAGCAAGCTCAGTATTCAATTTCTCTAAAACGATCTCCTTGTTAGCTGCCGACTGACTCATCCATCGATTAGTCATCCTTGCTGCAACCCCGAAAATAGTCAACATCATTACCGCAGCGGGAGCGAATCGGAACATTGCCAAATCTCCTAAAGTCCAATTGAACATTGCATTAAAAGCGCCAAGCCCGACCATCATTAACAATACAGAAACTATATAAGCAGTGAATTTACTTTTTAAAAGTAATAATGGGATTAGGACCAAATAATTCAGGTAAAATGACCCAATTAAAATGAGGAAAATGATTACTGCCCTTATCTGAATAGCAGTTGTAATCTCAGGATCTGAGAAAACGCTAGAAAACGGACCGATTAGTAAAATCACCCATGGAATTAGGTGCAATAGACCCTTTGTTATTTTTTGAGTATTGCTCATTGTAGGTTGTAAATATACTGATACCTTTGTCCCATGAAAAGAAAGTCGAGAAAGGCGCTTGATTGTAAGCTGATTGGTTCTAGTGAAATCACCTCTGGTTATTTTCGTTATGAAGTTACAATACAGGAGTCTAATGGTGAGGTTTATAAAGCACCAGCATTCGGAAGGGACATGCAAGATGCTTTAAGTCGTCTTGTTTGGAATGAGAGGACTGAAGCTGTGAATCGTTTCGCAAATAAACAGTCATGGCTACAATTTGTACCCTTGGTAAGTCTACTTTGTGTTTTAGGAGTGTTTGCCTTCCAAGCGCAGTCACACGATAATCCAGCTTGGATACTAGGTGGGCTTGCTTCTGTTGGTGCTATTTTAGGGATTTCAGCTGCTTGGAGTCAACATCTAAACAAGCATTAATACTGTTGTGAAGCAGTTTAATTAAGTTGAAAACCTGACATTAATCTGACTTGAGTACTCTGGCGCTCTATAATTTTGCGTTATGAATCTACAACAGTGTTCTGAGGGCAAAAATTCAAATTCAGCAATTACTGTGTTTTCATTATTGGTGTCGGCATTTTTGATGTGCCTTTCCATATTTTCTCCTTTAACTCTAGTAGCCCAAACATCATCTTACTCGTTATCGGGTACTATTATGTCACAAGAGGGAATCCCGGTTTCTGGAGCTAATGTGTATTCCCACATCTTAAAGCTGGGTGCTATTACAAATAAGTCTGGAGAGTTCACCCTGGGACCTGTTAATTGTGGTCCTTCGTATATCGTTATATGCCAAATCAGTTCTGTTGGATATAGAACTAAGCTTGTTAGGTCAAAAATTTCGGCTTCGGCTCTAAAGATTAGGTTAGACAAAGATGTACTAGAGCTAAACGAAGTTGTAATTGAAACCCAATCTGATATATCAGAGGGTGTTTGTTTAGTGAAAATTGCCACAATAAAGGTCGAGACGCTAGATAGGTCGAGTTCCCCATCTAGAATTGAGGCGTTGTCAAGTGAACCAGGAGTTGAGATGATATCAATGGGTGCTGGGGTGTTAAAGCCTGTTATTAGGGGCTTGTCGGGTTTGAGAGTTGCGACGCTCTTCAGAGGCACTAGAATAGAAAGTCAAGCATGGGGAGCAGAACACGGGATTTATTTCCCCGAACAGGGAATCGATAGAGTTGAAATCATTAGAGGCCCTAGCGCTTTGGTTTATGGTTCTGACGCCTTTGGTGGGGTATTAAACTTCCTTCCTGAAAACCCTATGGTTGACGCAGGTAGGGAGACAAATATTTCTCTGAGAGGTTTCTCTTCAACTTTAGGTCTTCAGGCTTCATTCCAAACAAAAAAACGTTCTCGCCACGCTCATCACGCTTTCAGCGGTGGTTATAATTATCATAACGATTATGTGCTTCCAAGCGGGTTAGTAGCAGAAAACTCTCGATATAAACAGTTTTTTGCTCAAGGGGTTTGGGGTTATATAAAGGACTGGGGGAAAATTGAAGGAGTTTACTCATCTTCTTACAATACCTCAGGATTAATGGGTGGTGATGGATGGCAGCAGTCAGGAGATCATCTTCTTTCTACTACGGCAACAGTTATTTCAGGCGATTGGCTGATAAAGCCTACTATCGGCTATCAATTAAACCACAGGAAAGAATTTGATAGTCCACTTGGTTTTTATAATACGAGTGGTAATTCAGACACCACAGAAACGAATGTGGGGGAGGTGGATTTAAGTCTCAGGATTCTAAGGTTCGACGCTCAAGCATTAAAATCTCAAGGCGAGTTCACTTGGCGTATCGGCTCACAGGGTTTTATCTCGACAAATTTAAATGATGCTGAGGATATCTTCATTCCGGACGCCTCAGTAAATGAAGTGAGCGCATATTCTATTTCGACTTGGGAAAGAAAGGGCCTTGTATTTCAAGCGGCGGTACGTTATGATACTAGAACCATCTCGACAATTGATATGTCAATAAATTATGCATATCCATCATATTCACTAGGGGCGACTTACGATCTGAGCGATTTGTCATCTATTCGGGCGAATTTTTCTCGCGGAAATAGAGCCCCCGGACTTTCAGAGCTAGTTGTAGACGGTCTTCATAATGGTGCTTATAGGTATGAGATCGGAAATATTGATCTCCAAGAGGAGAGAAGCAATAGTTTGGATTTAGGATATCAGCTACAGCTTGAAAACGTAGCTTTCGACTGCTCGCTATATCGCAACGCTATCCAAGATTACATTTTCTTGTCACCCACCGGCTATACAGTGGAAGACTATAAGGTGTTTGAATTCAATTCCACTGATGCTGAATTAAGCGGACTCGAATTAGGCCTATCATTTAGACCAAACCAAATCCCAGGTCTACACTTCTCAAACGCACTGTCTTATGTTAGAGGCAGAAGTGTCGATGGGAACCTCCCTTTAATCCCTCCACTTAATCTACATTCAGAAGTAATCTACGAGCGTCCTGTTTTTAAGAGTTTAACAGATGTGTACATTAATGTAAGTAGTGATTTAGTTGCTTCAGCTATTAGTGTGTCAGTGGGAGAGTCCGTGTCTCCAGGTTATGGTGTTGCCAACTTTAGCTTCGGAGCTACGGTTGCTCATCACGTAACTATAGGCGTGGCAGCAAATAATTTGTTTAATAAAGAGTATATACCTCACCTGTCTTTAATAAAGAATCTAGGTATTCCACAAGCAGGAAGAAGTATGAGTTTAAGGATAGCGATAAATATTTTTTAATCTACTGAAACTATTTAGTCGTTTTATGCGTTACATAGATATGGACAACGTAACTTTTATATCAATATACTTCTTAGCAGCTTTAAGCTGGGCAATTTTTTGGGGAATTCAATTGACAGCTCGCGCTGTTTTAGTGCTGTTACCTACAAGATAGTTGGAGGTTTTACGTAATTGATAATAAATCGACAGTTAATACACGTATTATATTGTCAAATCACCCCTGTTTTTACGATGTTTTTAATGAAAAAGCTTCGAAACGACGTGATTTAGCTACTTTGCCTACCCTGAAAACCTTCTGAAAATCAAATATTTGGCTCTTTTAGGGCCTTTTTGACATGTGCTAGTTTACGGCTTAACACCAGTGTTTTAGGTGCGCGTAGAGGATTTTAACAATTTATCGTGAATTTAAAAGTATAAGGACTATCCGCTTGCTTGGTTATTATTACAAATATTGGCCTCAGTTGTAAACCAAAACCCTTATACAATGGATAACGTGTTTAAATTTATGGGCGGCTTTTTTAAAGGTCTTACCCAACTGATGATCGGTTTCGCTGCTCTTGCAGTTGTTACTGAAGTAGTATTCGGAACAGCCATGTTCCCAGGTATGGAAGTTGTTGATAACCTCACGGGGTTAATCGCTCAACTCGGTAATGGAGGATTCGTAGGCTTAGTTGCCTTGCTAATACTTTGGTCTATACTTGATCGCAAGTAATAGATCTGCCTAAAATGATATAAAGGCGGTCCGGTATTGCCGGACCGCGCTTTATAATCTCATATCGTCTTCGAAAAAGAATTAACCCCTTTCCCATGGAACGCTACGCAACCATAGTGTTGCTCGTCGCCAGTGTAGCTGCATTAGGCTACCTAAAGATGGAGCAACTTGAGCTTTACGCCGCAAACGATGAAGCCTCAGAAGCCGCCGCTGTAGAAGCCGCCGCTGTTGAAGAAGCAGAACAAATAGAAGCTGCAAAAATCAGATTTACCATTCCCCACGATCGTGATGCTAATACCACAGATATTCTTGTGTCATTAGACGGAAGCGATTCATACGATGTGGAGGGTGATTCCATTTCTTACTCTTGGACCCAAATATCAGGAAGCGATGTCTACCTTGAATATGAAGAAGGTTCAGACGGCAATACTGCTACGTTTATTGCTGACCCAGGAGAATATACCTTTAAATTAACAGTATCAGACGCATACGGAAGTGCATCTTCTGATGAAACTACTGTTGCTGTTGCCGAAGAACCAAATTCACCACCTGAGGTGGTTGTTAAAGTTTACCAAGAAGAATGAAACCCTAAGATTGACATTGAACAGGTCTTTCTAATCATGAAGCGCGTCCCATATACTGTGACGCGTTTTTCATGCCGTAACTTTGCTGTCCTAAAAGCAAGTAAACAGTTTCTTAATGGTCATCCCTGCACGTACACTCTCTCCCGATGAATTCCTCCTGGAAGCGGATAGAGGTGGCGTGATTTTGGACGTTAGAAGTCCTAGGGAATTTGCAGATGGACATATCACTGGAGCTCGGTCTTGGCCTTTGTTTTCGGATGACGAGAGAGCTAGAATCGGTACGTTATATAAGCAAAAGTCTCGTGAAAAAGCAGTGGATCTCGGCCTAGAAATAATAGGACCGAAAATGGCTGAGATGGCAAAGTATGGCCGAGCATTATTCGAGTCTCAAGTTTCAGAGGATGGTACGCCAGGGCGTAATTCATTACTTATTCATTGTTGGAGAGGAGGCATGAGGTCGGAATCGGTGGCTTGGCTTTTGAGGACGGCTGGAATTCCTGCTGTCGTTTTAGAGGATGGATACAAGGGATTTAGATCGTATGCGAGATCGCAGTTCGATAAGAAAATTGATTTTGCGGTTCTGGGTGGATTGACCGGATCGTCGAAAACGGACACTCTACTTGAACTGGAGAAAATCGATGGAGAGTCTGTGATTGATTTGGAGGGTATGGCAAAGCATTTCGGGTCCGCATTCGGGAATCTAGAGAAAATTCAACAACCATCGACTCAACAATTTTCGAATGACCTTTATTTCAAGTTGCGAGAGCTTAATGCTTGGAACGAAAGAAACCCAGCTAGAACTAGACCCATTTGGATTGAGAACGAGAGTCGAACTATCGGGATGGTTGATATGCCTGAACCTATTTTCACTCAGCTTATTGCGTCTCGATGTTTTGAGATGCAAAGAACTGATGACGATCGAGTTAAACATCTGGTGCAGATGTATGGTGAGATCGATATCGATTTATTAGCTACTGCTTTTAATAATATTGCTCAGAAATTGGGTGGTGATAATGTGAAGGAAGCTCAAAAGGCTTTGGAGAATAGTGACTTAGCGACGGCAGCTCGGATTGCTTTGGTCTACTACGATAAAACCTATGCTCACGGATTGACAAAACGTAACGAAACCCTTAGAACGGATGTTGATTGTCGCAACCTTACCCCCACTGAGTGTGCTTCGCATTTAAGTAATTTTCTAACTAATTTTCCATGTCTGAAATAATTCGTCTTACACAGTACTCTCATGGAGCTGGATGCGGTTGTAAAATAGCTCCGGGTGTTCTTAATTCTATGTTGTCTTGCATGAATCGCGACACGGTATATCCGGATTTAGTGGTGGGGAACGATACTAAGGACGATGCTGCGGTAGTGGATTTAGGTGATGGTACTGGTATCGTTAGTACGACGGACTTTTTTATGCCTATTGTTGATGATCCTCATACTTTTGGGAGGATAGCTGCTGCAAATGCTATATCTGACATATATGCCATGGGAGGTACTCCCCTTATGGCGATTGCTATCCTTGGGTGGCCGATAAATAAGTTAGATCCTGAGGTTGCTGGGGCCGTGCTAGAGGGAGGGAGGACTGTTTGTGCTGAGGCGGGTATTCCACTTGCGGGAGGGCACAGTATTGATTCTCCTGAGCCTATTTTCGGACTGGCTGTAACTGGTAGGGTCTCGCTCGCTAACCTGAAGGAAAACGCTACAGCTCATGTGGGCGATGTTCTTTTTCTGACCAAACCCCTCGGTGTAGGAATGGTAACAACGGCAGAGAAGAAAGGGCTCGTTTCTAAAGAGCATATCGCTTCAGCAATAGAATCCATGACTAGGCTTAATATTGTCGGAGCTCGACTATCCGAGATTAAGGGCGTTCACGCTATGACTGATGTAACGGGGTTTGGGTTGATGGGGCACTTACTTGAGCTCTGTCAGGGTTCAGGTACCGGCGCCGTTATCGATTTCGATGCTGTCCCTACTTTAGATCGAAAAGCCCTCGAGTCATACCACGCTCAGGGTTGCGTTCCCGGAGGTGCGCGCCGTAATTTCGAGAGCTACGGAAAGTACCTCGATATTCCTGAGGGTTTCACTCGCGACCTACTCTGCGATCCACAAACCAGTGGAGGACTTCTCGTTTCCGTAGCTAACGATTCGAGCGTAGATGAAGTCAAGTCAATCCTTACTTCTAGTGGCCTTTCCGCGGAAGTTATCGGCTATCTAACGGAAACACATCCGAATTCACATGTCATTAAGTTACTTTAATACTAGTGGTGTATTTTTATAAACCTGATTTGGTATAAATAACCGCACTAATGGGAGATAACGGAAGTAAAACACACTGGGATAACGTATATAACACCAAAGGAGATAACGAAGTGGGGTGGTATCAGGATACGCCCGTAACGTCATTACAATTGATTGAAGAGCTTAGGCTGGGGTTAAATGATTCTGTAATTGATGTTGGAGGTGGAAATTCTAATTTGATTTTTGAATTAACGGGATTAGGCTTTTCAAACCTAACCGTTCTTGATATTAGCAGCAGTGCTCTCAACCGGACAAAGAAAAAAATGGGTAGCCTCGCAAGCCGAGTTACTTGGGTTGTGTCTGATATCCTTGATTATGAGTCATATAACGAGTATGAGCTTATTCACGATAGAGCGGCTTTCCATTTTCTTACAAACCCTGATGATGTTGAGAGGTATGCAAAGTGGGCGATGGATTCTACAAAAATGGGTGGTTATATAATTATTTCAACCTTTTCACTTTCAGGCCCTAAAAGATGCAGCAATTTGGATATTGTTCAGTACTCCGCCAAATCTCTTGAAAAAGTATTTAGAAAAGGATTCAAACTTGTCAAGACAATGGATACAGTGCATATCACTCCGTTTAATTCGACTCAGAACTTCGTGTTCTGTGTTTTTAAACGAGTTTAATGCCTAAGCCGATATGAATCATTTAGATATTGATAGTAATACTATTATATTAGCGCTTCGCGTTGAAATAGTTATCAAGTCAAATAACGATAAAAGTCAATGAGGGCTTATTTATAAAGAGCCCAGATTCGTCTGACTTGAGGATTCAGAAATCACTATTTTATTAAGGGTGTAGATGCAGATAATGCCGATGAGGTGTTTGCTGTCTAGAAGAGAATAGTACAACGAGTTGTGAGTGTAGTATTATGGATTTCTTTATAGGAATGGTTTTGGGTACAATTAAGAAATAAGGGACATGAATAAAATTTTTGATTTTAAAGATTTGAAAGGTGATATTTTCGGCGGGTTAACTGCTGGTATTGTTGCGCTTCCCTTAGCCTTGGCTTTCGGAGTTCAATCGGGCATGGGAGCTATCGCGGGATTGTATGGGGCAATGGTATTAGGAATCTTTGCAGCGGTGTTTGGTGGTACTTCAACACAAGTTAGTGGGCCTACTGGGCCTATGACTGTTATCTCTGCAATGGTAGTTGCCACAGCTATTGAAGTCTCAGGAAGTCTACAAGCGGGGATGGGAATAATAATTGCATCATTTATTCTAGCAGGTGGTTTTCAAATCCTTTACGGGCTATTAAAGATAGGAAAGTACATAAAGTATATTCCATACCCTGTACTCTCTGGATTCATGAGTGGTATCGGTGTGATCATTATTCTATTCCAAATCTATCCATTTTTAGGTCATCCATCCGCAAATAATACCGTACACATCTTTTTAAACCTTAATGAGCCACTCTCACAAATTAATTTCAATGCTTTAGGGTTAGGCGCCTTGACAATAGCGATAATTTATTTATTCCCTAAAATCACAAAGTCAATCCCTAGTGCATTAGTCGCTTTACTTGTTGTAAGTACTCTCTCCTACGTACTTGGATTAAATGTTCCTACTATTGGAGAGATTCCGATAGGGATACCGGAGTTAAAGTTCAGCACTATATTCCATGTCGATCCAGCAATGTATTGGATTATAATTGAGTTTGCTGTTATGTTGTCAGCATTAGGCGCTATAGACTCTCTATTAACTTCGGTTATTGCGGATAACATCACGAAAACTAAGCATGACAGTAATAAAGAGTTGATAGGTCAAGGGATAGGAAATATAGCGGCATCATTAGTAGGAGGGCTCCCAGGAGCAGGTGCAACTATGAGAACGGTTGTTAATGTAAATGCCGGAGGTACAACTCGTTTGTCGGGGGTAATACATGGACTTCTTCTAGCTGCAATTTTATTTGGGCTAGGTAAGTTTGCAGCATTCATCCCATTAAGTGTGCTAGCGGGAATTTTGATTACTGTGGGGCTAGGGATTATAGATTATAAAGGTTTGAGGCATCTTATAAGAGTCCCGAAAGCTGATGCCGCTGTTTTATTAATCGTATTACTGATCACAGTTTTTGGCAACCTTTTACATGCAGTAGGTGTCGGTGTGGTTTTGGCTTGTGTGCTTTTCATGAAAAAATCTAGTGATTTAGTTGAGAGAGGTTCTTCACTTAAAGCGATGAGCAGTTTTGATGGAGAAGAAACGTGGGATGACGAGGGGGGGGCATACAAAAAATATAAAAATAAAATATTTATTAAGCATTTATACGGTCCATTATTCTTTGGATTTACATTTAGGTTTCAAGAGCTCATTCAAGAATTGAAAAGTGATATACAGGTTCTGATAATCAGAATGGATGAAGTGCCATATATAGATCAATCGGGACTTTATGCACTCGAAGAAGCTATCTTGGACTTACAGCGGGACAATATTGTCGTTGTATTTGCTGCTTTGCAGATACAACCACATGATATGTTGACTAGTATCGGAGTAATTCCAATTCTAGTACCAGAAATGCATGTTTTCGATTCATTTAGTGATTGTGAAGTTTGGCTTAAACAAAATTTATCATCGGATAAAGATGGGATATTACAAATCGCAGAAGAGTTACTTAAAGTGAAAATAGCGAAGGTGGCTTATAGAATGTAAAGAATGAGAAATGATCACACAGACAAAAGATTCTAGGTCGTATTTAACTCCAGAGGATGTATTAGAGATACTCAAATCTGGAAACAGGCGTTTTATTGAAAAAGATTTTGTCTCTAGGGATTTTGCAAAACAAATTGAAGAAACTGCAAGAGGGCAATTCCCGTATGCCGTTATATTAAGTTGCATAGATTCAAGAGTGCCAACAGAAATCATTTTTGACCAAGGAATAGGGGATGTTTTCTGTATTAGAGTGGCAGGAAACGTTGTTAATTCAGATGTTATAGGCAGTTTAGAATTTTCGTGTAAAGTTGCTGGAGCAAAGTTGGTTTTGGTATTGGGACATACTAGTTGTGGAGCTATTAAAGGAGCCTGTGATGATGTCAACTTAGGTGAATTGACGGGCTTATTAGATAAGATAAAACCATCGATTAATAAAGTCGTTGAGCAGGGTGATAGGACCTCTAAAAACTTGTCATTCGTCAACCGTGTTGCTGAAACAAATGTGGATGTAATGAAGAATTTAATCAGAAAAAAGAGTCCTATTTTGCAAGAATTGGAACTGTCAAAAGAAGTTCTTTTTGTAGGAGGGATGTACTCTGTCGAGACAGGTGAAGTGAATTTCTTTTAAAATATAAAAGAATTATAATAGGACTTATTTCTATTTCATAAGGACTCAAGCATTCTGTGAAGAATGTGAACAGGGAGCCCCATAACGGTGTAAAACGACCCCTTGATTTCCTTTACTCCTACATACCCGATGAGGTCTTGCACGCCGTAACTGCCCGCTTTATCAAATGGTTTGTAGATTTCTATGTAGTGGCGGATCATCTTGTCAGAAAGTTCCTCAAAGTGAACTTCGCATGTATCTACTTCGCAAATCGTATTTATTTCTCCGTTTTCTAATGTAGAAACAGCTATTCCTGAAGCTACAATGTGAGACCTTCCGCTAAGACGCTTGAGCATAGAAACGGCTTCATCATTGTTCGCAGGTTTTTCAAGGATTTGATTGTCTAAGATAACTACGGTATCACCAGTGATTAGAATATCGTCTTCTCCTATTAAATCGCTATATCCCTCTGCTTTTGCTTTAGTAACATATTCCGCAACTTCTTCGCCTGTGATTCCAACAGGATAGCTTTCATCAACATCTCTCACCATCACAACAGGATTTAGTTCCAAACCTCTAACTAGTTCTAGTCTTCTAGGGCTTTTAGAAGCTAGAATAATGCGCTTTGAAGACAGATGTGGATATAGCATGAGTAAATGTGTGAAAACAATGCAAAATTAGCGTCTTTTCAGTCGTAATCAGAAAGAGTTGAATAGCTAACTTCGCGACGGCTAATTGTACTTTCAAATTTTCGATATGTCTGAACTTCGTCCTAGTGCTGAAAATATCTTAATACTAGATTTTGGCTCGCAGTATACTCAATTGATTGCGAGGAGAGTAAGGGAGATAAATGTCTATTCTGAGATTATTCCTTGGAATAAATTCACGGGTATTCCCGAAGGATGTAAAGGTGTAATTCTTTCGGGTAGCCCATATAGTGTAAGAGATGTCGACGCTCCGCAACCTGATGTTGAAGCGATTATCGGAAAAGTTCCTCTTTTAGGGGTTTGCTATGGAGCGCAATATTTGGCTTTGAAAAATGGCGGTAGCGTTGAGGCGAGTGATACAAGAGAATACGGCCGTGCGAATCTTAGTGAGGTGAATACCGAGGATGAGCTTCTTAATGGCATGACTCTTGGAAGTCAGGTGTGGATGAGTCACGGTGACACCATATTAGGTTTAGGCGATGGGTATGAAACTCTCTGTAGCACCAGCGATGTGAAATTTGCTGGGTTTAGGGATGTTAATGAAAAGGTGTGGGGGATTCAGTTCCACCCGGAGGTTTTTCATAGCACAGAGGGGCCTGTTCTTATTAAGAATTTCATCATAGACATTTGTGGATGTACAGGTGAGTGGACTCCTGACAACTTCGCAGATGCGACCATTTCTGAACTTAAAGACCAAATCGGTTCTGACGAACACGTCATCCTCGGCCTTTCTGGTGGTGTAGATTCGACTGTAGCTGCTGAGCTTCTTCATCGTGCTATCGGAGATAAGCTTCACTGCATTTTCGTAGATAACGGTCTATTGAGGAAGGGGGAGTTCGATCAGGTTTTAGATGATTACGAGCATATGGGGTTGAATGTTCGAGGGGTGAGGGCAGGAGATCAGTTTATGGAGGCTTTGAAGGGGTTGAGTGATCCTGAGTTAAAGCGTAAAGCAATAGGTAGAGTTTTCGTTGAGGTATTTGACGAGGCTTCTAAAGCAGTAGAGGGAGCGAAGTGGCTAGGTCAAGGCACCATTTATCCGGACGTTATAGAATCGGTGAGCGCAACGGGCGGACCTTCCGCTACAATAAAGAGTCACCACAACGTGGGTGGACTACCCGATTATATGACTCTCAAAGTTGTCGAGCCCTTGCGCTCGATTTTCAAAGACGAAGTTCGTCGGGTAGGCAAGGCATTAAACATTAAGCCACGTATTCTCGCACGCCACCCATTCCCCGGTCCCGGCCTCGGAATACGTATCCTTGGCGATGTGACTCCAGAAAAAGTGAGAGTCCTTCAAGAAGTCGACTTTATTTTCATTAACGGACTTCGCGAGGCCGGCCTATACGACTCCGTTTGGCAAGCAGGAGCGATGCTCCTACCTGTCCAATCCGTGGGCGTGATGGGTGACGAGCGTACCTATGAAAATACTGTAGCGCTTCGTGCTGTGACCAGTACGGATGGGATGACAGCCGACTGGTCTCATCTGCCGTACGACTTCCTTGCAAAGGTTTCAAACGATATCATTAATAAAGTTAGGGGAGTTAATAGAGTTGTGTACGATATTAGCTCTAAACCACCAGCAACCATCGAATGGGAGTAAAGCCAAATACTAGTATGTCCTTCATAAAAAGATATTCCTATTCGATTGCTTTTACGTCTAGTGCTTTCGCACTAAATGCTATCGCTCTGTTGTCGTTATGGCTTGTATCAGCGCATACCCAAGCACAGTTTCCTACACAAGATCTCAACTCTTTAGACAGTACTTCCCAAACGTCCCTTGTGGATTTTCAGGCGGTAGCTATTCTCCCGTTTTTTAGTAATTCTGTTAACGATGAGCTTCATCCAGCCTCTAAACGCGAGGAAAGGATGCGTGAAATAGCTATGGAGAATATGATGGGGGTACGTTGGGGTGCAGAACGACTAAGAAAGGAAGGATATTTGATAGATCTGACTTTTTTAGATGAAGTACCAGACACTATAGGAAATGTAACTTGGGACGTCTCAGATATTAATGGCTCAGATGTAGTATTAGGTCCTCTTCAGATGAGTTCTTTGACAAAAAGCTTAAGAATTATTGAGCGTTCAGGTGCAGATCACGTACTTCTTACCCCAGTAAACGAGAGTATCCTTAAGGGGTCTGATGCAATAAGATCCATTATCCCTTCAGAGAAGTTTGCCGTTGACATACTTGCCGTTGATATTGCTAAAAATCACAGTAACGATCATATTATTTTCGTGATGACGGATGGGGTAGATCTAGATTTAGAAACTCGTTTTATGGATAAGCTTTCTAGTCAGCTTTTCTCTTTATCTAATCTGAAGGACTCTACAATTACCTTGATGTTCGATACAGTGCACGGTTCGAAACATTCTGTTGGGTCTCTTTCTGAGAAGATCAATTTCTACGAGCGAAATGTTGTTGTTACAGTAGCGGGAAGATCTGCAAGATCTATGCTTTCGAATCTTCAAATGGCTGTCCAAATCAATGATTCTACCGAGATCTATGTTTACTCTCATCCTGAACTTCAAGATTTGGGCTTTATTGATGTGAAATTCTTAGAGAGATCTCGCACTACAATCCCTGTAAGTGAAGTTATAGTTTGGAACGATTCTTCTTCTATCGCCGCGATTAAGGTATTCCGAAAGATGTATAAGTCGGATCCTTCGAAATATTCCCTCCGAGCGCACGATGCATTCCTCGATGCCTTTTTAAGAAAGATGCAAAAGGAATTGGGCGACCTAGATTTTTCTATCCTACCCGCTCAATTATCGACCAAATACGATTGGCAGTCAGTAGATACTTTCTCGGGCTACGTGAATAAAGCGTGGGATCTATCGACATTCCACCATGGTCAATGGTGTGACACCGATACTGTACCGATTCTTCCAGAGTTCGTATTGCCCGAACTCGACGACGAGGGGTTCTTTATCAGGCGATAAATCAAATACGATTGTCTATCATCAACGCGCCGGGATACTTAGACTCGTCGAAGTCGAAGCTCGAATTAGGCAAAGTAACTCCGGTATTGAATCTCTCGATTAAGTAGTCCGTATCCATCCCCTCACGCCCTTTTACTACTAAGCGTACTATTTCGAGCTTAACATCGTCTATATACATCTTGAGAGTGTGGTAGGGCTTCTCGTCGCCGTCGATAGGGTAGAGGTTGATTTGGACGCAGTCGCGGTCGCCGACCATTTCACGGCCTTTCCATTCGCTATTGAATTCGTCCTCCCATATTGTGAAGATTCGAGATGGATCCATTCCTTCATCGATAAGCATATCTGCGTCGTCGATGTAGCAGTCGTTTGACTCGGGTTCGTAAGTCCAAACCGTAATGCCGTCCGAAATAATCACGAATTCCCCTAGATTTAGGTTGAACTTATCACCTTCGATATAGATTTTCCCCGACATCGTTTCCTCGAAATCGTTTTTAAGGTCCACCATCTTTGACGAATAAGTAGCTTCGATGTTTTCGAATGTCTTAGCCCGCTCACTTAATTTTAATAATAGTGCGTCAGAGTCTTGTGAATATCCGTTAATTACGAACGAAATTGATAGTAAAGTGAAAAATAAAGTACGTGTCATTTTTAAATTTTGAAAGAATTAAACCTCGCCCTCAAATGGTCTACGCAAAAGTTGTTCCAAACTTACTGCGTCCGGAATTAATACCTTCCTCGCTTTAGATCCTTCGAAAGGTCCGATAATCCCGGCGTCCTCCAATTGATCGACTAGGCGGCCCGCTCTATTGTATCCTAGCTTAAGTTTTCGTTGAAGGAGAGAAGTCGAGCCTTGTTGGTGCATCACAATAATATGTGCCGCCTCGTCAAATAGCTCGTCACGCTCATCTATTGATGTTGCACCACGATCTGCTACGCCTTCAACCGTAAATTCTGGAAGTTCGAAAACTTCAGGAAAACCTCTTTGGCCTCCTATATGATTGCAAATAGCTTCCACCTCAGGCGTGTCCACGAATCCACATTGTAAGCGGATAAGGTCATTACCTGTACTCATAAGCATGTCACCACGACCTATGAGCTGATCAGCCCCCCCAGCATCGAGGATGGTGCGGGAATCAATCTTCGAAGTCACACGGAAAGCCACACGAGCCGGGAAATTCGCTTTTATAGTTCCTGTGATGATGTTTACAGACGGGCGTTGAGTTGCGATGATCAAATGAATCCCGATTGCACGAGCGAGCTGCGCAAGACGAGCAATAGGCGTTTCAATTTCTTTCCCTGCAGTCATTATCAAGTCGGCGAATTCATCTATAACAAGGACGATATAAGGAAGGAAGTGGTGCCCTCTCTCTGGATGAAGATCCTTACACGTTTCTGGAATAATCTTTCTGTTGATGAACTTCTGATTGTATTCCTTCAAATTTCTGCAATGCGCGTCCTTCAAGAGGTCATAGCGCTGATCCATCTCCTTGCAAAGCGAATTCAAAGTTGCCACTACCTTATCCGTATCCGTTATGATTGCATCTTCAGAACCGGGCAATTGAGCCAGGTAATGCCTTGAGATTTGGTTATAAACAGATAACTCCACTTTCTTAGGATCTACTAGGACAAACTTCAAAGCGCTCGGGTGCTTTCTATAAAGCAAACTCACTAGCATAGCGTTAAGTCCCACCGACTTACCCTGACCTGTTGCTCCCGCCATTAATAAGTGGGGCATTTTTGCCAAGTCGAAGATGTGAGTCTCGTTTGATATGGTCTTACCTAAAGCAATAGGCAGTTCATAATCACAGTTTTGGAATTTCTCAGACGCAATTAGAGTCTGCATACTTACAACGTCAGGTTTCGAGTTCGGCACTTCGATACCGATAGTACCACGTCCCGGGATAGGGGCAATGATTCTGATTCCTAGAGCGGCAAGACTCAAAGCGATGTCATCCTCAAGATTCTTAATCTTCGAGATTCTAATTCCGGGAGCAGGGATAATTTCGTAAAGTGTAACGGTAGGTCCTACTTCTGCAGAAATCTTATCTACAGCAATTTTAAAGTTTGCAAGAGTGGCGAGAATTTTATCCTTATTCACAGCTAACTCTTCGTCGCTAACCTTATTTTTCCCATCTCCATGATTTGCTAAATGCTCTAGGCCTGGCATCTTATAAGATCCTAATTCTAGTGATGGGTCATACTCTCCAAACTCCTGCGTTAACTCGTTCACCTCACCCTTACTTAGCGATTCTTCCTCTCCCGTTTCCTTTATTTCCAGTTTAATTTCGGGGTCTTCGATTTTTTCTTTTACTGAAAGTTCAGGACTCTTTATTTCAGTTTTGTCCTCCGATTCGGGTTTGTCATCAGCATCCGACAAAAGATCGTCTACGATATCATCAAGTTTGCTGTTTGGATTAATAAATGTGTTTCGTGGCTGCGGCTGCGATTGCGGCTGCTGAGTAGTTTCAGAAGACGTTTCAGCTATATCATCCCCATCCTCATCAATTCGTTTTGAGAAAAAAGAAGCCCAATTAAAGAATGATCGAATTTTATCGGATTTAATGTTCTCATGCCATTTGGGAGCAAATTGATATAAAGTTATTAATGCAAAAACACTTATGAGTATTCCTGTTCCTAAATGCCCGAAATACATTAGGGTAAGTTTAAGAAGATAAACAGAGCCAAGTCCCACTATGTGGTCTCCTACAAAAAGGTTGATTTCAAGAGATTCATCCATTGCTTCATGGAAGAAGAAAGCAGTAATCCAAGGGAGGGTAATCATTGCTAGCAATGACCAGCTTATTGACTTCCAGATAGGAAGTAATATTCTTCCCGTGAGAGCTTTCCACCCGAGCAGTGTTAGAATAAATGGAACAGCTAGAAAACCAAACCCAAAAGTTCCTCTCACTAAGTAATGCCCCACTAACGCGCCAAGCTTTCCCCCAAGATTGTGGGCGGGTAGGGTTGGGGTTTCTGCTTTAATTAAAATGATGTCATAAACACCAGTGAAAATGGCGGAAACAGAACTCAATAACAGAAAAATGGCAGTTCCTAGGGTGAGAAGCCCTATGGTAGACCTCACCCTTTCATCTTCCCAGTATTCAAAAAATGAAACCGTTGATTTTTCAATATCAATATTTGATTTTTTGCGGGAAGACTTGAAAGCCTTTTTTGTAGAATCTTTCGAACTCGCTACTTTTCGGACGTTTCGAGCTGGCTTGCTCTTGTTTGTTGAGGAGGAAAATAATGTGCGCATGGTGCTAATCTGTAAAATTAAACGGTAAAGTCTGTCTGCGTAGTACATTGCGCTCTCCTTGTTCACGTTTTAGTGTTCAAATCAAGAGGTTGGTGAATCGTTGGTTTTTAAAGGAAAGTTTGACTATCTTTGCCCTCCAATTCTCGAAGCTATGGCCAAGAAAGGCAACCGTGTACAAGTAATCCTAGAGTGTACTGAGCATAAAGACTCAGGCCGTCCAGGTACGTCACGTTATGTGACAACAAAGAACAGGAAGAACACGCCTGATCGTATGGAACTCAAGAAGTTCAACCCTGTGTTACGCAAGTACACAGTTCATAAAGAGATTAAGTAACCCTGAAACTGTAAGACTATGGCTAAGAAAGTAGTAGCGTCACTCCAGAAAGGTGGAGGAAAGCAACACACGAAAGTGATCAAGATGGTGCGCAGTGAGCAATCAGGTGCATATTCATTTGTAGAGTTAATCGTTCACAACGATAAGGTAAAGGACTTCTTCGCGAAGTAATCTTTCCTATGGCAGTAGCCATGCTTTATTGACTTTGGCTGGCTCTTAATCGAGCCGGCCTTTTTTTTGTAAAAAAGGTAAGTATGAGTTTTTTTAAACGATTATTCGGAAAAGAGAAGCCGCAATCTGAGGATCAGGTTGAGAAAAAAGCTTCATTGGACGCTGGGCTTGAGAAATCAAAGCGCAGTGTGTTTAGTCGTATCGCACGTGTTTTTACCGGGAAAAGAAAAATTAATGATGATCTCCTTGAAGATTTAGAGGAGGCGCTGATGATGTCAGACGTAGGAGTAGATACCACGGAAAGGATTATTGAGAGATTGAGGAAGAGAGCTGTTTGGGAAGCATATGTAGACCAAAACGAGCTTGTTAAGATGCTCCGCGAAGAAATCGCTTATCTCCTTGTAGGAGACGATATTGAATCTGCTCTCACGAACCACCCACCCTTTTCTGTAGAAAGCGTAAAGCCGGCAGAAGGCCCCGCTGTTATTCTAGTTGTAGGTGTGAATGGAGTGGGAAAGACTACAAGCATAGGGAAGCTTGCTCATAGGTATAAGTCGGAAGGGAAGAAGGTCGTTTTAGGTGCGGCGGATACTTTCAGAGCTGCTGCGGTGGAACAATTAACTATTTGGGCTGAAAGAGTCGGAGTCCCTGTGATTTCGCAAGGTATGGGAGCCGACCCAGCTGCTGTAGCGTTCGATACTCTAGAGTCAGCGAAAGCACAGGGAGCAGATGTGGTAATCATTGACACGGCCGGCCGCTTGCACAATAAAGTAGGCTTGATGGCGGAGTTGACGAAGATTAAGAGGGTGATGGATAAGATTGTTTCGGACGCTCCTCATGAGGTTTGGCTCGTTATTGATGGTTCTACAGGCCAAAACGCGCTTGTTCAAGCCACCCAATTCGCTCAAGCCACAGATATTACCGGTCTTATCGTGACTAAGCTTGACGGGACAGCTAAAGGCGGTGCCGTTATAGCTGTTTGCGATCAAGTAAAGATTCCAGTTCGATACATCGGAGTAGGAGAGAAAATGGAGGATCTTCAGGATTTTCATCCACTCGACTTTATAGACTCGCTTCTTCCGGAATCTCTAGATGAAAAATAACTCAAGTATTTACTTATGAGAGCAAGATCTTCAAACCCACGTAAAGTAAACGTTGTAACTCTAGGGTGTGCGAAAAACATGTACGACTCGGAGCAATTAATGGCTCAACTTCGTGCAAATGACTTCGATGTCGAGCACGAGTCACGGGTAGATGACTTCGGAATCGTGGTAATTAATACGTGCGGATTTATCGAATCAGCGAAGCAAGAGAGTATTGACACTATTTTACGATTTGCTCAGGCAAAGAAAGAGGGAGCGGTAGAGAAGGTTTACGTTACGGGATGTCTGTCTCAGAGATATGAGGAGGAGTTGTCTGAGGGGATACCGGAAGTGGATGCTTGGTTTGGTACTAGGGATTTGCCGAGACTTTTAAAGACGTTGAGGGCTGATTATAAAAAGGAGCTTGTGGGAGAGAGGTTGCTTACGACGCCAGCTCATTATGCCTATTTGAAGATCGCTGAGGGGTGTGATAGACCGTGTGCTTTTTGTGCGATTCCACTTATGAGAGGGAAGCATGTTTCGACTCCAATTGAAGATTTAGTTAAGTCGGCTGAGGCTCTTGCTAATCAAGGAGTTAGGGAGCTGATTTTAATTGCTCAGGATCTGACTTATTACGGGCTTGATATTTATAAAGAGCGTCGATTAGCGGAGTTAGTTAGAGCGTTAGAGGGGGTAGAAGGGATAGACTGGATACGTCTTCATTATGCGTTCCCATCGGGGTTTCCTATGGACGTAATTGATGTTATGGCGGAGTCGAAGAAGGTGTGTGATTATTTAGATATGCCACTTCAGCACGCGAGTGATTCCATCTTGAAATCAATGCGTCGAGGAATAACTCAGGAGAAAACTGAATCACTTCTTGCCGATATCCGAGCTAGAGTGCCTGGGATTGCTATTCGTACGACGCTTATTGTCGGATTTCCTGGAGAAACTGAAGACGATCACGCAAACTTGCTAGATTGGATCGGGAGAATGAAGTTCGAGAGACTCGGGTGTTTTACTTATTCTCACGAAGAAAACACTCACGCATACAATTTGGAGGACGATGTGCCAGAGGAGGTAAAGAAGAAAAGGGTTGATGAAGTGATGGAGCTTCAAGCGGGCATTTCAGAGGAATTAAACCTTAGGCATATAGGTAAGGTTTTTAAGGTGATGATTGATAGGTGTGAAGGTGGGTTTTGGCTTGGGAGGACGGAGTATGATTCACCTGATGTAGATAACGAGGTTCGTATTCCTGTAGCTGATGATTTGCATTTAAGAGTCGGTGATTTCGTGAAGGTGAAAATCACTGGAGCTACTGCTTTCGATTTAGACGGTGAATTAGCGTAGTGAATTAATGTCTTTAGAAACGAAATATCCCATTATGGAAGTTTTTCCGTCACTTCAGGGTGAGGGGAGATATTCAGGTGTTCAGGCATATTTCATAAGGCTTGCAGGTTGTGATGTAGGCTGTTCTTGGTGCGATGTGAAAGAAAGTTGGGAGGCTGGTGATCATGAAGAGGTTTCGGTGGAGGAGATCGTAAAAGGAGCTGTGGAGAGTAAGATCTCGATGGTCGTAATAACTGGTGGTGAGCCTTGTATGTATGATCTTCATGCGCTTACCTCGGAGTTGAAGTCGGCGGGTCTGAGGGTTCATTTAGAAACTTCAGGGGCGTATTCGATAAGAGGAGAGTTTGATTGGATTACGCTTTCTCCTAAGAGATTTAAGGCGTGTCTAGAAGAGAGTTACGCAAGAGCGGATGAGTTAAAGGTCGTTGTGGTAAATAAGCAAGATTTGACTTGGTCGCAGGAGCATGCGATGAAAGTGGGAGAG
Source organism: Flavobacteriales bacterium (assembly GCA_015663855.1). GTDB lineage: Bacteria > Bacteroidota > Bacteroidia > Flavobacteriales_D > Sanyastnellaceae > UBA974. The sequence continues at coordinate 12,032 of DQRJ01000006.1, read as the reverse complement.
AGCACCCTCCTTTATCTTCAGCCAGAATGGAGTAGGAAGGAGAAGGTGACGGATATGATGTTGGACTTTTTGAAGACCCAGAAGGGTGCGGTTTGGTCACTAAGCATTCAGACCCATAAGTATCTGGGGATACGATAAGATGAATATAACGTACACTTAACATTAGGTGTAAATTTTGAGCGTTTCTTTGCACCACGATTAATTGTTAAGATGAATAAATTTTTACTTTCTATTGCAGCAGTTTGTTCTTTTTGCTACGTCAATAGTGCGGCAGCGCAAAACTTGGCGGGTTCATCAACGATGAAGTTTAGTGGTAGAATACAAAGTCTTGCTTCTGTTGAGATGACAGGTGATGAATTCGAAACTAATATCCTCGTTAGACGTGCAAGACTTAAGTTTCAAGGTGTAGCTATCAATCCCAAGTTTTCTTACAAGTTAGAGCTAGGGTTGACTAATAGAGATCACGGAAGTCCTATTCCTGAGACGAACAACTCCGCAAGAATGATACTGGATGCAGTAGTCATGTATAATATGGGGCCGAAAACTCAGCTGTGGTTTGGACAGACGAAGCTTCCAGGAAATAGAGAGCGTGTAATGAGCTCAGCGAAGCTTCAGTTTGTAGATAGATCGCTCCTTAATTCTAAGTACAATATCGATAGAGACATGGGGATTCAGATACATCATAATTTTGAATTAGGTGGAATGATAGGGGAAGCTGCGGTTTCTATTTCTCAAGGAGAAGGCAGGAATATTACGACAGGGAACTACGGAGGTTTTGATTATACGGGGAGGGTTGAGCTGCTGCCGTTCGGTGCATTTGCCGGAAAAGGCGATTATTTCGGGGCCGATCTTAAAAGAGAAGAGAACCCGAAGTTGTCTCTAGGTGTCACTTATGACTATAACGATAACGCTTCTAGGCAGAGAGGTAATACAGGGAGTTTCTTATTCAGCACGAGGACTTTAAGTACCGTATTTGCTGATATGATGTTTAAGTATCAAGGTCTATCGGTTATGGCTGAGTATGCTGTCAAGTCAGCTAAAGGAGGTCCAGTTGTTTATACACCCGTAGACGGAGTAGAGTATTTTTATACTGGCTCTGGAGCGAATGTGCAGGCGGGGTATTTGTTTATGAGTAACTGTGAGGTGTCGGCAAGGTTTACGTCGATTACGCATGAGGTTGTTATCGGCGAGGATGATATTTCGATGTACACTTTAGGTGTGTCGAAATACCTGGACGGCCACAATCTAAAGGTGCAGTCAGACTTCTCTATGATTCAAGAGGGAGGCGGGGACGCTACTTATATGGGTCGTATTCAATTTGAGCTCTCGTTCTAAGGTTCGAAAGCTGAAACGTGCTTAATAGCGTATCGCGTCAGTTGGGGGAGTGAGCTGAAATAGCTCTACGAATCCCTTCGCATCGACAATGGTTCTGTCTTTGTCGATAATGAACGAGTCGCCGTAGGTGGCGTTTCGTCGAAATTCCTTCGGGTCGAGCTGAAGAACTGACGTAGCGATGATCATGTACGAGACTTCGCCATAGATGATGGTCGCCTTTAAAGGGAGGCTCGAGCCCGGCCATCCTGCTGGGGCGAGACCTAAAGAGGGGGCGCACCAGTTATTTCCACCACAAGGAATACACGAAGTACCGGCAATGATTTGAGGGGTCGAGGATATTCCGATTTCGGGGTTAGAAGGAGAGTCGAGAGTCGCTTTAGGAAGGGGTCCTGTTAAAGCTATTTCAGTACCGAAAAAGGTGAATTGATTTACAGATCCCTGAGCGGAGCCAAGCAGTAGGAATGATTGGGATTTTCCGGATTCGGAACTCTCGGTGATGCGAAATTGACCATTGTGGGTTACGACTATTACTTCGAAAGGAGCGAACCCGTTCTTCTTAATGGGCTCGCAAGAGTATGTTATTACTCCTGAGAATGATGCCGAAGATTGATCTGTTTGGGCTGAAAGACTGTTAAAGCTCAAAAGAGAGATGTTAATAGCGAGCGCAAAAAAGATGTGTCTAGTCTTAATCATATTCGACTAATAATCAAGCAACGTGCCAATAACGGCAGCCACTTTTTTAGCGTTAGGCAAGACCTCCTGTTCCATCGCTTCATTAAGCGGAATGGCAGGTAACTCTACGCTTCCAAGCGTCTGAGGGGCAGCGTCTAAGTGCTCGAAACATTCTTTTGCAACTCTCCCGCAAAGGGCTTGAGCGAAACTGTTTGAAATAGATTCTTCGGAAAGAATTAAGCAGCGATTTGTGCGTTTGATGCTTGAGGAAATAGCCTCGAAATCGACAGGAACAATGGTTCTGAGGTCAATGATTTCAACTACTCCTGGATATTCTTTTGCGGCTTCTATAGCCCAATAAACTCCACGCCCATATGTGATAATAGAACAGCATGGGTTCTCTGTATCAGTAGCGCTAATGACAGTTCTTGCTTTTCCGAACGGAATGATGTAATCCTCAGAAGGTTCAATGCATTTGGCCGCTTCAGTTCCTGGAATTTTTGACCAATAAAGACCTTTATGCTCAAGCACAACTACCGGGTTAGGGTCGTGGAAGGCAGATTTCAGAAGTCCTTTTAAGTCTGCACCGTTTGATGGATATGCTACTTTAATTCCTCGAATGTTGGCTAGAACAGATTCTATAGATGAGCTGTGATAAGGTCCGCCGGATCCATATGCTCCGATAGGAACTCTTATTAGAGAATGGACTGGCCATTTGCCGTTAGATAGGAAATATGAACGGCTGAGCTCAGAGAACAGTTGGTTTAAACCAGGCCATAAGTAGTCCGCGAATTGGACTTCAACTATGGGCTTTAGTCCCACACACGACATCCCTACAGTAGATCCGATGATGAACGCTTCTTGGATAGGTGTGTTGAATACTCTGTCGTCTCCGAACTTGTTTCCAAGAGTAGCGGTTTCACGGAAAACTCCGCCAAGTCGCTTTCCTACGTCCTGTCCATACAAGAGAGATTCGGGATATTCGGTCATGATTTCTTGTATCGCATGAAGCGCACAATCGACCATGAGTGTTGTTTCTCCGTCTTTAGGTTCGCGAGTACCTTTCTCCTCGGTAATCGGAGTGGGAGCGTAAATATGTTCTAGAAGTTCGGTGAAAATCGGTTCCTCGGCATTACGAGCTTTCTCAAAAGATTCAACTACCCCGTTCTCTATTTCTGCTTTTAATAAAGCGAGAGAAGTGGAATCTAGTATTTCGCCATCTAATAAATAGTTCTCTATACGAGGAAGAGGGTCGCGAGCACTAGCTTCTTCTAAGTCGTCTCTATAGAATTCCTTCCTCACTCCTGAGGTGTGGTGTCCTAAAAGCGGAACTGTTGCATGTATTAAGAACGGTCTGCGTTCTTCTCTAACGATGTCAAAGACCTCTTGCATTAATGCTAAGCAAGCCGGGAGGTCTGTTCCGTCAACCTTGCGTACTTCTATGGGTGGGAATCCAGCTGCCATGGTTGTTGCATCCCCGAACCGGATTTCTGATGCGTGTGCCGAGATATCCCATTCGTTATCCTGGACAAGCCAAATCATAGGTAATTTCTTCAGCGCCGTCATATAAAGCGCCTCGCTAACTTCACCTTCGGTAATGGCTGCATCTCCAAGAGAGCACATTACGACTGGGGCCTCTCCTTTATCCCATTTGTCTAACCTTTGTTGTTCTCGGTATTGAAGCCCCATGGCAACTCCAGCTGCTGGAATGGCTTGCATACCTGTTGCTGAACTTTGGTGGGGGATTTTAGGAAGATCAGGCCTGTTTAATGAGGGGTGGCAATAATAGGTTCGGCCTCCAGAAAACGGATCATCACGTTTTGCAAAAAGCTGTAATATCAATTCCTCAGGCTTCAATCCCATAGAAAGTAGCATACTATCATCCCTGTAATAGCAACTGAGCCAGTCCTGAGATTTCAACATAGATCCTGCTGCTACTTGTATCGCCTCGTGCCCGTTTGAGCACGCGTGAACGTACTTAGAAGTGAGTTTTGCGTGCTCCTCGAAAAGGTCAGACATGCTCCTTGCGGTGCGCATAGTTTTATACGCAGCTACAAGTTTGTCTGTTGAAATTGAAGTAGAGGAGTGTTGCGACATCGAAACAAAGGTACGTTACCTTTAAGCCATGGCTGAAGAGTTGCAAATCGAATTTCAAAAGTGGGAGGGGACAGGTAATACGTTCATAATAATCAACGCTTTAGGGTGTGGTGAGGATGTCGATTTATTCTCTTTAGAGGATAGTGTTGTGGAGGAGATATGCAGGAAAGAAAATACGGACGGGCTAATCGTATTAGGAGAGTCGTCGGAATTAGGTGTAGACATGAGATGTGATTACAGGAATCCTGACGGATCGAGGTCTTTTTGTGGGAATGGGACGAGGGCGTCATATGCATATGCGAGACGAGAGGGGTGGGTCGGAGAGCGCGCGGTTTTTAAAGCGTGTGACGGACTGCACGAGGTGAAACAGAATTCAAATTACGAGCTTCCATCTGTAAAGTTCCGACCTGTGGGGGAGCCCCGTCGTATTTTAGAAGGGGAATTTTCGGGTGATTTCTTCCTCGACACAGGTTCTCCGCATCATTTACATTACGTAAAGGATGAAATTGAGTTGAGAGAATTTGATATTGATGGGTTTGGTAGGAAGGTGAGGTATAGCGATATGTATTCGCCTGATGGCTCGAATGTTAATGCAGTTCTTGTAAGAGGGGTAGGAGAGATAAGTCTGCGCACTTATGAAAGGGGAGTTGAGGCTGAAACGAAAGCGTGTGGAACAGGTGCAGTTGCTGCGGCTTTGACGGATTTTTCTATAAATGCTGGCGATAAGGAACGTAAAGTGAAGATGGAGGGAGGGGATTTGTTCGTCGAGTTTGATAAACCTGATGAGGTTTGGCTTTCCGGGAAGGCGAGTGAAATGAGAAGGGGGGTGATGAAGATTTTAGGGTTGTTACTTCTGGGGATGGGGCTGCTTCAAGCGCCACTTCAAGCTCAATGGTTTGATAACCTGAGTGATGAGGCTGTGGTTAGTGTTCTGACTGGAAGCCCCGGTGCTGATACGTATTCCGCATTCGGGCATACTGCCATCAGAATTTATGACCCATCAGAGGTGCCAGTGGTGGATTGGGTTTTTAATTATGGGACGTTTTCTTTTTCGGATGATTTCTATATGAAATTTTTGAAGGGACACCTCGATTATACTCTAACAGCGGCTCCGTTTCATATGTTTAACAAATCGTATTTAGATGAAGGACGCGGATTGTTTGAACAGATTTTACGCCTGTCTACTGACGAAGTCAGAAGCGTGGCTAAATACCTGTCGTGGAATTTACAGGAAGAGAATGCAGGGTATCGATATGAATTCTTTAGAGATAACTGTGCTTCGCGAGTGATTGTCGTGTTAGAGAATGCTCTTGGCGAGGGGTTCCAAACCAATTGTATTGCCGATGGTAGAACTTTTCGTGATGGTTTGGACCCATACATTGACGGCTCTCCATGGACGGCTTTCGGTATGGATTTCGTTTTAGGCTCTCGCGCCGATAATGTCATGCCTCCTTGCGGTTCGGCCTATATTCCAGACGATCTTTCTAAAGCTCTTTTGAGTATGACTGTAAATGGCGAACCCTTAACGAGCGAAGCTGACAAGATTGACCTCTTGATTGTTGAAGGAGCTTGGCTTTCAGGTGCGCCCCCTGAATCTGTGGCGCGTCTCGTCCCTACTATAGTTATGGTTCTTCTGGCATTAATTATAGCATTCCTCCGATTCAAATCCCGTACCTCGACGCCCCAATCGAGCCCGAACGTAAATTTCAAGTTGTTCAAAATCGCTCGCTCTGTCGTGTTAATCGTAGCGTCCGCACTAGGAGTTATGCTTCTCGTAATGTGGACTTTGACGGATCACACGGACACATGGGCGAATTGTAATTTACTTTGGTCCCTTCCCGCATTAGTGTACTTCGTCCCCACTAAATTTAAGATGAAAGCAACCATGACCTATGTGTCAGTCGTCTTAATAGCAACCTATTTACTATTAAGCCCCGGAATATTGCCTCAGTTCACATCTATTTCATTGTGGGGCGCCGCGATATCCGTAATTTTGGCATTAACCCCTATTAAACCATTTATAAATGTTAGGTAAAACCAAACTAGTTCTTGCCGCACTCATCGTCATCATTGCTTTCCACAGCTGCGGGGATAGGGAAGCGTTAAGCTGGGAGTCAGAGATATTTCTGCCACTGATAGATGATAATATTACGTGGTCTTCACTTATCCCGGATTCGCTTTTAGAATTAGGGGAAGGAGGGGAGCCGGCACGTTTGGTCTATAGAGGTCCATTCGATATGTTCTCTCAAGACGATATCCCGGCTTTACCCGATACTACTTTGTTAAACATATTCTCTATGGGGAATGAACTGCCGATAGCCATCCCTGTTCCTGCAGACTATCCATTTATGGATATTACAAGTGATATGCTTGTTACAAATTTAGGAGAAGAATCTGGTGCCTACATACGCAATCTTGTTTTAGGTGAGGGAACTATGACGTTTACAGTTGAGAGTACCGTTAGTGGAATTCTGAATATGAGTTATTTCCTTACGAGTGTGACTGTGAATGGTGAGCCAGTAGGAATTGATCTTGAGGTTCCAGCGGCGGCAGGAGGAGTTAACGGAATAGCGACTTCAACCGTGGATCTTACAGGGGCGATTTTTGATATGACTGGATCAAATGGGACGAGTAATAACATCATCCAATCATCCTTCACGGCTATTAATAGTCCTCTGAATTCGGAAGTGTTTTACATCACGAATCTCGATAGTTTAGGAGTTAAGATTGAGATGCATGGTATGAAGGCCGCTAAGGCAAAAGGGTATTTCGGTAATGTGAATCTTGATTATGGAACCCAGGTTTCATTAATAGACACAGTGCCAGTTCCAAACCCTATACTAAACCTTGAGGGGGCGGTAGCTAAATTGCGCATAGACAATCTAATAGGGATGGATTTAAGAATGATATTTGACACTCTTTTAGTCGATGGGTCAGTGGTAGATCACCCGACTTTGTACGGTGCGCACGACCTTCCTAGAGCCCAATGGATTGATGGTGATCTCATAAACTCAACGGTTATGGAAATCGATTTAGGAGAGCCAGGGTCTAATATTTTCGACCTTATGGAGACCTTCCCCCAGCTTCTTCGAATGGCGGGTAGTGTCGAGCTCAATCCTTTCGGTGATGTGTCATTCGGAAACGACTATGTCGACGTTGACTACATACCCGAGGTCGAACTTGAAATAGAAATACCGTTCAACATGGGCGTCGATGGAGTAGTGTTAGAAGAAAATTATACTATAGACCCTATGGACTTTCCTAAGTTCGACGGTAGACTTCTCGTCGATTTTACAAGCACTTTCCCAGTTGAAGTTATAGCGGACATTGATTACGTTGTGAATGACTCTATTAGCACCATTGTTAGTGTAGATGCTGTTATTGAAGCGGGAAGATCTTTCCCTGACACGCCAGCTTATTCGCATATCGAAATACCAGTAAATCAAGCGATTATTGAACCTGGAGGAACTATTCATTTGGTCTTAACTGTGCGTACAGATGGGGCCCAAATCTTTACTGGTTATGAAAATATTCGCGTTCAGGTTAGGATTGAAGGAACGCAACTTATTGAAGTAGAATAACTATGAAGTACTTAAAATCAGGTGTTTTGTTAGTTATTGCGATTGTAAGCCTAGTCGCTTCAGATGCCGTGCTGGGGGGAGATGGAGAGACTCGAGGTGATTCTACTAGGGTGAAGAATAAGAACGGCGATGCGTCATGGTCGGTTTGGGGTAACCAAAACAGTAACGTGATTTCAACAGGATTCATCAGCTCAATTGCTCGCGGTGGATTTATCAGCCATGATATTTTAGATCCTGTTCTAGATGCTCATAAAGGCGGGATGGGAGCTTTCGGCGGTAGTATCGGATGGGAGAGAGAATGGGCAGCGAAACCCTTCGGAAATGGAGATTGGGCATTGTGTGGATCGCATGGGAGTGAGGTGCTTTATGATGCTTCGTGGACTTCAGATTTGTTTGAGCTAGTTTGGTATGGAAATGGAGGTCATACCGGAAGGGTGGACGTGCTGAGTGGTACTGGTGTGAGGGCTGGAGTGTTCAATAGATTCGGATTAGGCCTTGAGAGTACAAGTACTAGACAGCGCTTGGAAATATCTTTGGTTCAGCGTCTTGCAGGGTTTGAGTGGAGTGTTCCTTATGGTTATTTTTGGGTATCGGAGAATGCTGATTCGCTCGACACGTACATTCAATCAGAGGCGAGATTACATGCTTCTTATGATACAACTGCGGCCGCAGGTTCTCAGTTGTCTCTTCTTCCAGCGTATGGAATTGGGATTTCCGGGAGACTTCCTCTAGCGTCTGAAGCGTTGCCGATTCGATTCGAAATTAACTTCAAGGATTTGGGTGTTTTATTCGAACCTGGGGGTTCATCTGTCGCTTGGTTCTCGGAGGGGATCGCTACAACGGGGCTTCCCGTTTTAGGTGATTCACTTACCTGGGAGTCAGTATTAGATGAAGGGGTTAGTACGGACTCCATAATTCTAACGGGTAATTCAGTGAAGAGAATGACTCTCCTGCCCTCGAAACTGTCGGCGAATATTATTTACGAGCCTTCGCCTGATGTATTGATAGAGATGTCGATATCATCAGGAGGGTGGATGCCAGAACCGCTTTATACGGCGGGTGTAGGTTGGAAGCCTATTGATAAGATTGCATTCGGAGTGGAAGCTAGATATGGTGGATGGGGAGGTATGCGGCCTGCGGTTTGGGCTCAATGGCGATTCAGCTGTAGAAGGATGTTAGTTGTAGAAGTTGAGAACCCAATAGGATTATTCTTGGGCGCAGATATGGCAGAATTCTCATACGGGAGAGGGGTGACGGTGCGCTTAGAACGCTTAGCCGGCTCCGGATGGTCAGCTTTAGGAGGTAGGTTTAAATCGGTTTGTAAGTAATAATTATTTAATAATGGATTCGCAAGCATTTCCAAATCGTTGGACTCAAGGGCAGAAAACGGCTTTTCAAGAGGTATCAGGAGGTAAGCTGTTAGTCATTGCGGGGCCGTGCGTTGTAGAAGGGGAGAAGCCCCTTTTCGAGGTCGCGGAAAGAGTAATAGGAACGTGTCGTGATTTAGGACTTCCTGTGATTTTTAAGGCGTCTTATCGAAAGGCGAATAGATCCAGGATAGATAGTTTTACTGGGATAGGAGATGTAGAAGCGCTTAAACTTTTAGGTGAAGTGCGTAAACGTTACGGGGTTAAAGTTGTAACTGATATACATACCGCTGAGGAGGCGGCGATGGCGTCCGAGTACGTTGATGTACTACAAATCCCGGCATTTCTATGTCGCCAAACCGATCTTTTAATAGCTGCAGCTCGAACTGGAAAAACGGTCAATATTAAAAAAGGTCAGTTTTTATCGGCAGAATCTATGATTCACGCGGTTCAAAAGGTTAGAGATGCAGGAAACGAAGACGTTTGGGTTACAGAAAGGGGAACGACTTTCGGATACGAAGATTTAGTGGTCGATATGAGAGGGATACCTGTGATGAGATCTTTCGCCCCTACTGTCATGGATCTGACTCATAGTCTGCAACGTCCGAACCAAACTTCTGGTGTTACTGGCGGAACTCCTCACTTTATAGCCCCATTAGGCAGAGCAGCTGTAGCAGCTGGTGCTGATGCGGTTTTCATTGAAACACATCCAAGACCTTCGGAAGCGCTTTCTGACGGAGCTAATATGCTTCATCTTGATGACCTTCCATCTCTTCTCAAGTCGCTTTCAGCCATCCACGAATCTGTTCGATTATGAAATTAACTAACGCGATTGCGTTCCTCACACTTTCCTTTGCTGTAATTACGGTTTCAGCACAAAGCGATATTCAGTTGCGCATTGTCGGAGGTCCTCTTGTGGACGAGGGTGCAGCGGTTATTCCGCTCTCGAATAGTACATACGTTTTAGGTTCTACTTCAAGTCATGCCGCAGGTACGGTTCGGGGTTACATCATCAATTATGATGAAAATTTTCAATTCGCCTGGAGCCTTCTCACTCCATACGGTTCTCCGGTTGAGAAAATCATTGATGCTTGGGGTTTCGTTCCTGAAGGAAATGGTGATATAACCATTATGTCTAAGAGGTTAGGCCAAAACCAGTCTTACAATTTGGTTCTTCACACTGTAAAAAACCTTGTCGATGAGGGTGAGATAGTATCGACAGTGGAAATTGAGCATCCCTTGAATCAATTACCCGTAGCGGCTGTTAAATGGAGGGGGAGTAGATGGGCGGTGGGTTCCGCTGAAGGTGATGGTTGGTTATTGAATATAGATGATCCACTTTCTATTCTCGACGCGTCGTACACGACTTGGGGGCATTCTGTTCGAACCGAAGAAGTAGAGTCTGCCCGTGTCCATAACGACACGCTAGTCGTTACGGGATCCACGGAAATTGACGGAATCAAACAATCTACGATTTGGGCTTGGGATTCTAACGGGACCCCGATTTGGGCTCGAATCTCTCCCGACACCGCACTTACAGGTGACAACGTAGCAAATGACATAGCTCTCGGCCCGAACGGATATCGACTACTTTACTCGTACGACCGTCCCGAACTTCCAGCCGGACATGGGATATTAAGCCTCAATATCGATGACGGAACACCCGGCACTCCCGTTAGCACTTCGGGCGACATCTTCGTCGAGGGGTGCAAAATGGTTTGGGTCGGAGATAAGTTAATCAAGCTCGCTCATATTGACCTAAATATCGAAACCGGCACGGACATAGTACTCACGACCCTCGGCTCTAACGGAGGGTACGTAAACTCGGGAGTTCTCGGAACCGATTTCGACGAGTCCCCCGCAAATATTTCGCTAGATTCTCAAGGTCGCATCTGGATAATCGGCACCACCTACGGATTCCTAAATGGTTCCGCCAGTATATGCGTTTACCGCCTCGACAACATCGATGTGATCCCCGAAATTAATTCGACCACTCCCGGGCTCGGAATTAAAAACGACCCGATGTTCTTAAATTCTGTTGGAGTCTCGCAAGCATCCCCGCTATTCGCTAATATATCCCTCTACCCTAACCCTACCAATCGATCAAGTAGAGTAACTATTCAAGGATTAGATGGAGTGGCGAATGAGGAAGTGGTTTGGTCTATATACTCTTTAAGAGGAAAGTCATGCCTATCAGGCGTCTCAAAATCAATAGATTGCACCCGCCTTGCACTTGGCTCATACGTGGTGGTGATAAGTTCATCATCTACCCCGGGCCTATTCTCAAGACTCTCATTAAATTTGACAGAATAGGAATCATCACCCAATTCTCAAAATGAATCAGACATCAATTCTTGCATTTTTCTTAACTGTAGTGTTGAATTTCAGTGTTTCAGCCCAAACCCAGCTTACCTATCCCTACAATCCCGATGGTGATGCTGATGGAAGCCTTAATCTCCCTGATTTATTAGATTTTATGGCCGGTTATGGCAATCCATTCCAGCCTGCTGAAATCTTAATTGATAGCATTTCTTTAGGTGATGTGATAGATAATATCAATCTCTCCATTTCAAACCTTGAGTCACTACAGGAAAACACATCCGCTGAGATTCAATTTAATGGAGTCTTAGAGACAATAGTAGTGGGGGCTTTCAGGTATGTTAATGTCATTGAAATCCCTAATTATGGAACTTGTCTAGGAACTTGCTATAGATTACATCTACCATCTCCGGCATCCGTTCCTGACGGCTTCGTAATGACCATTTTCGACTCCTTCGGTTCGGGACTTAATTCGCCCACACTTTCCGTCTATTCTACTTTCGGAATCTACACGTTCTCCCCCCATACGGCAAAGGATTTCATTAAGTTTGGTAACTCATGGTATGGGTACTAATCAGTGCTTAATGCCATAACTTTACGGCCTTAATAAAGGGGGTATGGCGCAGCTGGCTAGCGCACTTGCATGGCATGCAAGGGGTCC
>DQRJ01000095.1 GCA_015663855.1 Flavobacteriales bacterium | reverse complement strand
TTCATAACGATAACGTTGGCGTCGCCAGAGTACATTTCAGAGTCCCTATCCTCGAGTTCAGAAATCGCCCCGAAGAGGCCGCCTATTAAAACACCTACGAAAATGAATATGAGGATAGTTCCTGCGATTAACATTCCGAGGATTGAGCCGATAGTCGAGCTCGCAATATTTTTAAGAAAGTTCATTCTACAATAATACGAATGTAAATTGGCCTGAATTGATAAAAAATGCGATTTAGGACAGTATATATCGGTGTGGGATCGAATTTGGGTGATAGAAAGGCCATTTTAGAGGAAGGTATAGCTTTGCTAGAGAGAGAATTAGTCGAGCTGAAGTCGATTAAATCGCTTACCGAAGCGCCTATTTACGAAACCCAGGCGTGGGGAATGCCCGAAGGAACTCCCGCTTTTCTAAATCTTGTGGTGGCTATAGATACTGATCTAGAGCTTGAGGATTTGCTTCGGTTGTTACTAGAAGTAGAAAAAGGTTGTGGTAGAAAACGTGGTGAGTCGAAAGGGTATTCTGATAGAACTCTCGACTTGGATATTCTACTCGACGGCGATACAATCTTGAAAACTCTAGAACTTGAAGTACCCCATCCGAGAATGTTAGAGCGTAGATTCGTATTAAAGCCCCTCTCGGATTTAGATTCAGAGATGAAAATCCCCGGTATAAAGATCAGTGTGGGTGAGGCGTTAGAAGTTTGTCCTAAAAAACCAGAAGTAAGATTATTTTAGAGATGGGTCCATATGCATACATAGCGATTGAGGGGAATATCGGTGCTGGGAAGACCACTTTCAGCAAGCAGATGGCGGAGAGTACAGGCAGTAATCTAATCCTGGAACGATTCGCTGAAAACCCTTTCTTGGAACGGTTTTACGAAGATCCCGACAGCCATGCTTTCTCAGTAGAGCTTGCGTTCGTAGCCGACAGGTTCAAGCAGTTAGGCGAGGCGCTCGGCAGTCGAAACCTCTTCCGTCAGCACGTGATTTCTGATTACAACTTTGCGAAATCGCTCATCTTTGCTAAGGCGAATTTGCCGTCTAACGAGTACGCTTTGTTCCGCACTATGTTTAAGCTTATGTCAGACCAAATCCCTTCGCCCGAAGTCGTCGCCATCCTCAACCCAGGCCTTGAAATGGTGAAGGAGCAGATTAAAGCGAGAGGTCGTAGTTATGAGCAAGACCTTCCGAAGGGTTATCTCGAAAAAATCGAGAAGGGATATAAATCATATTACAAACATCATAGAGGTTCTCGCGTTCTTTTGATCGACACCTCCGACCTCGACTTCGTTTCTAACAAAGAAGATTACGAACGAATACTAACTTGCGTCCTTACCCCTCGCAAACCGGGCGTTTACGAGATAAAGCCATAAAACTTACAACATCACGTGCAGGAAGGGGCGGCCTTTGTTGGATGAGGAGATAGCGAAAATGGGGACGTAAACGCTAGCGAGAACGAAAACTGATGTCTCCCAAGATGTCTAAAAGTACTACCCTAGTAGCTCGGCCATTTTAGAGCCGATATGAGCTGGGCTATCCACGACGTGGATTCCGCACTCGCTCATGACGCGCTTCTTCGCTTCGGCAGTCTCGTCCTCTCCGGACACGATAGCTCCGGCATGACCCATCGTGCGGCCTTTAGGAGCGGTAACTCCCGCGATGAAGCCTACTACTGGCTTCGTGCCGTGTTCTTTAATCCAGCGAGCGGCGTTTACTTCAAGGTCTCCCCCGATCTCGCCTATCATCACAATTCCCTTAGTATCGTCGTCCGCCATAAGTAACTTGACAGCGTCAAGAGTCGTGGTGCCTATGATAGGGTCGCCGCCGATGCCGATAGCTGTGGTTTGGCCTAAACCTGCCTTAGTGCACTGATCCACCGCTTCATAGGTGAGGGTGCCGGACTTCGACACGATGCCCACCTTGCCGGGCTCGAATATGAAACCAGGCATGATGCCCACCTTCGCCTCGCCAGCCGTCATAACGCCAGGACAGTTAGGGCCGATAAGCGTGCAATCACGTTGATCGATGTATTGCTTTACGCCCACCATATCCGCAACTGGGATACCTTCGGTGATGCAAATAATGACTTTGATGCCACCGTCCGCTGCCTCCATAATCGCATCAGCTGCGAAAGCGGGAGGAACGAAAAGGATGCTCACATCAGCTCCAGTCTCTTGAACCGCATCTTGAACCGTATTGAAAACGGGTTTCCCGAGATGAGTTTGACCGCCTTTCCCAGGAGTAACTCCGCCGACTACGTTAGTGCCGTAATCAATCATTTGGCCTGCGTGAAAAGTACCCTCTCCACCCGTAAAACCTTGGACGATAATCTTAGAATCTTTATTTACAAGAACGCTCATTAGATGCCGATGTTTATTTCTGGTGTGTAACGCGCCGCAAATTTAGACCAAACCACCTCTTTCCTCCCCCTTTTTACCCCACTTTTGCACTTGTAAATGAAGTTGTCTCGTTACTTAGTAAAAACACACACGTGAAAAACACTATGCCCAGCGCCTTAGATGGCTCAACAATAGTCGCAATATCAACCGCTCCGGGAGTGGGAGGAATTGCTGTGGTGAGGGTAAGTGGCCCGGAAGCGTTGGGGTTTTCGTCTGCGATTTTTTCGAAGGTTTTAAGTTCAGATTCAGATAGGAGCGTAGTGTTCGGACGGATTTTATCGGAAACTGGGGAGATGATTGACGAAGGGCTAGCTTTAGTTCTCTGCGGTCCTCGCTCCTACACCGGAGAGGATACGGTGGAGTTTAATCTACACGGCTCGACTTATGTTCAGGCGGAAGTAGTTCGACTTCTTATGCTCGCAGGGTGTCGCCATGCCGGACCGGGCGAGTTTACGCAGCGCGCCTTTTTAAATGGGCGACTCGATCTTTCGCAGGCGGAAGCGGTTGCCGACCTTATAGCTTCGGAACATAGTGGAGCACATAGACTAGCTATTGAAGGATTGCGAGGCGGGTTTTCTCGCGAAATTGGAGCTTTGCGCGAGTCACTTATCGGGTTTGCCGGACTCCTTGAGCTTGAACTTGATTTTTCGGAAGAGGATGTTGAGTTCGCAGATAGAGCGAGGTTCAATGTTCTTCTTGACGATTTGCTTTCTCGAGTGGGCTCTCTTGCCGACTCGTTTCGAGCTGGAAATGCGATAAAATCGGGAGTCCCTGTCGCCATCCTCGGAGCACCAAACGCAGGAAAATCGACTCTACTTAACGCCCTCCTCGGAGACGATAAAGCCATCGTTTCAGATATCGCAGGGACGACACGCGACATTATCGAAGATACTTGCGTTATCGACGGCACTCTATTTCGTTTCATAGATACAGCAGGGCTTCGAGAAACTTCCGACTCTATAGAGTCTGAGGGAATCCGCCGAGCACTTGATAAAGCAAGCACCGCTCATTCTGTCCTTTACCTTCTCGACTCTTCGATAGAAGATGAATCTTCTGCACAGAAATCTATCTCCGAGCTGGACTTCCCGAGTGAAGTTAAAGTAATCGCGGTTTGGACTAAAAGCGACTTAAACTCATCTGCTTCACCATTTCCTAGCATAAACGCGGCAACTTCGACCTTGGAAATCTCAGCCACCACTAGCGAAGGCATCCCCGCACTCCGATCGCTCCTCTCCTCCTCTCACGGCCTAGAAGCGACGACATCCTCGCTAGTGGTTACGAACGCTCGCCACTTCGAGGCCCTCACACTAGCTCGCACTTCCCTCCTCGCTGTAAAGTCCGGCCTTGCAACGGACCTCCCCTCCGATCTTGTCGCCATAGACGTACGGGAATCCCTACACCACCTCGGCTCCATCACTGGCGCCGTCCATGCAGACGACATCCTAGGTCATATCTTCTCGCATTTCTGTATCGGAAAGTAACCCATCACTCCCCGCGCTCACGCACGGCTCGTGATTTGCCATCGCGCGACTTCGTCGCTATAATTTAAAATTTTAATCCCGGACGCAACGAGCAGAAAAGCCGCTGCTCCGAAGGCTGCTGTAACGGACAACAATGTCGTTGCTGAGATCCAGTATACGTATCCATGAGCCGGAACCGGACTCCGACGCCGACCACCAGAAGCCGGAGTTTCCACTGTTGCTGAACCCACCGGAGGAGGAGAGGCCGCCTGGCAAACCTGTCCAACCACTTGAATTGGTAGCTCCTGTATTAGGCGAAGACCAGTGGTCATAACCAGCTTCTTTCATCTTACCTCCTGCTATACCCTCTCCGCCTAAGAAGTCAGTCAATTGAGTGAACTCCTCATCTGATGGGATATGCCAACCGCTTGGACAAATGGCCTCAGTCATAACAGCAGGCCAATTATAAAGGACTCCATAGGTGTCGTAGTTTGATGTCGCCAAAGCTGCTCCTAAATCCGTAAATTGGTAATTGTATACGTAGTAGTAGGGGTCGGAAGTGGAAATGGGGCCTGTTAGTGAAACCTCTGGGAGATAACGACAATTTTCTGAGAACCAACACTGGTCGCCGATTTGGACTGTAGAGTATGCATATCCATCGTGTAAAACGGGCGCTCCACAACTACCTGGTGTAGGAGTTATTTCATCACATACACTTAGGCAATCCTCTAATGTCTGATATTGAGGGCTATTATCGTCTTCATAACATCCTTCTGAATTACAACTGTATCCTTCTGGGTCACATCCAGAGCTAAGAACAACAACTGCTAATAATATTGGTATTAAGTTTCTCATACCATCAAATATCGGAAACTTATACCTACCCTCCTATACTCTACTAATTAAGAGCTAAGAGGATAGCTGAGCACAAGTTCTTTCAGTGATTAATCCCGGACGCAACGAGCTGAGAAGCCGAAGTAACGATTGAAACTGTAATTTAATCGGTAAACATTGTCGAAGTAGTCGTCCAGTCTACGTACCCATGAGTAGGAACCGGCCTCTGAAGCCGGCCACCAGTAGCCGTCGTCTCCATCGCTGCCGAACCCACCGGAGTCGCGGTAGCCGCCTGGAAGGCCCGTGAAGCCACTCGAATTAGAGCCGTTTCCGCCATTATTCCAGCCCATGGTGGATTTCATTTGAGAACCCTGATCAGTTCCCCTCCAGCCTGTACTAGAGGCATCTAAAGCGGACATCCCTAAAGCCATTTCCATGGTCTGCCATTCTAGGTCGGTAGGAATATGCCAGCCACTAGGGCAGATACCCGGCTCCATAACAGCGGGCCAATTGTAGAGCACCCCATAAGTAGAGTAGGTCGCTTGTGCTTGTGCTGTGATTACATCAGTACCCTCGTAACCGTAAACGTAGTAGTAAGGGTCGGTCGTGTTTCCTTCACTTGAAGGCGACACCACTGGCAAGTA
>DQRJ01000080.1 GCA_015663855.1 Flavobacteriales bacterium | reverse complement strand
TTGGGATGAACGTGAGGTGCAGTGGGCGTGGGTTGTAAAAAACTCTTCTGATTCTGAATCTGGAAATGCATTTTCCTTCGGATCACGTAAAGTAAATAATATTTCTATGTTGCCCGAAGTTGTGCGAGCACTCAAAGGGCGGTATAAGTCAGTAAATCAAGTTGTTTATTCGAAAAGATTTGCTCCGTCAACTATCGTTCCGGCCATTGTTATTGATAATGATGCAAACGCCGCAGTTAAGTGGTTCAAGTTCCATCATGCCTCGGCGGGAGATGTGGTGACTCGAGTTTCGCATTTGGATTCTGTTGATGGGGAGCCCGTATTTGTGGAGGGGATTGATGAGGTTTGGGATAAAGCTGTTTTGGGAGCGTTTCCTCAAGCGATGGCGGTCATTCAATCAGCTGCACTTATGGATATTGCGGTGGGGATTTCAAGGCAGAATACTGAGTTTTGGGTAGTGGTGGTCGATGCTGGTGAGAATGGAGCGGATCTTGTGGCGGCAAGTGGCGGCAAGGGTGTGTGGAACTCAGTTGCAGCAGGGGGAGATGTGGACGGAGTGCTGTACTCAGTCGTAAATGCTATGCATAGAGCCGATATTAAGCCGGAAAATGTGATGGTTATGCTGTCGGGCGAGGGTTTGGATGGTTTGGAAAAAACATTTAAGAGGTTCTTTAATACTGTTGAAAATTTAGGCCAAACCCCTATGGAGGGACTCAAAATTCTTGCGTAATGAGGTTAACTGGAGGCTTGTGGCGGGGGAGAAGGCTCAAGCCTATGAAGGGATTTAAGGGGAGGCCTACCACTGATTTCGGGCGAGAGGGCTTGTTTAACTTGCTCAGAACCCGGGTTGATTTGAACGGGGCGGACGTTCTCGATTTATTCGCTGGAACGGGAATGGTGGGGATGGAATGTGCGAGTCGTGGCGCAGCCTCGATTACTTCGATCGAGAAGCAACATAGTGCCTGTCGATATATTAAAGATCAATTTGCGATTCTTGAATTTGACCGTGTTTCCGTTTTGTGTATCGATACCTTAAAGTTTATTCAAAGAGCTTCGACTCAATATGATTTGGTTTTTGCAGACCCGCCATATGATTTAGATGGTTTTGCGAAAATTCCGGGTTTAGTAAAAAAGTCGGGACTAATAGCTGAAGGAGGGCTTTTCGTGCTAGAACACGGTGAAAACATCGCTTTTTCGGGGGAGGAGGGGTTTATTGAAAGTAGAAAGTTTGGTCATGTACACTTTAGTTTCTTTAACTTCGAAACATGAAACGAGCAGTTTTCCCTGGATCTTTCGATCCCATAACTTTGGGTCACGAGAATATTATCAGACGAGCATTACCTATGTTCGATGAGATAATCGTAGCTATAGGTGTTAACGGCGCTAAGCAAACACGCTTTACTTTAGAGGAAAGGATGGAGATGTTGAGGATAGTATTTGCTGATGCCCCGAAGGTGCGTGTTGAATCTTTCAAAGGTCTTACGTTCGAGTTTTGTTCTGAAATTGGAGCTGAGTGGATGCTTAGAGGTGTGAGGAACGGTGGGGATTTTGAATATGAGAGGACTATAGCCCAAATGACGAAAAAACTCAACCCCTCTCTCGAAACAGTAATCCTGTTTACAGACCCTGAATTTGCACCTATTAGCTCGACTGTTGTACGAGATATTTTAGTTAATGGTGGGGACATTAGTGGCTTCGTTCCTAAAGCTGTTTTGGACTTTGTTTAAAACGAATCTAGTGAGAGGATTATTCCTCCTGTTTGCCTTTATTACGGCCTTTACATCGGCAAGTTCCCAGGAAATATTGAATGGGGAGTTGGTAGGTTGGGGACCGGATATTTCGGAACTCCCTTCTTTTTTATTCCTGTATAAAGAGGTTGATGCACTGACAAATACGGTTGAGTTCGTCGATGTTCTTACCGTCGATGTAAATGGCAATTTTTCCTTCGTGAGTCCCGAGTCAAGAACGGAAGTGTATGAATTTGAAGCTCCGCCATGGAGTTGGAGAGTTTTAGTTAGACCGGGAGCAGTGGAGTTGGATACTTTGAAGTTGTTAAAGTCGAGTTCTGGTCCTACGAGGGTTAGAGGTGTGATGGCAAAATCGGTATGGCATAGTGAGGGTGTTTCGGAAATGCACCCCTCGATAAAGTACGACAGCTTAAGAATGCTTGCTTCGACATTAGATGCTCTTGTGCTCTTCGATAGAATGGCTCAGTCGGGAGCCGTGGGGAGTAGTGCTAAACTCGTGGATGTTCAGTATATGGATTCCATAAACTCAGTTTTTGAGGATGCTTGCTCTAAACTATTGCTCGATGAAGATATCCAAGAATCTATATTTTACCGAGATTTAATTAAGTCGCGTATTTGGCAATGGAGGAGTGATTCGGGTATGTCGAAAGGCGAGATGAGGAGGGTTTGGTATGAGGAAGAATCAAGGGACGCAACGAGAAGCGTGTCGGAGAAAATAACCTCGCCAGGGTGGTGCGCTTCATGGGTGGAGGTGAACGCCTCATGGTTCGTGGAAGCCGATGAAGACGGAGAGTTAAAGTCTTGGGTAGAAGCCGGAAATACTGATTCTATCGCAATATTTATAGGAGGAGGGGTGAGTGAAATGGAACTTGCTATGTGGTGGTGGGATAGGGCTAAGCCGAATTCAACAGCATCTTTATGGATACAGAAAAACGGCTTAGCTGAATTGTCTATTTTGAATAGAACTGTGGTCGAAAAGGTTTGGTGTTCTTCAGACTTATTGAGCAAAACATGGACTAATCCATCTATTGATTTAGTGCCACTAGACGAGCTTTATGGAAAGTGGTCTGTTTTGTTAATCTTAAAATCAGGAAGCTTCTCGTGTATTCGAGAGTGGGAAGCTTTACATGCGGTCGAGGAGTTAATGAAAAACGGACGCCTTGACTTTCGTTTCATTGCTGTAAGCATAGACGGAACTCAATCAAAATGGGAAGATTTAATCAGCCAACGATCTTCATCAAACCAAACCCTACGCTGGGTAGGAGCCGACCCAAGGTGGATGGATGGTCTAGCTATTTCTTCAGTTCCGCAAATTGTGGTACTTAGCCCTGAACTTGAAGTTTATTCGTATTCGGCTCCGATTCCAAGTCGAGGACTAGGGAAATATCTACAGAAAATTAAGTAAGCTCTTTTACTGATTCGTTTATAACAATGCGAATACTACCATATGTGGATTCCCATATTTTCTTAGGGATAGGAGCTCCGATCCATTGCACGTCCGTAATTCCTTCAATGGCTTGAGGAGTGCCCTTTGTGTCTCCTCCTTTATGTATCATAGAAAACCAAAAAGTGGTTTTTAAATGCACCACCCCGTCAATTTCGAAGGTGTGATATGTAGTAGCTAGATCCCCAGTAATTCTCAAGTTTCCTATTCCCGTCTCCTCATGAACTTCTCTCATCGCAGCAGTTTCAAGACTCTCCCCGGGCTCAACTTTACCTTTAGGAAGATCCCAATGATTATTTCTATTAATCCAGAGCATTTTATTATTCGAATTGACGACCAAACCGCCAGCCGAAACCACTTCGAAGTAATTCATACAGAAACGCATCCAAAGCTTCTCAACATCATCGCTATATAAATTGATTTCTTCTAGTTCTAAATGAGAACGCAGGAAAACAGGCAGGTCTTTTAATGTCTTTTTATCTGGATTAAAAATAGACAAAGAAGCCCCGTTTTGCGGGGCAGCACCGGTGTCGGATTGTGTAAAACAAACCCGACGGTTCAGCATAAATACAACGTACATTTGTGTCATGTCGAATAGAAATGAGAATCAACGAAAGGTAGCTGAATTTCTGCTACAAATCCAAGCGGTTCAACTATCACCCTCACAGCCTTTTACGTGGGCAAGTGGAAGGCGTTCTCCTATATATTGTGACAATAGAAGGATATTGAGTTTTCCGGAAATAAGAACTACCATTCGAAAGATAGCAACCGAAGCTATTGTCGAAAGATACGGAAAGCCAGAAGCTATTGCCGGAGTTGCGACAGGCGGAATAGCCATAGGAGCACTCATTGCAGAAGAATTAGGCATACCATTTATTTACGTTAGGGCTTCCGCAAAAGCTCACGGAACGGGACAAAGAATCGAAGGTGCTTACAGTGATTTGAGTAGTGTTTTCGTAATAGAAGATTTAATTTCTACTGGTAAAAGTTCGCTATCTGCAGTAGACGCGATTCGTGAGGCAGGGCTTGAGGTAAGTGGTCTAATGGCGTTTTTCACATACGGATTCAGCGATGCGGTTGCACGATTCGAGGAGAAGAATTGTTCGTTCTTCACCCTCACAGATTATCCGACGATGTTAGAAGTTGCGGTGAAGTCGAATTACATTACTGAAGACCAAAAATCTGAGCTTGACGGCTGGTCAAACGATCCAGTTTCTTGGAGCGATAAATTTCAAACGGTATGATTGCATTTGAAGGTCCAGAAGTTCATATAGGAATTTCTAAAGAAGAACTCAAGTCTGAAGTTCAAGACTTATCGAATATTGGTAAACTCCTCCCTGAAGGGGCGGTAAAAGATTTTACTTCGGAAGGAGATAAATGTTCGTTCAAAGTGAAAGGTGGTGTTTCGATTCATCTCGAAAAAGACCTTAACAATCTTTCCGAAAACGTTCTTGTCCGTATGCACACAGTTGCACCAACTCCCGTTAAGTTTTCGCTCGAGGTAATCGCGACAGAAACAGCTGAGGGTTGCAAATGCAATGTTCGAAGTGATGCCGATCTTAATCCATTCACTCGAATGATGGTCGAGCCCGCTCTCAAAAGCCTATTCGAGGAAATGTC
Organism: Flavobacteriales bacterium; assembly: GCA_015663855.1. Taxonomy (GTDB): domain Bacteria; phylum Bacteroidota; class Bacteroidia; order Flavobacteriales_D; family Sanyastnellaceae; genus UBA974. The sequence goes on along the minus strand of DQRJ01000080.1, from coordinate 2,373 downwards.
GGAAGGCATGAAAAAACGATTCCCGGTTTAATCCCAACACCAAACTACTTCGGACGAATGTAAATATGTGGTTTCGTCGTTGTCTTCCCAATCTATAATCGCGCGTCCGTCCTTTTCTACCCTGAGCAGGGTTCCTGATCGTGATTTTCCGTTGATTTTAAACTTTCGTGGCTGATTTAAGCCAAACAACTCCGAGTTGAAGTCCCTGACCGTTTTTTGAATACCATTTTCGCTATTTAACGTTCGAATTCGTTTCTGGAGAGCTTCTAGAATAGGAAGTTCGAGCTCAGAAGGTTGCGGGGCGATTTCGGTAAGCGAGGCTAAGCTTATGGGAGGAAGATTGAAATCGATAATTTCGTTGTTCGTTTTAGAGTTTTCGGCTACGAGCTTTTCATCGAAACCGACATTTACTCCGATTCCTACTATCGCAGCGGTCCAGGACTCGCCTCGCCAGTGATTTTCTATTAAAATTCCTGCAAGTTTTTTCGAGTTACCGGAATTGTGATCTCCTGAAGAATGTAGAATGTCATTCGGCCATTTTATTGAAAGTCGTGATAAGCTAGGGTCGATTTTTCGTATCCCTTCGAGCAGGGCTAGAGCTGCGGCCATATTAAATATCGTGGGGTACTCGGGCGGGTTTTTCAATACCCAGCTCATGCATAAGTCCCGGCCGGGGATTGAAAGCCAGTGTCTACCTCTTTGGCCTTTACCTTCAGACTGAATATTAGCAACTACCAAACTCTCCAAAGATGTGTTTTCATTGCGTAACATTTTCATCGCATAATCATTCGTACTACCAATAGATGGTAGGTAAATGCGAGTCACTGTACCTATGCTCGTGATGATTTGGCTAATATTAGCATTCATATCCGATTAAGTATAGTGTTTGTGGGTGTCATCGTTCACAAAAGTAGTAACTTCGTGCGTTCAATTTAATGCATGAAGAAATCAACTGTAACTCCCTCTGATATACTGCTAGACGCAGTCGTAAAAGGACTGGATGATGTTAAAGGCCATGACATTACTATTATCGACCTAAGTAATGTTAATACATCTATTGCCTCACATTTTATTGTGGCTCATGGTAATAGTCATACTCAAGTAGATGCATTGGCTGCCTCGGTAGAGAAAGTGGTGTACGAAGCTTTAGGTGAAAAGCCTATGAGTGTACAAGGACTCAGGAATGGGGAGTGGGCAATTTTGGACTATTTTGATATTATTGTGCATGTTTTTCATCAGGAAGCAAGGGTTAGATATGCATTAGAAGAATTATGGGGTGATGCTTTAATTACAAAATTTGAGTCAACTCATATTGAAGAATCTGAAGAAGTATGAGCGAGAAGAATCAAGACACTCCTAAGAAGCCCGCCTCTAAAACGACTAAGGCTAAGCCAAAGAAGTCTGCATCTAAGAAGTCTGCATCAAAGAAGTCTGCATCAAAGAAGTCTGCATCAAAGAAGTCTGCATCTAAGAGAACCGTAGGGTCAGGTGCGTCAGGCGCGAAGAAAGGCAGTGCCGGAAATTCGGGTAAGAATATGAATTTTTACTGGATTTACGCTGTTGTAGGGGTGATGCTATTAGGAATGATTATGCTCAATTCTGATGGTGGAGGAAAAGAGATTCAATTTTCAGAGTTTAAAACCTACGTTCAGGAAGGAGATGTTGATCATGTAATTCATGACGGTAGTGTTTACAAGGTGTTCTTGACAGAAAATGCTAGAGAGGCGAACTCTGATGATAGAAGCGATTCAAAATCTGTCATGAAGGGGCTATATGCAGGACCAGATGTTTGGTTCTCAATGCCTCCGGGAGATAGCTATACAGAGGATTACAAAAAACTTGCGGATGAGAATCACATAGATTCTAAATACGAGCCGGTAAATGAGTGGGGGCAACAGATGTTCTCATGGATAATATTCCTGGTGATAATGATAGTCGTTTGGATGTTCATTATCAAGCGAGTAGGTGGCGGCGGTGCAGGTGGGAATCAGATTTTTAATATTGGAAAGTCTAAGGCCAAACTGCACGAAAAAGGAGATGATTCTCAAGTCACCTTTGCCGATGTCGCAGGGGTAGACGAAGCAAAGGAAGAGTTAGAGGAAATCGTAGATTTCTTGATGAAACCAGACAAGTACACTAAGCTTGGAGCAAAGATTCCTAAAGGAGCCTTACTCGTAGGTTCTCCTGGAACAGGAAAGACGCTTCTTGCAAAAGCCGTAGCAGGAGAAGCTCAAGTACCTTTCTTTAGCTTGAGTGGTTCTGATTTCATGGAGATGTTTGTGGGAGTAGGAGCTTCGAGAGTTCGAGATCTTTTCAAGCAAGCGAAAGAAAAAGCTCCGTCTATCATCTTTATTGATGCGATTGATGCTATCG
>DQRJ01000185.1 GCA_015663855.1 Flavobacteriales bacterium | reverse complement strand
GTGGCTGCGGGAAGGAAATTACAGGCCACTGGGTCAAGGCAACCAGAGAGGTAGCAAGAGTTGTCGTCGTAGGTAGCGTTAGGATTGTAATTCGCAGCGAAAGCGTACATGCATCCGGGCACAGGACCCACACATAGCACATGGCTCGCTAGTGAGCCGAAATCACCTGTGCCAGAAGCCCAAACCTCTCCTGCCCCATTAAGAACTTCATACCCCCCTCCGAATGACATACCGTCTCCAAAGGCATCGAAAACTCGGAAATTGTAGCACCCATTATCTAAACAGGTAGATCTTATATAAACACTTAAGGGAATTGAATTTTCATAAGGCCCCCCTCCCATAATGAAAACATCATTTTCATCGGTTAATTCCCAAGTGGTTTCAGCAGCAAAAAAATCGGGTTCAATTTTAACAGTACACTGCTCAAGAGAATCTCTAATAAAATCCATAGATAAAGTATCATTATCTGACCATTCATCAAATCCCTCTGAAAGCCACGCTACTGAAAAATCAATAGTATGATTTCCCATAGAAACGGCAATTGAATCTAAAGTAATCTCTACACTTAAGCCTGAACTCAAATTCCCAGTCCAAACCATAGAAACCGAAACAACACCATCTAACACAGCTTCTACAGAAAAACTCGTAGCCTCTAAAGTTCCGTAGTTAACCAATCTCACAGAAGGGATGGAGAAATCGCTGCAAGCAATTGACTCAGGTTGAATAATTTCATCTATCCCTATGTCTCTGTCTGAAACAGGAACGCAAACATTCGAATTTAAGAGTGATAATCTTTGAGCGAGAAGGACGGAACGCATCCTGGAGGTTTGGCCTTCAGTGAAAGTATTCTTACACTCCTGTGAAGTGTAGTCCATATAGTTTTCAATCTGAGCGTTAGTACAGTCTGGCGGAGAAGTGCAACTATAATTCACCATGGTCGGTGGCGTGTCACACACTTGGTCACCCTGCGTATCACAGTACAATTCACCATCACAGGCAGACTGAGTATTCGTATTGTGAAATGTGTGAAACAGCCCTAAATAATGTCCCACTTCATGTGTCAAGATACGATTCAAATTTGACCATGACTTCAGATTACCCTCTGTACCAAAAGTGTTAAAAAGCAAAGTCACCCCATCTCTCACGTCATCAAACGGAAAATACGAGAAGCCCTGTGTACCGTTACCAGCGTCATTGCCATCGATCTCCGTAACAACGAAAATATTGAAGTATTCATCTCGGGGCCAAGCAACTAAGGTTTTAATCACAATTTCATCTGCTCCTAATCCTACGTTTCCAGACTTAATACCATTTTCCAAATAACCCGGTACAAAGGACGCATCCGTTCTAGTTATTCCATTAGTAGGAGATCCGATTGTGTCTCGTTTAACAAGACAGAATTCAATCTCTGAATCTACTCCTAAGCCATAACCATTCGTCCCAATCTGCATTCTGAAATCCTCATTCAATGCATTAATTGCGCTATGAACTTGTGCTTCTGTGATATTAGTGCCAAATCCCAATGGCTCTCCAATATGGATGATATGCACTACCGTAGGAATAATAAGTAATTCAGCTTGGCGTGCTGAGTTAGGCATACCCATAACAAGAACTTGTCGGTTCACAGATAATGAAATATCAAACCCACAAGAATCTATAGGTTCAGACTGAGCTTGAGCGTGTTGTGATAAGGTGGTAAGTAGAGCTATCGAGATAAGAACAAATCGCATTAAAGCAGTAACATAACTGCTTAAAGCAAAACAATGTGAGTGCGATTTATCTGATAAAGCTCTAGAAAACATAACGCAAAGTTCGGTCATTTGCTTTTATGTTAATACTTTCAGAGAATAATTGTTGTTACTTCGGTGAACCATCAACCGATTCACACTTGAAGAACTCTGCATTAGGATTAAACAACTTCCTGTAGGTATGAAGCTTTTGGTATGGAGTTTCAGAAAGAACATTTACTATCCTCATCATTTTCGGGTTAAAATCACCTATCCAAGTGATTATCATCTTTTCATATTGTATAGTATGCTCATGTAACACCTTCTTTATTTCATAAAGCATGAGGCTCTCCACTCCCTTGCCTTGATGATCTGGGACCACTCCGAAAACAATAGCAAAAGCGTTTTTCGAGCCATTAAACCTCTTGTGAAACATGAATTTCATCTTACCCCATAAATTGAGATTTCCGTTAACATGTTTAAATACTTCATTTAATTCTGGAAGAGAAACCAAAAAAGCGATGGGTTTAGAATCATAATACACAAACCAAATTAACTTCTCATCAATCACCATTTTCATTTTTGTGAAAATTGCAAGCGCTCGTTCTGAACTTAAACCATTAAAGTTAGAGTGAGTTTTCCAAGCTGTATTATATATCGTTCTAAAGTCTTCCGCATACTCAGGAATTTTACCTAATTCTATGTGTTTGAAGCTGTATCTACCTCTGTTGTTCATCCTATTTAAACGGTTTTGAAAAACTTTATCTATAGGATCTTGTATCCCCACTTCATACATATGTTGTGTGAAATAAACTTTAAAACCAAAATTCTCGAACAACGCCTTATAATATTCAGGCTGATAAGCATTGCCGTAAATAGGTGGCTTTTCGTAGCCCTCAACTAACAGCCCCCAATATTTGTTTCGCTCACCGAAATTTATCGGACCATCCATAGCTTCCATCCCTTGCTTTTCTAACCAATTCTTAGCCGTTTCAAAAAGGTGAACAGATGCCTTCTCATCATTTATGCACTCGAAAAAACCCAAGCCACCAGTAGGCTGCCGTTCCCCATCAGAAAGCTTAAAATCTATGAATGCAGCCACTCTTCCAACATCATTCCCTTCATCGTCAATCAGCAGCCATCTTTGAGCAACTCCTCTTTTAAAAAGATGGTTTTTATCTTTATTGAATACCGCATCAACCTCTTGTTTAATATGAGGAATCCAATTGGGATCGTTACTATAAATTGCAAAAGGAACTTTATGGAATCTAACTACTTCATTTATAGATGATACTGTGGTAATTCTCATAGTTTTTTTGTAAAGTCCAAATATATATTTAAAAAAACCGAACTATTTATATGAATATAGACTCTTATAAATATAAAATATTTCATATCATTATGCCATAATTGAATTTAACTGATAAATACTACATGAAAAGTAGAGTAGTTGTAATAACAGGGGGTACTTCTGGAATAGGTAGGGCCTTATGTGACTGCTTTGCAAAAGCGAATTATCAAATCGTTCTTGCGGCTAGATCTGAAGATAAGTTAAAAAAAGTACAGAAAGAACTCTCTTTAACTGGCACACAAATACTCGTTGTTAAAACCGATGTTAGACTAGAGGAGGATTGCAAAAACTTAGCCGCAGAGACTATTAATTGTTACGGTCAAATTGATGTTTTGATTAATAATGCTGGAATCACATGGTACGAAAGTGATAATGACGGCATTAACATTTCTAAACAACGAGATTTAATAAACACAAATTTCTTTGGAACCGTTAATTGCACCAAACATATGCTTCCGCACCTTCTAGATACAAAGGGTAGTCTTGTGGGTGTTTGTTCAATTGCAGGTGAAGTAGGGCTGCCTAATCGTTCGGCTTATTCCTCATCTAAGTTTGCGATGAATGGGTTTTTAAGCTCTCTAAGAGTACAGCATATAAAAAAAGGTCTTCACGTTTTAGTTGTGTTTTCTGGATATACCTCTACAAACATTCGCAAGTCAGCGATAAAGGATTGCAACTCATCCGGCTTCCCTCCTGGTTACGGTGGAGATGTGATGGAGTCTAACATGTTATCCGCTGAGGAAACGGCCAGACATATTTTCAACGGAGTGAAATATAGAAAGAGAGCTCTTAGACCCACATTTGTGGGAAAGGTGACTGTTTTACTAAACAAACTCATCCCTCATCTAAACGATAGGCTATTACATAAGTATTACAAATAACTATTATGGTAACGCCTGTTAAGATTGTCTCTCATAAAAAAAGCCCCTCTTTGAAAAGGGGCTTTGTAGCGAGAGGGGGGCTCGAACCCCCGACCTCAGGATTATGAATCCTGCGCTCTAACCGGCTGAGCTACCTCGCCAAGAGGGGGCGCAAAGATAGTAAGGAGAATCTATTTTTACACATTATTAAGGAAAAGTTCCTCTAGACAATTGTATATTGCCCAAAATCAAAAGATAGCTAGATTATCTAGTTTTGAAAGTGGAGAAGACCGAAACCATGGAGAAAGAAAAATTCCAAATAGAATTCCCTATAAACAGCAGTAAAGGAGTCCTTTACAACTGTATGAGCACGCCTAGCGGACTAGCTGAGTGGTTCTGTGATGATGTGAATATCAAAAAGGAAGTACACACCTTCATTTGGGATGGAAGCGAAGAGGTAGCCCGACTAATCACGAAGAAGAAAGATGAGTTCATCAAATTCAAGTGGCTAGAGTCTGAAGAAGAGGGGGATGCAAGCTATTTCGAGTTACGAATCAAAATAGACGAAATGACTGGCGAAAGAGCTATCATAGTCACTGATTTCGCTGAAGAAGATGAAGTCGAAGACGCGAAAGAACTTTGGATTGCTCAACTTGAAAGCCTGCGCCGTGTTTTAGGTGGATAATCGAACTTACTTGTCGAGGAAGAAGTCGCTCATCAATTGAGAGTACTCATCGGTGAAGTTGCGCCCCTCGCCCTCCCCTGTTTCCAGAGTTAATATAGAAGATTCGAGTCGTTCGAGCTTAGTTTCCGGGGTCGTGATTTTTACGAATTCGGCTAGAAAACGTACTGCCGGGCGGTCTGGTCGGGGTCGAATTTCACAACGTTTTGTTTGTACGAAATCGTGAGCGGTCGAGCTTTTCATGAGATCCTCTTCCCTTTCCGAAGGCCAAACCAGTGTAAACACCCCTCCCTCCTTTAGCACTTTCCTAGCGCCATTGAAAAGCTCGTCGATAGTAAGGTAATCATCGTGACGTGCAAGGTTTCGAGCGTGAAACGGAGATTTGGGCTTACCGTGAAAGAAAGGGGGATTTGATACTACAAGATCAAAAATAGAGAGGTTGAGCTTTAGGTCGGTCCAATCTTGGAAGGAGATCTCTTCACACGTAAGTTGAGAGGAAAACGGGCTTGATACGAAGTTTTCACGAGATTGCTCGGCGGCTTGTGGTTCTAATTCGATAGCGGAGATTGAAGAGTCGGGGAATCTTTGGGCTAACATCAAAGAAATAACACCAGAACCAGAACCAATATCTGCGATTTTCAGGGGCGTAGTAGCAGCGTACGAGGTAGTGGGAGAATAGGGTGAAGCCCAAGCACCGAGTGTGACACCATCGGTGCCAATCTTCATTGCACACTTTTCGTCGAAGACGGTGAAGCGCTTAAAAACCATCTTTCGATTTCCCGAAGTACCCATTTATTTCGAGGCTCTTTTATTCCAAGTATCGAAATCGGGGAAGTTCTCCGGTCTATTTTCTGGGACTTCTCTTAAAGGTGAAACCTCGCTAGATTCGTTGAACATCTCTTTAGGCAAGGATCTATAAAGCTCTGTACCCTCAACTTTATGGGCGTATAGTTCGTCACTGACCTCTTTGATTCGTTTGGCAGGATTGCCAACAATTAAGCCACGAGCAGCCCAAGAAGTATTTGCTTTGAGGAAACTGAGAGCTCCCACTATGCAGCCATCTCCTAAGATTACATCATCCATGATAACCGAATTCATTCCCACGAGGGTCTGTTTTCCGAGGTTTGCTCCGTGTACGCTAGCTCCATGGCCTACGTGAGCACCTTCTTGGAGAACGACAGACTTTCCTGGGAACATATGAAGCACGCAATTTTCCTGCACGTTACACCCGTCAGCAATTTCCACTTTGCCCCAATCGCCTCTCAATATCGCACCAGGCCCGATATAGCAATCACGACCTATAGTTACGTGACCGATAACCACCGCAGAAGGATGGATGTAGCTAGATTCATGAATTACAGGAATCATTCCTTTGAAAGATTGAATCATCGCCTTTTATCAGTTCGAAGTTGAAGTGGCAGCATTCTTAATCACCACGGCATAGCCCTGCCCCACTCCTATACATAGTGTTACTAAACCAAACTTCCCTCCCGTTCGCTTCAACTGTCTCGCAGCGGCAAGTAGAATTCTAGACCCCGTCATCCCTAGAGGATGTCCGAGCGAAATCCCTCCTCCGTTGGGATTAATTCTAGGGTCGTTATCGGATAAGTTCCATTGACGAATGCACGCAAGGGATTGAGCGGAGAAGGCTTCGTTTAATTCGATCACATCGAGATCGTCGAATCCGATTCCAGCTCGCTTTAGAGCGATCTCGGATGCTTTAACAGGCCCTATACCCATAATTCTTGGCTCCACGCCTACTACTGCGCTCGAAACGATCTCGGCGAGAGGTTCTAATCCCTGAGACTTCAATCCATTTTCGTTAGCGAGCAAAAGAGCGGCGGAACCGTCGTTAAGTCCTGAAGCGTTACCAGCAGTTACTGAACCGCCTTCTTTTCGGAAGGCCGGTCTAAGCTTCTGTAGAATTTCGAGAGTTGTGCCCGGTTTAATGAACTCATCGTGCTCGAATGAAAGCGCGTCTTGTTTACGTCTTGGAATCATTACGGGTATAATCTCCTCGGCGAGTCGTCCTTCGTCTCTCGCTTTAGTAGCTTTCATGTGAGATCGAAAAGCAAAAGCGTCTTGGTCTTCGCGAGATATCCCGTACATATCTACTAGGTTTTCCGCTGTAACGCCCATTCCGTCGACTCCATAGATAGACTCTAGTTTGGGATTAATAAATCTCCAACCGAAGCTTGTGTCAAATAATGAGCTATCTCTTCCGAATGCCTTAGATGCCTTCGACATGACCCATGGTCCGCGAGTCATATTTTCAACGCCTCCTGCGATTACTACATCAGCATCACCTAAAGTGAGCATTCTAGAACCATTGACGGCAGCTGAAAGTCCAGAGGCGCATAGTCTATTTACTGTTTCTCCAGGAACGCTGAACGGCAATCCCGCAAGCAGAAGTGACATTCTCGCAACGTTTCTATTATCCTCACCCGCTTGATTCGCACAACCTAGGATGACATCACCTATAGCAGATGGGTCAAGCGAAGGGTTGCGTTTAATAAGCTCCGAGATAGTGATAGCAGCCAAATCGTCGGTTCTAATCGTCGATAAAGTGCCACCAAAAGATCCTATGGGCGTTCGAATCCCATCAATAAGAAATGCATTCATATGTATATATTTCTGTCGCAAAGATAGGTTGCTTAAATTGCACAAATGAATATAGCCATCGCTTCAACTTTCTACCCGTATCGTGGAGGAATTGCTCAGTTTAATGACCAGATGGCGAATGCGCTGAAGGATGCGGGACATGAGGTGAAATGCTATAATTGGAATCGCCAGTATCCTTCGTTGCTTTTCCCGGGCGTAGCCCAAACCGTCTCGGGCACGACACGACCCACTCGAAGCCCCGAAGCGCCGATGGACTCTATTTCTCCGAACTCATGGCGAAAGACCGCTCGAGCTATTCTGGAGGAAGACGAAGTTGATATGGTTTTACTTCCTTATTGGCATTCCGCCCTCGCTCCTGCGCTTCGTGGGGTAGCCAGAGCGATAAAAAAACTGTCGCCAAATACTAAGGTCGTAGCAATAATGCACAATGCGACTTCTCATGATGGAAAAGCGTCAGACAAATGGCTGACTCGAAGATTTTTGAATCGTGTAGATAGCTGTATTACGTTGAGTAAATCGGTCGCAGATTCAGTGGCAGAACTTGCTCCTAAGCTTCCGATTAAAACGTTATTCCACCCCCTTTACAATCATTACCCGAAAGCTATTCCGAGTACCGAGGCGAGGAAAGAATTGGGGATTCCGGAATCGGCGAAGCATGTGGCATTGTTTTTTGGTCTAATTAGGCCTTATAAAGGGCTTGCAACTTTAATTGAAGCCACAAATTCAATGGCTGATGATACGCATTTAATAATTGCGGGAGAGTGTTACGGTTCGTGGGATCCTTATGAGAAATTGATTTCGAAAAGCAAGGCGAGTTCTCGCATACACGTCATTAATCGATTCATTCCTGACAGCGAGCTCCCTTTAATTTTCGGTGCGGCAGACCTTGTAGTTTTACCATACTTAAATGCTTCTCAAAGTGGAGTTACAGCTACGGCTATTCATTACAACCTCCCGATTATCGCCAGTAACGTCGGCGACCTACCTTCTTCTATTTCGCAAAACATAACGGGACTTCTAGTATCACCGGGAGATAGCGCAAAGCTCGGCTCCGCTATAAACAACTGGTTTTCTAGCAATCACAAATCCGACTCAGTAAAAAACGAATACACTTCGATTAAAGAGAGTAAGTCTTGGACTTCGTTTGCCTCGCAACTAGTCTAACGAGTCCACGAGCGAAGCGATCGCAAATCTGAATCAGAAGTTCATCAACACCTCTGTTAACGGATCGAACACATACCTCTGAACTAGTACAACTTCACCATCTGAGGTTAAACCATACATGTGTTCCCCATCGTGCCCATCGAATTGAGAATTCCCTGATTCTTTCCAAAACAAGTCGAATTTCGAGCTACGTCCATCAAAACCCTTTACTATCATAGTGAATGCGGGTGAGGAGTTTTTAATTTTATTCTGAGCCTCTTCTGATAGATGACTGTTGAATGATTCGAAATGGACCTTACGGAAACGAAGGAATCTGTTTTGGACTTTCAAAGTGTCGTGAAAAGACATCAAGGCGCCAGCTCCATTTTCAAGAGATATCACGCCATTTATATTTGAGCTAATCTTGTAAGATTGAGACGGAGTGTCGTGGTGAGTGACCGTCACCTCGGCCAAAGATCTTCCCGGAAAATCGAACACCCCGGTGTACCGCCACTCATTTACATCCGTAAAGAACCGGGTAGAAATGAATCCCACAGAACCTTTCAAATGAACGATAAACGGCTCAGAAGATTTCCCTAATTCAGCAGTTTCAAGAAGGACGAAAGTACCGGTGTGACTCTGCGTAGGAGTCCCGATATACCACGTCTTAACAGGCAAATCTCCTCCTTGATAAATCTCCACCTTCTTCCCTGATCCAGATAAATTCCTAAGAACAGTCTCACGTTGTAACTCCGCCACGGGACCTTTAACTAAAACTCTAGTAAAGGTTTTGAGCAATAAATCGGTCGCATCTTTCCTAGCTAAAAACTCTCCGTTTAAAGTCCAAAACCTTGTGTCATCAGACCTTTCTAAAAGTGCCGATCTTCCATTAGTATCTACGATGAAAATCTTATCCACTAAGGAAGTGTCTGCTATTGCAAAATCGGCTTGGACATTAGTAGACAAATCCCCTTTAGAATCCTGAAATTGCCATATAACACCAGTAATCGCAGTAATTACGACCAGAATTAATAATATTCGAAGATTTGACTTCATGATTTGCCGTATTTACGAGCTCGCAATTTAAAAACAACCACACCGGAAAGCACAACTAAAACTAGAGGTAAACCTATCGCTAAAGATTGCCATCCCAGCTTCGCTTTTGTGATTTTACCTTCATCTAAAGACCTTAGAGTAATCGCTCTTGACCTCACAGAAATCATAGAGCTTTCATCGAGAAGATGGTTCACAACATTTCGAAGAAATTCCTTATTATCATACACAACCCGCCCCGCGTATCTATCATATCCAAGCGGGTAAATTTGCCACCCTTCCTGAGTCATAATGGTTTTGTTTTTTGCCAAATCCCCATCTCCTACTACCACCATAGCAGACTTCTTACCCTTCTGTCTAAAGGCAAAATCGGGATTGCGTTTGAGAGTATCAGGAATAACGTCTGTGAAATGCGAATCGAACTCTCCCTCCAATAGAACGGCAAACGGAGTGTAAGGTGTGTTATTCGTAGTGAAATACGAAGGGTCGAGATCTACGATCGAGCTTGAAACCCTTACTGGAGCAAGATATGTGCGAGCAAGTTCTGAGCTTCGTAAAAGAACGGTTTTTTCGATATCGGCATCCGTACTTACGGTATCTAATCCAGAAACGAAGTCGAAATGTATCGGATCTAGATTCGTAGTAATCGGATGAGAAATCCCTTGCGGGATAGCTAAAGGAGCGAAATACCAACTGAATAACTGCATATTCCTTTGGTTTCCACTAGGCCCAGCATCGAAAGCTATCGGAGCGCATTGTGGGTCAATGATGAGGTTGCGATTTAGTCGTACCCCATAATCAAACATCTGATGGTTTAACCCTAATTCATTAGCTATGGCCATAGTGGTTTGGGATGAGCGTAGTGAATCCAAATTCGTGAGAATCGGATCTATCATCCAAAGCAAACGCCCTCCACACATCAAGAACTGGTCTAAGATGAGCCTGTCTTTGTCTGAGAACATCGAGTCAGGCCCAGCGATAATCGCAAGGTCGTAGCGATTCGTTCTATACCTCATCCCCTCAAACCTCTCGCTCAAAACGTTCAATTTGCCGTCAAGGCGTAATCTTGAAACCGTGTAGTCTTCGTCGAGCGAATTCATGAAATCCGCCACTTCAACCTCCTCCAATTCACCGTGCCCTTCGATAAAAACAATCCTTGGCGTCTCCTCAATCAAGACCTTTCTCAAAGCCGAGGTCAACTCGTATTCGATGGAGTTAATCGACCCCTGAATCATCGCGTCCGTAGGCTGCGGGGTGTCGGATTTGAAGAACTGCACGGGGACCTCCTGCCCTTTACAGCTGATTAGGGCTGAAGGCCAAACATTTCTAAACGTCTTCCCGCCACCAGATTCATAACCTATTCTAGTAAACGATAAACCGAGTTCTAAGAGTTGGTCTTCGTTTTGGCCGCGAGTGCGTGGGTCGTCGGACTCGTATATGTCAACGAACTGGAAGCGGAATCGGTTGTTACTTGCTCCGGAGAATTCTTCGAATTTTTCTCGGATAGAGTTTTCAAGTCGTTGCCAAGAGGCGGGGAAGTCACCTGTTAAGTAGCAAGTAACTATTACGTTTTGATCTGTTTCGTCGAGGTCTTCGAGCAATAAAATGGAGCCCTCTGTTAAAGTGTGTCGTTTTTCAGCTGTTAGATCGATAGAGAAGTGAACGAGATGGGCAGCAAACAACAATACACTAGAGATTGCAACAACTAGCATCAATCGAACGCCTTCCCTTCCTAAACGTCCTCTTTCAAGTGCGAGAACGAAGCGAGCGAGTTGAAGGAAAAGCACATCCACGAAAATGAAATACGCCACATCATTTGAATCTACAAGACCTCGACTAAGAGATCTATAATGTGCCTCGAACCCTAGATTTACGAAAACGTAATCAAAACTGCCGAACAATGCGAAATCTCCCAGGGCAGTAAAACCGATATACCCTACCGTTGATAACAACATCGCCGACAAAAAAGCCACTAATGGCTGACTCGTCAAAGCCGATAAAAATATTCCTATAGCTGCGATAGAAGAGGCTAATAATAAAAGTCCTATGTACGACCCCCATATCGACCCTAAATCTAAATTCCAGGCAGGCCTTCCCAGCTCACCTAATATCCAAACAAAGCCCAATGTGGGTAATAATGCCAGCGAGATTAAGGCAAGGGCGCCTATGAATTTGGCCAGAACGACTTGACTCTCAAGCAAGGGGCGAGTTAGAAGAAGTTCTAGCGTGCCACTCCTTCTTTCCTCAGCAAAACTGCGCATAGTGATGGCAGGGACAAGGAAAAGGAGTACCCAAGGGGCGAGTGTGAAAAATGGATCCATCGAGGCCACTCCGCTTGACAGAATGTTCCATGGGCCGGGGAAAACCCAGATGAATAATCCTACGAGTAACAGGAATGCGGAAATGACTACATATCCGATTAATGAACTGAAAAAACTACGTATTTCCTTTAAGATCAGCGCCTTCATTCTGTTAGTACGTTATTTTAATTGCGAAATGTACGACACGGCTTCAGGAGCAGAAGAAAATAATTTCTTCGTAACAGGCCAAACCTCTCCGAAAAGTTGAGATTTCCTGTAATTATTAAGACTCGCCTCATCATCCCACCTACTAATCGTGGTTCTCACGAAGGGATCATTTGCGTCCTTCACAAGCTCGACACTAGAGCACCCAGGCTGAGACGAAATCTTATCTGCGTACTTGGCAAAGACGGCCTCAAATTCGTTGATCGTATCCTCCGAAAATCTCATCCTCACAATTCTAACAATGCTTGTCATACTTGATATTATTCAGCAAATTCTATTCTAATAACGTCATCTATCTTAATCCCTAAAAGTCCTGACGCACCACCATTTGCGGTTCCTGGAGCGCCGTGGTTTATAGCGATTTCCAACAGTCCTAAGTGATTGAATATCGCTATAGAATCTCCTATGGGGACTTCACTATAGGTAGTACGAATCTTGCGAATGTCACTCCTACTCGACCTCATCACGATAACGAACTCCCGGTCGATCCCTACCTCGCGGAAACGACGTTTATCTATGTCCGTAATACAGTTTCCGTATCCGTCTATGCTTATTACGTGACCGGTCAAAACTCGATTCTCAAATACAGGTCGGAGTATCGTTTTAGGACTTGAAAGAGACGCTGGGCGACCGAGAAGTTCGGGGATACCTCCTCTGGAAAGGTGAGCCGCCGCGGGAACGAAAATAGACCTTTCGGGAAAGGTCGGGTAGTCGAAATCCGCCATCATACTAGACAAATCGAACACAGCATCAGGAGCTTTTCCGAAAATCAAATGAAACACCCCGGCATCAGCACCTATGAAATATTGTCCTTCTATGCGAACAATTCTATGTGGTTTCTCCACTGTAGCTTCACTTTGCACTGCAATTATGTGGACCGTTCCTTTAGGAAAATGCGCAACCGATGCTCGAAGCAATAAAGCAGCATCTACAGAATTAAATTTCCTGACATCGTGAGATAAATCTACAACGTCAACCCCCGGTACTGCTGAATAAAGCGCTCCTTTCAGAATGCCCGCATAGAGCCTTTCGGATCCATAATCAGATGTTAACGTAATTATTGGCACGAGACAAAGATGGTGTAGTTATTTTTGTCGTCAACATGCATGAGACATTGATTTCTATTGAGGGCCTAGACCCGGTTGTAATTCTTGGAAACGAGAACGCAAATTTACGCGCGTTACAAAGACTTTTCCCTAAACTTCGCATCGTTTCTCGAGGGCACGACTTTATTGTAAAAGGAAGCCGAGAAGATGTGGGAAGATTTGAGGAAGTGATGAGAATGGTGGTTTGGCATGTAGACAGGTACTCAACCCTGAGCATAGACGACCTCGACAGACTCTCCAAATCCGACGAAGCCACAGTGATGAAGGAAGCTGGCGTGGACGACGTGATAGTACACGGACCTAAAGGTCACAGGGTTTACGCAAGAACTCCTAACCAACACAAATTAGTTGCTGCGGTTGAGGAAAACGATATGGTTTTCGCAGTAGGACCCGCCGGGACTGGTAAAACCTACACCGCTGTCGCGCTTGCCGTAAAAGCTTTAAAAGACAAGAGGGTGAAGAAGATAATCCTCACAAGACCTGCCGTTGAGGCAGGAGAAAACCTCGGGTTTCTACCGGGTGATATGAAGGAAAAACTCGACCCGTACTTGCAACCGCTGTACGACGCGCTGACTGACATGCTCCCCTACGACAAGGTGGCGGAGTACTTGGAAAAGGGAGTTATTGAGGTTGCGCCGCTGGCATTTATGCGTGGTAGAACTCTCGATAAAGCTTTCGTTATTCTTGATGAAGCCCAAAACACTACCATTCCTCAAATCAAAATGTTCCTTACACGAATGGGGCGAGATGCTAAGTATATTATTACAGGCGACGAAACCCAGGTCGACCTTCCTAACAGACAGAAATCAGGACTAGCTCATGCTTTACACATCCTGAAAGACGTTGAAGGAATCTCTACAATTAGATTAACAGGAGTTGATGTAATGCGCCACAGACTAGTTCGTGCCGTAATTACTGCATTTGAAAAAGACAAGAACGTTTAGAACCTAGATCAGAAATGACTACATCTACAATGAAAGCGCCCCCTATTACAAAAACCGATTTCCATTTCACCGGCCAAACCTCAGCTTACTTCGGTAAGGTCAGAGACATGTATGGCATAGGAGGTGATTTAATGGTTGCTGTGGTTTCAGATAGAATTAGCGCCTTCGATGTCGTTATGCCCAGGGGCATCCCCTTCAAGGGACAAGTCCTTAATGGAGTTGCAGCAATATTTCTTGATGCCGTTTCTGACATCATCCCTACTTGGAAAATCGCTACCCCGGACCCAAGCGTTACTATCGGATACCGTTGCGAACCTATTCGTCTTGAGATGGTGATTCGCGGATATCTTACCGGACACGCATGGAGGGAGTACTCGGCTGGAAAGAGAGTTATTTGTGGGGCTGAAATGCCTGATGGAATGAAGGAGCACGACCCGTTCCCCTCTCCCATCATAACGCCTGCAACTAAGGCTGAAGAAGGGCACGATGAAGACATTGCTCCGAATGATATTCTCGCACGCGAAATCGTCTCCGAAGAAATTTACTCTGAACTCGAAAGGGTTACGAGAGCACTTTTCGCCCGAGGAACTGAAATCGCTGCAAAACAGGGCCTTATTTTAGTAGACACGAAATACGAATTCGGGGTTCGCAACGGTAAGCTTATGCTCATCGACGAGATCCACACTCCTGACAGCTCTCGTTATTTCTACGCCGAAGGCTACCAGGAGCGCCAGGATTCCGGTGAGCCGCAGAAGCAGCTCAGTAAGGAGTTCGTCCGTGAATGGCTAATGGATCATGATTTTATGGGTCTTGAAAACCAAACCGTACCCCACCTCGACGACGCTTTCGTAGAACTAGTTTCCTCTCGCTACATTGAACTTTTCGAGAAGCTTACAGGAACCACATTTCATGGCGACACTTCGGAAGACCCTTTAGCGAGAATTAATACATCCGTTGAGGAGTGGCTCTCAAAAAGGTGATATGAGTCGAAAAAAGGCAAACAGAAGTCAAGACCCTTGGCGTGATGACGCTCTTGAGGCCGTCCGTACACTACGTAGTGGCGGTGTAATCGTGCACGCTACAGACACGGTTTGGGGTATAGCATGCGACGCAACAAACGAGGAGGCCGTCGCGAAGCTTAGAAGCTTGAAAGGCAAAGACTCCGACTCCCCTATCCTGGTCCTAGTAGGCGATGAAGGGCTTATCGAAAAGCACATCACAGACGTTCCCAAAGCCGCATGGGATTTATTTGAGCACAACGATAGACCTACGACCGTAATAATGCCGGGCGGAAAAAACGTCGCCCCAACTATCCTCGGCACAGGAAACTCATTAGGAATTCGATTAGTTCATGACGACTGGACTGTCTTCGTCTCTCGTGGATTAGGAAAACCTCTCGCTAGTTCTAGCGCGAACCTCTCCGGCTTACCCACCCCACCCGACTACGATTCTATCGATGAATCTATACTTGAGGGAGCCGATTTCGTCAGTTCACATAGACGTTCCGATAGATCTCAAGGCCGTCCCTCCTTCATCGGATCTTTCGACTCTTCTGGCCGATTTAAAATTCTACGCTCTTAACTTGCAACCTTGAATTACAAAAAATCTCTTCAAAACCGAGTTTTCCGTGCTATCGAAAAAGTAGCAGACACACGAGGCGAACGAGCCTTCGTAATCGGTGGCTTCGTGCGCGACCTTATCCTAGATAGACCCTCGAAGGATATCGACGTCGTAACCGAAGGAAAGGGAATCGATCTAGCTCGCGCAGTAGCGAAAGAATTGGGGATACGCCAAGTGAGCGTATTTAAGAACTTCGGAACTGCTATGTTCGTTTGTGGCGACCTAGAAGTAGAATTCGTCGGAGCTCGAAAAGAGTCTTACTCACGCGGATCTCGTAAACCCGTTGTCGAAGACGGCACCCTCGAAGACGACCAAAACCGTCGCGACTTCACCATTAACGCGATGGCCCTGTCTCTCAGCTCCAAAAACTTCGGTGAGCTTATCGATCCATTTAATGGTATGCGAGATTTAGATATGGGACTAATCCGTACGCCCTTAGACCCTGACATCACCTTCAGCGACGACCCGTTAAGAATGATGCGTGCTGTGAGATTCGCTACTCAGCTAGACTTTACTATCGTTCCTGAGAGTTTAGCGGCTTTGAAGCGCAATGCTGAACGCCTAGACATCATCTCTATGGAGCGTATCCACACGGAGCTAAACAAGATAATTCTCGCTAATCGACCAGGCATCGGATTCAGGCTTCTCGAAAAAGCTAATCTTTTAGTACGTTTCTTCCCTGAGATGACTGCTCTTAAAGGCATAGACACTCGAAATGGAATAAGTCATAAAGACAACTTCATTCATACGATTCAAGTCCTTGAAAACGTATGTGATAAGAGTGACGATCTATGGTTGCGTTGGGCTGCCATCCTTCATGACATAGCAAAACCACCAACTAAGCGTTTCGATAAACGTAACGGATGGACTTTCCACGGCCACGAGGACAGGGGAGCTAGAATGGTCCCTAAGATCTTCTCTAGGCTCAAGCTTCCTATGGACGCTAAGATGAAGTTCGTGCAGAAGCTCGTTCTCTTACACCTCCGTCCTATCGCACTCACAAAGGAGGTCGTTACGGACAGTGCGATTCGTCGACTTCTTTGCGAAGCCGGGGACGATATCGATGCACTCATGATCCTTTGCCGAGCAGACATTACATCTAAGAACGAAGCAAAGGTCTCTCGCTACTTAAAGAACTACGACATCGTCGTTAAAAAGCTCAAGGAAGTAGAAGAGAACGATTCGATCAGGAATTTCCAACCGCCCGTTACAGGCGAGATGATCATGAAAACCTTCGGCATCCCCCCTTCTAGACCTATCGGCGACATAAAGAAGGCAATCAAAGAAGCCATCCTCGACGGCGACATCAAGAACGACCCCGAAGAGGCGTTCGAGCTAATGCTCAAACTCGGTGGGGACATGGGGCTTAAGAGGGTTTAACACTGGAAGGCGACTCAATAGTGTTGAATAACCCTAACGCATCTTCGCCGCGTATTCCTTAAATCCTAATCAATCACACAACGAGCTGAGCACCCATTACGCTTAAAGGGGTGAGCTGAATTTACCGCATCATTCGATTCAGAAATATATCTGTACCAAGCTTGAGTACTGCTATATGCAGAAGAACTCCACCAATACCCCGTACTCCCTAAAGAAGAGAAGTTCCCAGCTTGTATACCACCTGGAAGGGCGTTAAATCCACTTGAATTTGAGCCGTTTCCGCCATTGTTCCAACCTGAAGTAGATTTCATCGCCTCACCTGCTACAGATGCTCCGCCTAAGGAAGTCGTTAGCTGTGACCATTCCGCATCGGAAGGGATATGCCATCCACTAGGACAAATACCCGGCTGCATTATAGCTGACCAGTTATATAGAGCTCCGTAAGTATCGTAGTTTGCCTCAGACTGAGCCGAAGTGACATCCGATCCTTCATATCCATATACGTAGTAATATGGCGTTGAATTATCAAAGGAAGAACTTGGAGAAACGCTAGGTAGATAATGGCAGTTTTCTGCAAACCAGCACTGCCCTCCAATGTCTATGGTAGAGTAGATGTAACCTTCGTACAGGATGTTGTCGCCACAGTTTACGAAAGTACAAGTACTTGCATCTCCATTACATACTCCGCACTCATCGTAATCGCCAACACAGTCGTCTATATCATCACATACACCATCTCCGTCAGCATCTGCTGGACAAGGTCCTCCACATACACCAAAAGCATCTAACTGAGTTCCGTCACAGTCACAATCCCCTGCAGGTATTCCAGCACATCCGCACTCATAGACCGCTCCCGGTCCGTTACATACCCCGCACACATCTAAAGCGCCTACGCAGTCGTCTATATCGTCACATACGCC
>DQRJ01000076.1 GCA_015663855.1 Flavobacteriales bacterium | reverse complement strand
GAGGAAATGGCTAGAATTCTTGAAAGTTTAGAGAACGAGGAAAGTAAAATTCAAGCGAAATTGCGCAAAGCGAAAGGGGACGGAAAGAAAAAAACAATCGAGAAACAATGGTAACGAGCTTAAAGACTTTCTGGGTTGCGATTTTCATGACTCTCAGTGCTATGGCGGGAATTGCGCAAAATGCTAGCGTCACAACCACCGTGAATAGTAATCCTACTCGAATGGGGAGTCAAATTCAAATAGCGGTTACACTAGATAACTGTACATCGAATTCCGGTCGTATTCCCATGCCGCAAATTAGCGGTTTGACGTTTTTAGGTGGCCCCTCGACATCTCACAGTAACAACTGGGTTAATGGAACTAAATCGAGTAAGCACATTTACACCTACGCGTTTTCAGTTTCTACGGATAAGGATATTAAAATCCCCGCCATTAAAGTTGCCACCTCGGCTGGGACTTTAGCTTCTAAACCCTTCAGGCTTAAAGTTCTTGCGCAAGGAGCTAAGATGCCAAGCTCTACTTCCCGTAACGGGTTAGGCCAGCTTGCTACCGTCATAGAAGTCTCGAAAAACAAAGTCTATTTAGGGGAGCCGATTGTTTTGGTTTATAAGATTTACAATCAGCTTAACTCACTAGAAGTCAGAGAGTATAACGTTCCTGAACTGAAGGGGTTTTGGAAGGAAGAAGTGAAGGAAACGGAGGAACAGACGTGGAAAACTCAGATTATTGATGGACGGAGATATTCTGTGATTACTGTGCAGCGAATCGTTGCTTTCCCACAGCAGACAGGGACTTTCACGATAGATGGGTTCAACTTAAAGGGATATTTGAGGGTGAATTTCTTCAGCGGGAAGAATATCGAGGCGAATTCGAAGGCGGTGACCATAGAGGTGATGCCCTTGCCGAAGTCTAAGCCTGCTAATTTTATAGGTACTTTCAAGAATTTAAGTCTTGATTCTAAAGTCCAAATCGATTCTGTAAAAGTCAATGAAGCGTTCAATATGACCGTTACTTATTCTGGTAGTGGGAATTTGAAATTGCTGAGTGAGCCTAAGATTGTTTGGCCTTCTGAGTTCGAAGTTTTCGATCCGGAAGTTAAAGATCGGATAAGCATCAATTCCTATGGCGAGTCGGGAGAACGAACGTTTAAGTACGTCGTGGTTCCAAGGGCTCCAGGAACGTATTCACTTCCCGAGGTTAAAATCAGTTATTTCGATTCGAGTTCGAAACGTTACGTAGAGACAAGTACGTCCGCTGGGGAAATTTCTGTTTCTCAATCGGAAGGAGAAGACGGGTTGACTACGTTTGGTACGAAATCTGACGTAACGATATTAAATCACGATATCCGACATATTAATACGGACCATTCTCATTGGGGATCACATAATGAGGACGAGTGGAAGAACTTGTTTTTGGTTTTACTGTTTTTGATAGGCCCCGTTCTAGCAACGGCCGCTTTGTTATTTCGAAAGCGAGTTAATTCGGAACTACTCGACCCCTCGGGAACTCGTAGTCGAAAAGCGAGGAAAGCATTATCGAAAGCTCTCGTAAATTGCTCGTCTTCCCCTTCTAAAGAAGAGGCGTTCACTACCCTAGGAGAAGCTCTAGAGACGTACCTATGCGCTAAGTTCGCGCTCGGGCGAAGTTCGTTCAGCCGACCTTCTGCGGTCCAAACTATACAAAGTTTAATCAACGAAAACGATGCCAAGGATTGGGATAGCTTACTGAAAACCTGCGAAATGGCACGCTTCGCTCCGGGCGCTTTGCCTGAAGTTCAAGCTTCAATTGAAGAAGCGAATCGACTAGCCCACAATTGCGACACTTCACTGAAAGAATCTAAAAAATCTAATCCCCGTAATGGCAAAATAATGGCGAGTCTACTTTTAGGGGTTCTGATAACAGGAATGTCAGGTTTGGCATTAGAGAGTCCTCAAGAAGTGAATAACCTCAATCTTGACGACACTTTTCATCTTGCGAATGATGCATACGCTGAAGGGGATTATGAGAAAGCGGAAGAGTTGTACAGTGAGATTTCCGAGGAACATAAGTGTTTTGAACTAGAATACAATTTAGGTAATGTTCATTACAAGCTCAATCACATCGGAGAGGCGATACTTCACTATGAGCGGGCTCAGCTGATGAAACCTCTTGATGCTGATCTACGGGCTAATTTATTATTAGCTGAATTACGAGCTATTGACAGAATCGAACCTCTACCTGGAGTTGGGGTAGATAAGTTGGTTAATGTGATGGTGGCTGGGAATATGTATGGAGTTTGGTATGTGCTCAGCTTAATAGTGTGGACAGTAGCTTTCGTATTGATAGCCATCCGCTTAAGGTGGGCTGACAGCGTGCTCACACCCTTCACCAAAGGCGGTGCTGTTGTGAGTTTATTTCTCGCAGTGATATTCCTATTATTCCTCTACTCTACTCACCTAAGGGTGTCGAACAGCTCGTGCTCGATTATTTTAGATAGCCGAGTGGAGGTGAGAAGTATGCCTGGGGAATTAGGCATGAGTTTATTCCAACTTCACGAAGGGACGAAAGCTTGTGTGCTCAGTGTTGAGAACGAATGGACGGAGATTTTACTGGTGAACGGGAATGTGGGGTGGTTGCGAACGTCCAGTTTGGAGCCGATCTAGTTATCGGATAGAACTTCAAATCTTTTGACTGACATCGAAGCATTCAGGTTTCGAAGTTGTATGCTGTATAACCCGGACGGGAATGAATTGACGTCGACAGAGATATTTCCCGATTGCGAAGTCCTCCCCTCGTAAATCATAGAGCCCTTTATATCGAAGATTTTTACGGGCGTATTCGATAAGCCTCCACTTATATAAATCCTGTCCGAAGAAGGGTTTGGAGATACTACAATTGTTGAGGTCGATGTTAAACTCGATACACCATCTATAGGAGGGACCACATCGTACAGGATGATATCGTCAAGAGCTGCTTCGATTAAACTTCCCCCATCTAGATATTCGCCTAACGTTGTGCTGTCTGAAGCAATAAAGCGCATTTGAAATTCGTCTGTAAGATCAACGTGATCGGCAATCCTAAATGCCTTTCTACGCCATTTAACATCCTGCTGTAGAGTGTTTTCAAGATACTGCCATGAACTTCCTCCATCGCTAGAGATTTCTACCTGCCACCAATCAGTAGCTGGGTTTGCTCCTGTAGCGGGAGCATTTACATACCAACGCCAGTAAGAAATAACTGGGTTTTGGTATTCAGTGAGATCCATAATCGGAGAAAGAAGAGTCGTGTGACCCCCATCAACATCATTTGCTCCTATACCTGCATCTGAACCAGGGCTTACGCCGGTCAAGAAACAATACCCAGCAAACCCGACGGTGTGGTCCTGAGATGGCGCCACCTGAGTAGATGGATTGCCCTGCTCACCGAAAGATCCAACTGGAATAGTCTCCTCCCAATCACCCGTTGTGGAATTATCGGATGGGAGGCCTAACTCCCAATTGCCGAAATCTGAGTAATCGTCAGAGTCGTTTAGTAGATAGGGAAACGAGCCTACTATTAGGTAAAAAGGAAGATTTGAGTTAATGACTTTATTTGCAGCAGTAGGTGTGACACCGCTAATACCACCGAAAACATCGTGAATTTCGAAATAGTATTCAACTACTGTTCCGGCAGGTAAACCGTCCAAGACGACCACAAAAACGCCAGCATTTTCTTCCATTATCAACTCAGACCACGCCTGAGAAGAAGCTGTTCTGTATGAGAGGTAGACTCCGTCAAAGTATAAACTGTAAGGGAAAACGATGTCCACTTCAGCTTCTATCTCTATTGTAGTTTCCGCTTCAACAAACTCACTCGAAGAATGCTCTACCGTAGCATAACTGAATAATGTAATCCCGTGAATTGCAAAACCTTCGATAATTGCCGCTGCATTAGGAGTCCCGTTCATCAGGTCGTCATCGTCATCATCCGCCTGAAGAACATCGAGGAGAACGTCAGTAAAGGCTTGGCCTTCGTCACCATCTGGTACAGTCGCTTGTAATCCCGGATATGCATCTACAAAAAGAGCTAGCGTTGCATCCCAATCCGCTCCCATGAGTAGATGAGTGTCATACCAAGCTCCAGCAATAATCTCACCATCGGCGTGAACTTCACCTACGAGATTTTCTGGATAAACCTTTGGATCGAGATCGTATCTCCTGATTCCGTCATTATTATCTTCGTAAAATCCCTTTCCTATTTCTGCAATATCTCCTAAAGACATAGCCCAAAAATCGGAATACCCCTCTCCCATCGCGCCGTTATTAAAGCCCGCCCCTAACGAATTATAAAAGTAACTGTTTATCGCATGACCATACTCGTGATAAACAACGTCTGCGATTAAAGATGTAGGATTACAACCACCTCCTGTATTGAAAAAATTGACGCTTACGCCATCGAAAAACGCATTACATTCTCCCTCCACATCGATATTAGTCTCCATCGAAAAATCTAGGCCCGTGAATTCAGTAAGCCACTCTCTCATATGATCGTGGATAAGACTCACATTCATGTATGCACTAGATTCACGCACGTTATCCGAAACATCCAACACATTGTATCCTTCTTGGATGTCCAAAGTCATAGATGGAGATACGCCGGCAGTGTAAACCGTGCTCCAACGTCCCTCAAGAGGAATATTCACACTAAAAATACCACCCGTTTCGTTAGTGATGAAGCCGCCATTTTCATCTGTGAAATAAGTATTTCCATTCAAATCTAACTTTAGATGAGGCATAGCTAAAACCTCTGACGCTTCGAACGGGTACATCGCGTGGGCTTGAGCATTGGTTTGGCCAGAAATAACGAGTAAGGAATTGTCAATCGTTGACTTCTCGACTTTAGGGCGGTTCAGCAAGCCCATTCGGTGAGTCATGTGTGAATCGGCGTCAGAATTCTCGTTCGAGTTCGGGTCGTTTACGGTTTTACGACCTAAGTGATGGACTACTTGGTTTTTCCTATACCAAACTCTTCCTGTCATCGCGTCAACCCAGGTGAGGTAGTTTCGCAACAACCCGTCGGCTTTCCCTCTGACTTTCAAAATTCTAACGAGTCGAAATTCGCCTTCCGCGTAATCGTCTGGTAGTATCCCCCATCCATCCCAAGTAACTTCCGTAGTAGAAAATGGCACCCCCTCGATAGCTGACGTAAATATCTCGTCGTCGTTCATTACTTCTCCCTCCGGCACTTCTGCGTCAGCCCACCAATCAAGTCCCCACATCACGAGCTTATCGTTCTTCCATTTGGTCTGGATTTGACTTAAAAGGACATCATAACCTTCGACGATTTGAGATTGAAAGACGCGCTCGTGAGAACTCACCTTCATCTTATGTGCGAATCTTGCATTTGCGGTGCTTTCAACAACTACTCCGAACGCTGTCAAGTCCTGACTTACGAAAGCATCGTGCCTCATCTCCAATGTCGCTCCCTCAACCTCGACACCACTACCCCATGCTCGATGGGGCAACCCCGTCCGCGCATCCATAATCGACATCCACCCCTCGTTATCTATAACCCAACTCTCCCATTCCGAGTTCGCCCTCAACTCCGCCTGCGCCTCCTCATTAACGCCCCTACTATTTACGACAAGCCGTACTTCATAAATATCTCCCAACCCTACACTCGACGCCTCAGCCTCACTCGACGCCTCAACGTCACTAGATTCCACGACCTCACTAGAAGCCACGACTTCATTAAACCCTAAGAAAAAGAGAAATAACACACCAAAACAATTCGTAATAAAATTCTTCATGAGGGCAAGTTAATGAATCCTCACAATAAACAACGTCTTAGATACTTATCGCTTCTTCCGATCTTTCCGCTTTTCTTTATTGCCTTTCGCGCGATTGTCGGATTTCGACTTAGTGGAACGCATCTTTTTCTCTTGCTGCCTCATTTCCTGAGCCCATTTACCCTTAATACCTTCAGTAAAAATTGAATCACCTAGGTTCGTAGCGACATCATTTGAATCAAGTACTTCCTGCCAATACAGAACTTGAAGATCCCTAAGCTGCTTCCTGAATTCCATACCTCCACCGCCATCAGTACCAGGCTTCGGAAATGATTTAAGAGCTTCACGACCAGCTTTTTTCTCAGCTAATCTAAGTTCCATAAATACTTTCTTTCTCTTTTCTAAGGACAAACCATTACGATCCGTAGGATTTCCCGCACAGCTAAATAAGATCGCACTAGCGACTAATGTTAAGATAAAATTAAATTTCATTTGGGCTAATATGTGTTACTGACAGATAGCCCCAAAGTTACTTAAAAGTAACAAAATATCGCTAACAGATACGCTTGAATCACCATCTACATCTCCACTACAAGTATTAATACATGGAGGGAACAAACATGAGCCGTCATCCAAAATCGCGTCCGGCGAGTAATTCAAGGCCTGCATGTAAGTACAACCACCACTTATGTCGATGCACGCGCCCGGCGTCCACGACGTCACTCCACCGAAATTTGTGGCGTAACATTCATTACTATAAGTCACCCCATCACAGCCACATACCGGATCCCATAGATCGTAACATCCGAAGTTCGGATCAATCAAAGTCGGATCCACACAATCAACTGGCCCCTCGCAACCAGCAACACATGCTTCCATAGTATCGTAAAATGCAGGACTGTAATCCACAGATCCGATGTTATAACCACACCCACTAATGTATGAGCACGATCCATCTACAACTGCAACTCCTAATATCGCAAGGCAAGCTCCGAACGAAATCCCAGAAACATCAGTACAAGGCTCAATTACGACATTCCCACACACTCCTGCTGTCCAAGAAGTAACACCACCATAATTAATGGCATAACATTCATTATCATAAGTAACACCATCACATCCACAAACTGGGATGAAAGCAAGAGGGCAAGGAATGGTGGTATCGATTTGGGCTGGATCAATACACGCTAAAGTATCAGAACACTCAGTAATGCACATTTCCATTGACGTGTAAATGGCGGGGCTGTAATCTATCCCATTCACCACAGCACCACAACCACTGATGTTCGTGCAAACTCCATTTATAACACCCACGCCCATTACCATATCACAGAAACCGAAATCTACGTCAGCCAAATCATTGCATGGTGTTATTACTATATCACCGCAAATACCGAGAGTCCAAGACGTTACACCACCGTAAAATTGTGCTTCACATTCGTTTGAATAAGTCACTCCGTCGCAACCGCATACAGGCAAATAAATTAAAGGGCAGTACACCTCAGTATCTATCTGTGTTTGGTCAATACAAAAAATTTGTGCATTTACAGTATTGTTTGATGATATCGCAATCATCGAAGCAATTGTGAAGAGCAGGATGGTGAGTACATTTTTCATGTTGCTGGAGTTATTGTAAGAACAGCTTATTTTATTTCGGTGATGGCATGCAAATAAAATTACTTAAAATAAAATAAAGACTTATAATCAGCAAGTTAGTAATTCTCGTGGAATAAAAAAACTATTGTGTTTTTCTAAAACGTGAAGCATAGTCTCCCACTATTATTTCCAACTGAGTGGGAGAGAATGGTTTAACGATAACATCGTCCATCCCTGAGTCTAATGCTTTTTCTTTTGTTGATGGCTCTGCGTCAGCAGTGAGAGCAATAATGGGTACTCTATTCAGCCCCATCTTCAACTCGTATTCTCGAATCATTTGGGTTGCCTTATATCCATCTAAAATGGGCATTTGAATGTCCATGAAAATCAAAAAGGGTTTCATTTTCTTTGATACTTCTAATGCTTGTGCCCCATCATTTTCCGTCACCGTATTGTAACCCATCTGCTTTATTAACTCACTAACAACAAAAGAGTTAATGTGATTATCATCAACTATTAATACCGGTAGTTTAAGCAAATGAGCTTCTGAATTTTGTTTCTTATCCAATTTTATCTTTTTTGGTTTCTTTACAATTTCAAATTTCACTTCTAATGTAAACGTAGATCCTTTATTTAACGAGCTAACTACCGATAATTTTCCCCCGTGTAATTCAGCTAGATTTCGTGAAATGGGAAGACCTAAACCAGATCCTGACTCACCCACATTTACCTCTTGGTCATCTGACTGTTCGAAAGCATCAAATATCTTAATCATATTCTTTTCGGATATTCCTCTACCATTATCTATTACATCAAATTGTACTAGTCCCAAGTCACCTTTCATAGACACATAAACCAAAACCACTCCCTGGTCTGTAAACTTCAGAGCATTATTTATCAGGTTATTCAACATTTGTATCACTTTACCCATATCTCCCTTCACCCACACTGGTGTCGAATCCTCAATTTCAATATTTAAAAAATTACCATGTTCTTTCGCTCTTTGATAGAAGCTATTAAAAACAAGGTCACACAACTTATGAAGGTTGAAAACTGAATGTCTTAAACTTACTTTACCTTCTTGAATCCTACTAAAGTCTAAAATATCCGCAACAAGACTTTGCAATTGCTTTCCGGAAAACTCCATAGACTTCAGATGTTTTCTCAAGTCTGACTTGGTCATATCACTATTTAGCATCAAATAGTTAAGCCCTAGTATAGCATTTAACGGGGTTCTTATTTCATGACTCATAGTTGACAAGAATGCTGACTTAACGCTCTCCGCTTTTTTCACTCTGTTCCTCTCCTCCATCAATTCTGTAACATTTATCGCATATACATTATAATATGATCGAGATTTATTTGGACATACATCTAAAATGTAATGTTGCTTACCATAAGAAATTTGTATCTGTAGCTTCTTTTTGTTCTGGTTAATAGTTTCCAAACCCTTAACTAATTCAGGAATATGAACAATCTCCCCTACTTGAACAGATTCTCCAAAGACATTGCGTGTACTCTCATTCAACATCATCACTTCTCCTGAATCATTAATCCTAAACACTGGACTAGGATTTTCTTCGTAAAATCTCGCAAATGATGACGTTCGTTTTTCACTTAAAGCTCTCCCTATTTTTTGACCACAAATATTAGCAATGCTTTGGACTATACGCAAGTGCTTCTTAGTATAATAACCGAAGTCCTCATGCTCACTATCAATAATTCCAATAACTTCATTATCACACCAAATAGGTACTGTCATTTCTGATGATCTAACCTCATCATCTGTAATATACCTGTCATCCGTTTTCGTGTTATATACCACTTCCGCAACTCCTGACTTGCCGACATACCCGACGATTCCTTTCCCGTATGGGATATTAATCGGGTCAATAATTTCTCTGTTATTTAATTTCTTGGGACCGAAGGCGGCTATTTGCTGCCAATGTTTTTTTTCGTCATTTTTCAAGTAAATAACACAGTCATTAAACCCTAATGTTTTTATGCATTTTTCAGCAATATCCCACACAATTTCTTCAGGAGAATTATTTTTAAATAAACTCCTCGAGAAATAACTGATAATATCAAGTGCAACTAAATCACTTTTATTTTCTTTAATATTTTTAGACATCACCCGTAAGATACGAAATCTTCTAAAAACGTAACTTTTACTGCTAAATCTACGTTCATGAGCGAAAGTTGTAGTTTTATCGTTAAAATATTGTGTTTTGTCGATGTTTTTCCGTATTTTAACGCCCAATATAACGCGCGCATAAGCGCTTGTCTTTGAATCATAATCGAAATAAGAGCCTCCCATGATGCTTTCAATTATTCCCCAGTTGACTAGATGTCGCATTTCTGCAACAAAATCTTTGTCAATATTTGCTTTATTTATTACAGGTTTATTATCTGTTTCACAAGCCCAAACCGCTTGTAATGATCCAGTTGCCTGTAACTACACTCCCCCCACTACACAGTGCATAAGGGTTGAGGCTGTTACCACACACACTGGTATGGTCGGAGCTAACGACTTAACTGGCATGACCACATATCGTGTCTTCGCAGTGCTCCAAAACACGGACGATGTGCTTAGCGCAATAATCGGAGATGCTCAATATCCAACCTTCTTTAATTCAAGTACTAGCTTTTTTCAGCATTCAGCTGGCTCGGCGACACCTAACGGATTAAACCCTGCTTTTTACGGCGCATTTCCGTCTCTAGCTTTCGATAGTTGGATTACAATAGGCCTAGAACAATCGCCTGTTGCTGGTGAGGGAAATGTTAATATCCTTGAGGACAGTACTGAGCCTTGGGTAAATACATTCGAATCTGGAAATAATTTAAACATATCTGGCCCTGTGGGAGGTGGCTGGTATGCATTTGCTGGTGATAGCAATTCTATTTCTGGTGCTGACAATGAAGTTTTAGTGGGTCAATTCACTACTTCCGGTACTCTTTCAGGCCAAATTTATATGCAAATCTTCATTAATGGGGATTCTCAAAACGAAGTCAGAACTCTAGTTAATTTAGATAATTCTTGTGGCTTAGGCGGTGTTCAAGACTGCGTTTACGCTCCTGAAAACTACGATTGTGATGGGGTCTGCACCTTAGATACAAACGCTAATGGTGTTTGTGATTTAGACGAAATGGGTTGTACAATAACATTCGCCTGCAACTATGACGCAACAGCTTTAATAGATGACGGAACATGTGAATTCATTTCTTGTATCTCATTCGGATGTACTGACTTAACAGCTTGTAACTACGACCCTGCAGCGGACTACGATAACGGAACTTGTTCATTTGCAAACTTTCCATACAACTGTGATGGCACCTGTATCAATGATAACGACGGTGACGGAATTTGTGATGAGTTCGAAATATTCGGTTGCACCGACGCTACTGCATGTAACTACTCTTCTGGAGCAACTGACGATAACGGAACGTGTACATACGACTGTCTAGGATGTACTGACCCTTCCGCCTGCAACTTCAATTCATCTTCGTCGCAAGATGATGGATCATGTGAATTCACCTCATGTGCAACTGTTGGATGTACTGACTCCGCAGCCTGTAACTATAATCCTGACGCAAACTATGACGATGCAAGTTGTGAGTACACCTCTTGTTTAGGTTGTACAGATTCAAATGCATGTAACTATGACGCTGCTGCGTTAATTGATGATGGCTCTTGCGACCTTCTATCTTGTGCTGGGTGTACTGACGCTACAGCTTGTAACTACGATTCTACAGCAACAATAGACGACGGCTCTTGTGACTTAACATCTTGTCTAGGCTGTACTGACCCTGCTGCTTGCAACTATATAGCAACTGCAACTATCGATGATGGTTCTTGTGACTTTTGTTCTTGTGGCGGAAGCTCAACCGGCGGACTATCATTTACGACAACTCACCCACAATATGGTTTAGAGATAGAAACTGTTGCTACTCACAGTTCCGGTACTCTAGCAGGGATGACTACATACAGGTTATACCTTAATATGGAGTTAGCAAACGATGCTGCAACTTCATTCACAGGAAATGATATTTTCCCACTCTCCCTAAACACAACTACTAGCTTCTACCAAGAACCTATTTTCGGAGGAGTAACTCCTTCTAACAGTTCAGGTGCAGCTTTATCCATCCTTCCAAACCTTTTGTATGATTCATGGATTACAATTGGAATCGACGGACCAGCTTCTGCTGGTGAATCGAACGTTAGCCTACTACCTGGAACTTGGGGTTTTGACTTTGAAAGTGGAAATAGCTTCACAGTTAATGATGGTATTGGATCAGGATGGTACATACTCCCTCCTAGTGCATCCAACGGGGTTGCTGACCCTGATATGCGCATACTTTTTGCTCAACTAACAACTGATGGTCTTATTTCTGGCTCTTTTAAAGTCCAAATCTTCCCTAACGGCGATTCAACAAATGACAATCGAGCAGACTTTACTTTCTCTATGGGCGAAACATCGACCGGAAACGCATGTGGATGTACATCACCTATTGCCTGCAATTTCGATCCTAACGCAGCCTATGACGACGGGTCATGTGACTTCGTTTCTTGCCTAGTTTTCGGATGTACGGACGCTACAGCTTGTAACTACGACAATACAGCAGATTACGATGACGGTTCATGTACCTACCCTTCTCCTCCATACGATTGTATAGGAGACTGTATCAATGACGCAGACGGTGATGGAATATGCGACGAACTCGAAATCCCTGGATGTACTGATTCAGGAGCCTGCAACTTCGCTTCAGGCGCAACAGACGACGACGGTTCTTGTGACTACGTAACTTGCGCGGGATGTACTTCTCCGCTCGCCTGTAACTTCCAACCTGCCGCCACAATTGACGATGGGTCTTGTGACTTCGTTTCTTGCCTAGTTTTCGGATGTACGGACGCTACAGCTTGTAACTACGATAACACAGCAGATTACGATGACGGCTCCTGTACCTACCCTACTCCTCCATACGATTGTATAGGCGAATGTATTAATGACGCTGACGGAGATGGAATATGCGACGAACTCGAAATCCCCGGATGTACAGATTCAGGAGCTTGCAACTTCGCTTCAGGCGCAACAGATGACGACGGTTCTTGTGACTTTATTAGTTGTTTAGGTTGTACTTCTTCATTAGCGTGTAACTACAACCCTTCAGCATCTATTGACGACGGTTCATGTGACTTCGTTTCTTGCCTAGTTTTCGGATGTGCTGACTCAACAGCTTGTAACTACGACCCAGCAGCTGATTACGACGACGGATCTTGTGTTTATCCAAGCTTCCCATACGATTGTAATGGAATTTGTATTAATGATAATGATGCTGACGGAATATGTGACGAGTTTGAAACATTCGGATGTACTGATGCATCTGCATGTAACTATTCTTCTGGAGCCACAAACGAAGACGGATCTTGTACATATGATTGTGGTGGATGTATTGACCCATCAGCCTGCAACTTCGACCCGATTGCTACTCAAGATGACGGAACATGTGACTTCACTTCTTGTATGACGCTTGGATGTACAGACTCTTTAGCTTGTAACTATAACCCTGATGCAGATTATGATGATTTATCTTGTACTTACATCCCGGCAGGAGACTG
>DQRJ01000138.1 GCA_015663855.1 Flavobacteriales bacterium | reverse complement strand
TATATGATGTTTGCCGGAGCATCTTTCGGTTCGCTCTGTTAGCGAATTTCACCGACTAAATGTACGTTTTTACCGATTAACGAAAGTATTTATGTATAATAATTTTTTATTATACAAGGAGTGTTTTAGTTTTAACTTGTATTATTTATCAATTGGGGAATTGAATGAGCCCTTCTTGAATGAGTACAAGTAGATTGTTAGGATAAAAGAGCGCCTTTTTGAGCGCTCTTTTTTCATTATATATACTATCGTTTTCGTCATAAAAGCACGTAATTAGACTCATGAAAGAAACCGCTTATATACTTCTGTCTTTTTTCGGACTTTGTTTTATCACATCATGTTGTGATGAGACGGATCAGAATTATATCATTATTGACTCAATTGATGTAATATCTTTTGATGAGGAATATTTTGAGGATGATATTGATGAGGGATTTCCTGAATTATATGCAATTGTTAGAATCGCAGGCGATACGTATTACACTTCGGACCTTTCATACGATCAAAGCACACCTGCGTCAATAACATTTGATGGGCTTTTATTTATCGGAGAAGAGATTAATGTAGATGTAGAAATAATGATTTTCGATGATGATGAAGCTACAACTGAGGACTTAATAGGCAGTGCTATATTTGTTCCGAGTGATTTTTTACTCCAACATAATCGTAGAGAAACCATACAGGGCGGGTTTTTAGAACTGGATTTACTGCTAAAATGGGAATGCGACAGTTAATTATACATTTAGTGTTGGAAGAGTTCAAATCATTACTATATTTGCACCCCTGAATATTAAAGGAAAAAATGGCAAATCATAAGTCAGCATTAAAGCGCGTTCGTTCCGATGAGAAGAAACGCGACCGAAATCGTTACCAGCACAAGACAACTCGTAACGCGATTCGAAACCTTCGTGCATCAACAGATGCGAAAGAAGCAGCTGAGATGTTACCTAAGGTATCGTCGATGTTAGATAAATTAGCTAAGACTAATGTTATTCATAAGAATAAAGCTTCCAACCTTAAATCTAGCCTTACCGTTCATGTAACGAACCTAGGATAAGTTAGGATAATTAAGATATTTGACCCTTCGACTTCTGTCGGAGGGTTTTTTTTTGATTAATTTTTATAACTTTCACATGACGGTAGATATTCGTCCTAGAGAAAGAATGTTGCTCCAAGGAGTAAAATCTTTAAATGATGCCGAGTTGCTGGCGATTCTTATAGGTAATGGTCCAACTGGTAAAACCGCTCACGATGTAGCCCTAGATCTATTGGATTTAGCTGGAGATGATTTATTCGAATTAGGCAAGCTTCTTCCCGAAGGATATGCTTCTGTTAATGGTATAGGAAGAGCAAGAGCATCAGTTCTTTCTGCAGCAATGGAGATAGGTAGACGCAGGATGTCGCTTGAAAGGCCTAAGACTACAAAAATAGCAACCTCAAAAGATGTTTATTTAAAATTCGTAGATAGGCTTTCGGACCTGCCTCATGAAGAATTTTGGATTTTACTTTTAAGAAGGTCAAATCACATTTTAGCTGAAATAAAGATTTCATCAGGTGGCCTGACAGGAACAGTTGCAGACCCCAAGATAATTTTCGGGCGTGCTTTAGCGTTACGTGCTGCAGCCATGGTTTTAATACACAATCATCCATCGGGTAATCCCAAACCAAGTCACAGCGATATTGCACTCACAAATAATTTGATAGAAGCGGGTAAATTTCTTGATTTACCAGTATTAGATCATATCATCGTAGCGGGCCGTCAGTATGTTAGCTTTGCCGATGAAGGATTACTCACATAATGCCGACTCTTCTCACCATATTAGGGGCTAGACCTCAATTTATTAAAGCCGCGGCCTTGACTAGAGCTATTGAGAGACGTGTGGATTTACAATGGGAGCAAATAATTCTTCACACAGGCCAGCATTATGATTCACAACTCTCGGAGATATTTTTTGAGGAATTAAATATTCCTAGACCTGAATTTCAATTTACTCTTAAAAGTGGAGAGCGAACTGCAAGAATGATTGAGATGACAACTGGTATTAGTGAGGTAATAGCGAAAGTTAAACCTGATGCCGTTCTAGTTTATGGTGATACCGATTCCACACTAGCGGGTGCTCAAGCTGCAAGCGAATTAGGAGTGCAGGTTATACATGTTGAAGCTGGTTTAAGGTCATTTGATATGGAAATGCCAGAGGAAATTAATAGAATTGCGACTGACAAGATATCATCGATATTAATTGCCCCCACTGTAACGGCTATTAAGAATCTCACGAATGAAGGGATTGACGGCTCGCATTTAACAGGCGATATTATGCACGATAACGCCCTGCACTTTACTAAAGGACTTGCCGTTAGTAAAGCTCAGTCTGTACTTTTAACTATGCACAGACCCTCAAATGTAGATTCGACAGAACGCCTTAAATCTTGGATTGATTCTATTGGAGGCTGGTGTTGTAGTAAAAATATAAAGGCAACTTTCCCTGTGCACCCAAGAACGAAGAAATCCCTTGAGAAGCTGTATGGAACTCTTTGGTCTGATACTCTTAGAGAGAAAAATATCCATACAATCGATCCGGTAGGTTATATAGAATTATTGCGATTCATTAAAATCAGTTCCCTAGTGATTACCGATTCTGGAGGAATTCAAAAGGAGGCGTATAGCTGTGAGACACCATCTGTAGTTATTAGACGTAATACCGAGTGGGTGGAGTTAGTTCATGCGGGACACACAGTTCTTTGCCCAGAACCTGCTCAACTTAGTGAAACAGCGGATAGTCAAAACGGGAGAGATATAGATGTTTCTGATTTACTATACGGAAATGGGAACGCGGCAGAAGATATTTTAGAGATTATTTCTAACGAATTATCTTGATTTAATGATGAAGCGTAAAGTGGTAATAACGTATTCCAAGCCTACTGAGCGAATGAGATACTCGGCAGAGATATTATTCGAGATATGTCTTGGAGTTGATGTCGAATGGAATGAAGATGGTGGTACAGACAAGCATGTTTTTATCATCAGTTCTGACACAAAGGAAATTATTTGCCCTCTTCATTCTTTGAGTTTAGGAGATGACAAAATTGCTAGATCATCTGGTGTTAGATGGGTTGATTGGCGAGGATATCGATTTCCCGGAGAGGTGTTGGGCGTTACAGATTTAATGTTTGACCCTTTAGCCTCAGTTTTTTTCTGTTGCTCAAGATGGGAGGAATTTACTTCCCATGGAGATGTTAATACGTTTAATCGAGATTCTCATGGTCGGTTTAAGGGGATGGCGAGTGCGGCATTTGTTGAGGGTATGTTGAGAACGCCGCTAATTGAGAATTTGGCTTGGGCTATTGCTGACACATTGGAGGTTGAGCCAAACACAAAACCACAAGACTATGAATTTCAACCCACCATAGACATAGATATTGCTTATGCATATCTTGGTAGAGATGCCATTCACAGCGTAGCAGCAGGGGTTAGGGATTTTATTATGATTCGTTGGGGTAATTTATTTAAACGGATTCAGGTTCTTATTAAGGGTGTGGGAGACCCATACGATTCTTATGATTACTTTTTGACTCTTCACGAAGACCAAAACCTGATTTCGAGATGCTTTATCCATTATGCAGAGTATAACCGGCCTTATGATTTGGGAGTGTCTAAATCTTATTTGGATTCTCTAATAAGTAGTATAGAAAGCCGAGCTAAAGTTTGTTGGCACCCTAGTTATGCAGCTACGGAAAATCGAGGGGAAATATTCAGGAACGAAAAGGATTCGTTTGCACTTAAGGGAAGTGTTGAAGAAGTAAGAACTCACTTTTTGAGGGGACAATCTTCTATTTGGCGTGAATTTCAGGACAACTTCATTTTACACGATTACTCCATGGGATATGCTGATCAGCCTGGATTTAGGGCGGGTATGAGTAGGCCGTTTCCTGCATTTGATCTAGAGAATAATGAACCTATGGCGTTAATTATTCACCCCTTCGCGGTAATGGACTCAACGCTCAAGTCCTATTTAGGTTTGGATGCTGAAAATTCAGTTAAAATTGTGGGAGAGATGTCTGATGCAGTGAGACAAGTTGGAGGAGTTATGGTTACTGTTTGGCACAATACTTCAGTTTCAGATCACGGTGTTTGGAAAGGTTGGCAGAGTGTTTATGAAGATGTTGTGCATAGGTGCTTACCTTAGTCACATGAATGATGATTTGATACACGATTTCAGTAAAATGCCTGGATTAGCAGGTGTCTTTCTTTTCGGTTTACGTCACCCTAAAGCCCAAAGCCATAGAGCCGCTTTTCGCCATAACCTACAGAGGTTAGGGTGGGTAATTGGGAATGCTCTTGCGCAAGATTGGCCCATGCGTGAGATAAAAGTGGAAACAGGACTAGGAACAGCTACTTGTACTGTTCCAGCAGAACAGCCAGTTCTTGCAACCATACTAAGGGCTGGGATTCCTATGCACGCTGGCGTATTGGAGGTTTGGGATCAAGCAGACTGCGCCTTTGTGTCCGCATACCGAAAAAAAAATTCAAAGGGTGGTTTCGATATTGAAATCGAGTATCTCGGTGCTCCTTCATCTGAAGGCCGAATCCTTGTGATTGTAGATCCTATGCTTGCTACTGGCGCCTCAATGGTGGCTGCCTATAAAGCACTTGTCTCTGATGGGATTCCTAGTAAACTCCATATAATATCTGCGCTTGCTAGTCCAGAAGGACTTGACTATGCTCAACGTGAGCTACCTGAGGGGACGACATTTTGGATAGGTGCTGTTGATGACGGACTTGATGAAAATGACTATATCGTTCCTGGTCTAGGAGATGCAGGAGATCTTTCTTACGGTTCTAAATCAAGGTCATAAATAACTAAAATGGGCGAAAGTGTAATTTCAATTATTTTAGGTTACATAGGATGGGTGCTTATGTCTATTTTGAAATTTGTGATCACACCATCACTTATGATTGCGGCTGGGTATAGTTGGTGGGAGGTTATAATTGTCACTACTATTGGAGCTGTAATAGGAGTACTACTATTCTATAATGCCGGTAAAGCTATATTCACTTGGTGGTCTAAATTTAGAGCTAATTCAAAAAGGCAAAACACTAGCAACAAGAAACCCAAGCCAACTAAGGGTAAGCGAAAATTTATTTTATTTAAAGATAAATACGGACTTCCTGGATTGATTCTAATTTCAGGAGCACTTTCAGTCCCTATATCTGCGGTATTGGGAGCAAAGTATTTTAGGCATAACAAAAAAACCCCATTGTATCTAATTGTCGCATTTATGTGTTGGGCTTGCTTTTTGACTTTTGTTAGTTGGAGAGTGAAAGAAGGGATTTCATAATACAATTTAAATGAAGGATTTATTTTTCGACTTAGATCATACTCTTTGGGATTTTGAGAGAAATTCTCGAGAGGCTTTAAGAGAAGGATATTACTTACATAAGCTTGTTTCGTTTGGAGTAAATGATGTGGAAAAGTATATTACACTCTACGAAAAAGCGAACGCCTGGTGCTGGAGTGAGTATCAATCAGATAGGATGGATAAGCAAGAGTTACGGGGTAGAAGGTTTTCTTTGGCTCTAGAGTTTTGTGGGCTTAATGGAAATACTGCCGAGGAACTGAAGGAGATTGGAGAGAAATTGGGAAAGCATTATGTAGAAACATCTCCTTATAAAACTCATTTAGTAAAAGACGCTTTAGAGGTTATAAAGGAATTAAGTAAAAGAGGCCATCGTCTCATTATGCTCACGAATGGTTTTGAGGAAGTGCAACATATAAAAGTTAAGAGATGTGGCCTTGAGCCGTACTTTGAAAAGGTTTTAACTAGTGATGCTCTAGGTATTAAAAAACCAAACCCTGGTATTTTTAAACTCGCGTTGGATAGCGTGAATTCGCGTGTAGAAGACGCTGTGATGCTAGGTGACAGTCTAGCGTCAGATGTTGTGGGTGCGAGAGAAGCGGGGTGGGGGCAGGTGTATTACAACCCATTGGGAGTGCCTCATAATGA
Source organism: Flavobacteriales bacterium (assembly GCA_015663855.1). Taxonomy (GTDB): domain Bacteria; phylum Bacteroidota; class Bacteroidia; order Flavobacteriales_D; family Sanyastnellaceae; genus UBA974. The sequence continues at coordinate 8,550 of DQRJ01000138.1, read as the reverse complement.
AGATGTGCTTTATGAAGTAAGAGACTTGAAATCTATTTTAGATATTAAGTTGAATAAATAAAAGAAAGTAAGTTTGGTCTAAAAGTGGAATAAGGATAATCATTTTCTTAACTTCGTGATATGGCAAAAGAAGAAAAGAAGAACAAGCTCAACATTGAGCTTCCAGAAGAAATGAGTGAGGGCGTTTACTCAAATTTAGCTGTGATTACTCACAGCCCCACAGAATTTGTTGCGGATTTCATCCAAATAATGCCTGGAATGCCTAAGGCAAAGGTGCGTTCACGCGTGATAATGACTCCTCAGCATGCAAAGCGTCTCTTGAAAGCTCTAGCCGGGAATATTCAGAGATACGAAGATAATCATGGTGATATTTCCGAAATTAGCGGACCAGAATCCATACCTCTAGCTTTCGGTGGACCCCAAGGTGAGGCATGATTAGAAGGGGTGCAATCTTTCGCTTAGTCAGCGATTAGCATCTTTTTACCGTTAATTGTCGCTAGAACGGATCCCTTTAGTTCACGGTTTTTCCACGGGTCATTAACACCACCTGATATTTCAGGATGAGTAAAACTTGAATTTGGATCAAACCAAGTAATTTTTGCTGGTGCTCCTACTTCGATATGAATTTCAGGTATGTTGTAAATTCGTCTTGTTCCGTTAGAAATAGAATCGACTAATCTCGATAATTCTAATTCTGGACAAGCAGTATTTATCGCAGCGAAAACAGATTCTATCCCTGACATTCCGTAAGGGCTGAGAGTGAATTCAACATCGTGGCTTTCGATGTTTTCTGGTCTGTGGTCTGAAACGATGGTGTCTAAAATGCCGGTAGATAATGCATGACGTAGTGCTTTTCTATCGGATTTCGATCTTAATGGAGGATGAACTTTTAATGTCCCGTCGAAATTTCCAAGATCCTCATCACAAAATGTTAGGTGATGAGGCGTTGTTGATGCTGTTATAAATAATCCTCGTTTTTTTGCAGCCTTTATTAATTTAACACCTTCCGCTGATGAGATTATTGGAATATGTAGTCTACCTCCTGTGTAAGATAATATTTCTATATCTCGTTTAAGTCGAATCGTTTCAGATGCTGAAGGTGATCCTGTAAGACCTAAAGCGGTACTTGTAGCTCCTTCGTGTATGGTTGCGCCTAGATTTAAATCTGATTCATTCGCCTGAGCGACAACGACATCACCATTTGGAGCCAAATATTCTAGCGCTCTTTGTAATAATCCCACTCTGCTAATGGGACCGTCATCGGAAAACCCTATGGCTCCAGCACTACTCATATCAAGTAATTCTGCTAGTTGTTCACCTTTTCGTCCAACAGAAACGCACCCTAAAGGTAAAGGCATACATGGGGTGTTATTCTCAAGGCCTCTTGAAACTAGATAGGATACTGAAGACTTGTTATCGATTGGGGGGTTAGTTGATGGGAGTATAGCAACGTCAGTGAATCCTCCAGCTGCCCCAGCCATTAATCCTCTTTCTAAGCCTTCTTTCAACTCTAAACCGGGGTCTCTAAAGTGTGCCTGTCCATCCATCCATCCTGGGCTTATAAAGCTGCCTTTCTCTTCTAATATTAGGGCTTTTTTTTGATCTAATTTCTTTCCGATTTCGCTGATATAACCATTTTTTACCCTAACATCCAACTTCTTTCCATTGAAACTTCCACCTGGATCAACGACAGTAACGTTCTTTAAGATTATATGACTTTCCATCGTTTTTGAATAATTGTCTCACATGCAAGAGCGAGAATTACTACAATAATAAGGTACCACCAAAAATGGTTACCCGTTTCTAAATTTCCTATTACAGAAGCAATAGTTTCATGGTTCAGACTAAGTACCATCGAGTTTCCCCATCCATAGGATGTTAATTGTTCTTTAAATCCAGGCACATCCCAAGCAGTAGGGTCGCTTTCGGTTCTATCTGCGTTCACACCAAATGCCAGAACAGAGACTCCTTCAACTTCTACGAAGTAATTACCTGGGTTTTCTATTTTAGGACCGAGTAACAGTCTTGTCGATCCGCCAGCACTTCGCGATTCAGGAATAATAACTATTTCGCCATTTATTGCTGAAATGATAATGTGATCTTCAGTTTTAGTTTCAAAGTCCAAACTAATTGAATTTTCTCGACCTAAAGTTATTGCTTCAACTTTAGCAGACCTTGCCACTTCAGACATTCTTAATAGTAAAGGCACGAAAAGAGCGTGATTTACAAGATTGCCAGTTTCTTTTGCTAATGGTGACCCAAAGAGAAATGCTCCGCCTGTACCAACGTCAATTTTAGATAAAAATGGGAGACCAGCATTTGTAAAGGCCAGAATTTCTTCGTTTGGAGTAATATCTCGAATAATACACCTGTCTGTTGAGGGCATATCCATTCTTGTCGGAATAGAAGAAAACATCCCCTCAAAAAATGGGTGATTAAATCTCAAATTACCTACTGCTTCTGGCGACTCAGAAATACTCCAAGCCACCCCAGATCCAAATCCCATTTCTGTTCTAAGTGAGTGTGCTTTACGTGATAGATTAGAAGAGTCAGGGATAATAACTACAGATCCACCTTTCATAGCGAAATTCTTAAGCGATTGAATTAACCCGCTAGTAGGTTCTTCAATTCCATTTGCGATAATCAAATCGTATGTAGAAAGAGTTACATCGTCAGGAAGAGATTCTGACGTTTCAATTTTCACAAAGTCTTTAACTGAGCGAAACACATTGTCTATGCTCTTAGTTTCGTTTGAATGAAGGTCCGGGGTTAGATGAACAATGTTAATTTGGTCTACAATCTCATACCCAAGGAAGTATGTGTCATCAAATTTAATCGGCGCATCATCTATAGAAAGCACCGCGTGATTGATGCCAGGATTGCCATGACTGAATCGCAGAACGGTATCAGTCGCAAGCCCTGGCTCAAGATGAAACGTTGTAATAGCTGTCCTCTCTCCCTGAATGTGTAGCTGCAAGCCCAAACCATCAATTCTCTGCATGGCGTTATGCTTAATCCTAACGTTCAATAGGGCAGATTTACCTGCTGTAGCGATAGGCGCATTGAACCACGCGGAGTCTATCCAAACGTTAGGTCTTTCGTTAGCTAGGCTAGGAATAAATAACAAAGAAATATTCGTATCGGGCTTAAATGATTCTGAAAATGAATGTGAATTCTTTTGAAGATCACTCATTAGATACATAGTTCGCTTTCTGTTGGTGGCCTTATTTAATTGGTCTGATGATCTAGATATTACAGACTCAATATTTCTAACAAAAGGTTCACTTTGTACAGTTGCTATTCTCTCTAAAGCTTCATCTTTACTTAAGAAGTGAGAATCCTTACCAGCAAAGCTGTTAGTGATGATGTGGAATTTGTCGGTCTCGGAGTAGTTCTCTACTATTTCTGAAGCTCTGGTCTTCGATAATTGTAGAAGTGGTCCCTCTTCTCCTATAGCATCAATAGATGGGCTTGTGTCGAGGTAAATAGAGATTGCATTGCCAACTCCAGATCCATTATCGTTAGTTTCCGAGTATGGAATGTAAGGATCAGCAAAAGCAGCAACCAAAGCAGCTACCGCAATAAGTCTGAGAGCAAGAATTAATAAATTTCTTAATCTATGCTTAGATCTAGTTTCCTTTTTTACGTCGGCTAAAAAAGCTACGTTTGAAAAAGCCACCTTCCGAAATCTTCGCAAATGCAGCAAATGGATTAAGACGGGAATAATTAGCGCTGCTAACCCCCAAAGTATTTCAGGTTTGACCCACTCCATTTCGAGTGCAAAGTTAATTAGTTTTGCGACCTTTACACCATGAATTTTACGGATATGAACGGAGACCACTTAATTAAGTTGTCAAAACAAGAGTTAGGAGAGTTTTTGCTTGAAAAAGCAGAGCAGTTTGAAACACGAGATTTCATACCTGACGACCCAATTTCCATCCCTCATTTATTTTCTAATAAAGAGGATGTAGAAATAGCTGGTTTCCTTGCTGCTACTATAGCTTGGGGCAATAGGAAGTCGATTTTAAAAAATGCAAATCGCTTGATGGAGAGAATGGATCACGCTCCTTTTGACTTCGTGACAAATTTCGAAAAATCCGATGAAAAGGTCTTCGAAGGATTTGTGCACAGAACCTTCCAGCCAGAAGATGCTGTCTGTTTTATGAGAGCTTTACAGAGGATTATTCGCGAGTTCGGCTCATTAGAGAACGTTTTCACATCGAGTTGGGAGACGTTAGGACGCCCAGATAATCTTAAAACTACGATAAGCGAATTCCACAACATTTTCTTTGATGTCCCTCATGAGCAAAGAACTCGTAAACATGTTGCAAATCCAGCCAGAGGATCAGCTGCAAAACGAATAAATATGTATTTGCGTTGGATGGTTAGATCTTCAGCTAAAGGGGTTGATTTAGGTGTTTGGGATAAGTTGCCTTCGAGTATTCTTAGTATTCCTTTAGATGTACACACCTCAAATGTAGGTAGAGCTTTAGGACTCTTGCATAGAAAACAAAATGACTGGAAATCCGTAGCACAATTGGATAAATCTCTCAGGTATTACGATTCTGAAGACCCAGTAAAATTTGATTTCGCTCTATTTGGATTAGGAGCGATTGAGGGTTTTTAGAGTGCTATTATCTATCCTATAAGCCCTATTCGATGCTCTACGCAATCTTGAATTCTATTAAAGAGTTGGTCAGGGGCGTAAGTGCGCCAACCCAAATCATTTAGTTCTCCACCCATCACGAAGTAGCTGTCTAAATCGATGGTTTTCATGTCTTCGAGCACGTGTTCGTTGAAGTTAAGCAACGCAACCCAACCGTCTTCATCTGTTACTTCGTCGAACCACTCTTCGTAATAAGAATCGTCGCTGTAGTGAAAATTTAAAACATTTTCGCCAATCAAAATGAATTTGGTCACCCCAGCGTCTTGCAAAGGTTCAATAACGTCACGCTTTAAGAGCATTATGTCGTTGTGCAAGCAGTCGTTCCATTCCCCTATGAATTCTAGAATCGCACATCCGTCTTCATAGTCTACGAATAGGATTTTTAAATATAAAGTAGAAGAACCAAACCCATCCCATTGCGGATGTATGAAATGGTCGTACAGCTTCATATGGTAAGACATTTCATTGTACTGTCTCTCGTAGAAAGGACTTTGAGGATCATTGCTAGATATGTAATGATTTCTCCAGCTGTAATATGGTTCAATTGCATGCATTACTGAATCATCCTTTTTTAGAACTATTATAATGATCTACAGCCTCTCTCACACTACCCTCTGCGATTAGTAATTCTCTTGCCTCAACTTCTGCCAGTCCTGTTGCTTCCATGACCATGTAAGTGCCACGCTCAATGAGTTTTGCATTAGACAATTGCATATCTACCATTTTGCTTCCTTTTACATGGCCGAGTTGAATCATCGCGATAGTAGAAATCATGTTCAGAACTAGTTTTGTGGCTGTACCTGCCTTAAGTCTCGTAGAGCCCGTCACAAATTCTGGTCCAGTAATTACTTCTATTGGGAACTCGGAGACTTCGGCAAGTTCTGTGTCAGGGTTACATGTAATGCAAGCTGTAAGTAATCCGTGATCTCTAGCACTCTTAATTGCGCCTATTACATATGGTGTTCTACCACTTGCGGCAATCCCTACTACTGAATCTAAGCCTGTTACATTGTATTCATTCAAATCGAGCCACCCCATTTCGCTATCGTCTTCAGCGCCTTCTACTGCTTGTCTAATAGCGCTATCTCCACCAGCGATAATACCCACAACGACCCCTGGGTTCACCCCGAAAGTAGGAGGGCACTCGCTTGCATCAACTACTCCTAATCGGCCACTAGTTCCTGCACCCATATAGAAAAGTCTACCCCCTTTTTTCATCCTTAACACGAGCTGTGATATGAATGAATTGATGGACTCTTTTACTTCGCCTACAGCTTTCAGCGTTTCGAAGTCAACCTCGTGCATCGCCGATGTTAACTCTTCAACGCTCATGGTGTGAAGTTCAGTAAACTTGCCCGCACGTTCAGTTGGAGGTGTTGGTTTGGTCATATCTTAAAATTACAATCCATTTTCAATCCAAATATCCCAAGATTTCTCTGCCTGCAATCTCAACATGTCAGAACCATTCATCGCAACTGCCCCATGTTTACGGGCTTCCCGAATAAATGATGTAATCTCAGGATTATAAACGAGATCAATCATTAAATGCTCTTCGCCTATTCCTTCCCAAGGTATGTCAACTATTTCTTCCACGTTCGGATGCATTCCCACGGGAGTACAGTTAATGAGTAGCAGATAATGCTTTAGGGACTCAGAAGTGAGTTCAGAATACGATACAATCCGTTCAAATCCAGTTTTTTTTTCAGACGATCTGCTTACGAAATAATAATTAATTCCCAAATCATTTAAGGCATGCCCGACTGCTTTAGCCGCCCCACCTGTTCCAAATATCAATGCTCTTTCATGTCTTCCTTTCAGGAAAGGTTGAATGCTACGTCTGAATCCCCAGCTGTCAGTATTATATCCAAACCACTTCCCCTCAATTTTCATCAGTGTGTTTACAGCACCAATTTCTTTCGCGTCATCGCTCAGCCCTTCAAGAAACGGAATGATGGTTTCTTTATGAGGAATAGTAACGTTAAGAGCGACTAACTCAGGGTTTTCTGAACAAAGTAAGGGGAATCCTGAAATGTCTTTCAAATCGAAAGTCGAGTACTTCAATTCCTTCCTGCCCGCTTTGATAAACTTGTCTGCAAACAGGGCTGGAGATTTAGAATGAGAGACAGGGTGGCCTATGAGGCCGAGAAGTTTTGTAGAAGTCATTTGGTCTTAGAAAATAAATCCAAGCCAGTAACTATAGCAATTCCAGCTAACACTAATGCTGTCATTATCACTATTTCTACTAGATTACTTTCAGGCAGAACGTTGCCTAGGAGCCATTCCTCCCTTCCGTCTGAATGCGTGTAAAGTAATTCTATTTCATTTTTCCAAGGCCAAAGTACATGTAGCGACCCCAATAAAAATCCGGTTAGAACAGCTATGGTTTGGGATCTAAACTTATGTAGAACCTTCGATATTATTCGGCTAAAAGCTATCAATCCCGTTAGCGCGCCTAGTCCGAAAGCTCCTATTCGAACTAAATCGAAGTTCGCCAAGGCTGAAATCACGGATGTATAAGCCCCTAGAATTAATAAGATAAAGCTCCCGCTTATTCCCGGAAGTAGCATAGCGCATATTGCTATGGATCCGCAAAAGAAAAGAAACAAAGGATCTTCAGATTGCATAGCCGGGGGTAGAGTTGTGATCGCGACGGCTACTGCAACACCTAAAAGTCCCCAAATAAAATCACTTTTTGTAAGTGGATTAATATCTCTTGCAATTAACGGAACAGAAGCTAGTACAAGCCCGAAGAAAACCGCTCGTAACTCCGAGGAGTGCTCCTCTTGTAGCCAATGTAATGTCCCGGAAAGCGAGGCAACTGCACATACAAGACCTAGCCCTAGAGCTGCTAGGAAGCTTAGATTATACTTCGCCCAAACTTTTGTTGGACCTATCCTAACTAGATCCCTCAAAGTGTCGAGCCCAAGCCCAGCTATCGTAGAAATCAGCTCGTCATAAATACCTGTAATAAATGCGATAGTTCCCCCACTTACTCCGGGAACAAGGTCTGCAGTTCCCATTGCAAATCCCTTTGCAAGTACTCTTACCCATGCTCGGGTAGATCTCATGCTACTTCTATGTTCGGATCAATTTCACAAGCCCAAGCATCGATACCCCCCTTTAAATCATGAATATTCTCATAACCTAGCTGTACTGTCAAATGATGAACTACAGCTGCCGATCTTGATCCAGAGCGACAATGAACAACCACCGGGACGTCTCTACGAATAAGTTCTATTGATTCAAGAAGCTTGTTCATCGGAATGTGTATACCGTCGATATGGCCTACTTCTATCTCCCAAGGTTCACGAACATCAATGAGTTGATGCTCAATGTTCTCTTCGCGCCACTTTTTCAGTATAGATACCTCGATCATATTCACGACTATTCACTTTGAGGATCTACTTCTTGCCTTAGTCCGTTAGCCATTTTTTCGGACAGGTGGTCGAAAAATGTATCTCCTCTTAATCCTAATCTCAATGTTTCAAGCGGAATCACATCCCATGGCCCGATGTTTCCAAGGTTTACATTCGCTCCGAATTGCTGTATAAACCAAACCTGTTGTGGCTTCTTCGGCGCCTCCCATAAGATATCTTCTAAACTCACTTTTGCGAGGATTTTTCTAATCAAAGCTGTGTGTGCAGAACCGTTTGGTCTATAAATCCCTACGTTCCCGCTTTCTCGAGCTTCTGCGATCACCTTCCAACTACCCGCCTCCAGCTCTATGGTCATTCATGAGGATGACAAATGTGAAATGATACGCAGACTTTCAGCGAATTATAAAGTTTTAAGCGAGGTTGGATCAAAGGAAGCAGGTATTCTAATCAGCCCTTCTAAATGGACTGCAATGATGAGCCAAGAGCTGGAGGCGGGTAGTTGGAAGG
>DQRJ01000177.1 GCA_015663855.1 Flavobacteriales bacterium | reverse complement strand
TCCAAAGTTGGATAAACAGTACCGCTTAAAGCGTCCGAAATTTCGACCGCCAACTCCCCTGTGCCTCCAAAGTAAACCAAATCCACGGCACCATTACAATCACTTCCGCAACTAATCGGAGCAGCTGATAGTATTTGCAACGTGATTTCATCGGGCTCCAAGATTTCAATTGCTTCAATCCCTGGAGAACATCCGAAATCATCAATAATCTGTACATTGTAGGTGCCTGGCACTAATCCTGTTGCAGAATCTGGCAAAGCAATTGTGTCTGAGTTAACTACTAGAAATAGTAGTCCCGAACCTCCAGTAGCAACACCGTTAATTTGGCCATTTGCATTTCCTTGACAGTCAATATCTGAACTTGAAATCAAAGCGTCAATGGGCATAGGACAATTCACAACTATCGTGGTGTCGAAGGAACATCCTTCAGTATCCTGAATTGTAAACTTGAAAGAACCATCTCCGTCTAAGCAAACTAAACTTGTCCAACATTCATTAAGTCCATCAACTGAAGAAACGAAATCTCCGTTGGGGTCTTCAGCAGAGATTGACAACACACCTGTACCGCCAACTGCTCCAGGCGCTAACATACAGATTGTTGCGTCACCCTCACCGAAACATGCATTATCAGTTGACAAATCAAAATCAGCTACTATTGGATCAGGAGCTGTTACCTGAAAAATTGTTGAATCAATACAAGAATACTCGTCTATTAGGAACATTGTGTAATATCCCGGAGATAGTGCATCAAAAGACGAAGAGTTCTGAGACTCAACTAGCACGTTACCTGCTTGATCTAAAAGGCCATAAGATGTTAGTGCAGGGTCTCCTAGACCTAGAAATTCAACTTGAACGGTTGACGATCCACCGGCACATGGTTGTACCGATCCCGAAACTACTGCTTCCAGAGATAAGTAGGGTTCGCAAGGATTAACTACGCAAATAGTTTCTGTAGGCTCGAAGTTTTGAACTTGGGTTTGGTTTCCTTCAATAAAAACTTGAAAACTTGCTCCGAAACACCAATCCCCACATGTTGTTACCTGGGCTACTAAAATTCGCAAATCATCTCCAGCAATAGCATTAATTGGTGAACCTGCAACAAATACCGAACCATCCGTAATAGATGCTGAGCAAACCTCGTTACCTGGTGGAAGTCCTATAGCTTGAGGAATAATGCCCGGGGCATCACTGCTGGGCATACCTACTGTCCAATAAGTATCATACTCCCAAATCGGGAATGCGTCCCAAAATAATGATGAGTTAGATCCATCCATTGCAATACTCACATTAACTGGATTAAAGCATCCACAAGGGGCATCAATCTCCATCGGAATAGTTCCCAATGAAGCGACATCAGAATAAATAGCACTAATCACATCTGTAGCGTTAGCGAAGTCTGCATACACTCGATATGTTACCATACCATCCATAGATCCGGTAGGATCGAATGTATCGTCAATTGTAGGGGTATTAGGGCCGTAGAATGCTGTATCAACCTCGATTGTAATGCCCAGCATTTGGGCATGTGTCGTTGAGACCAAACAAAAAGCAAATCCTAAAATTAATAGGCGAAATTTCATGCAAGTAGTTGAAGTATCCAAAGGGAATAGGGGTTCAATTCAAGAGCGCAAAATAACGACTATCACCTAATAAAGAGCTAAAAGTACGAACCTAATTTATTTGATCATTTCTTACAACGAAACATTTTACATAAAACAATCGTATAAATGTAATAGCAAGATATGTTTAGACAAGACGACAAAGACAAGTATGATTTACCGTTCGATTTCTCGAAAGGGCAGAGATTACGGCCTTTACCGCCATGTTTGGCAGAAGGATGGGCTGCTCATCCCGAGCATAATCCGTTAACATTTCTGCCTAAAGGAGCGAGGTCTGGAGTAGGTGAAAAGTGCAATGTTTTTTTTGTTCATCCCACATCATTTAGAGGGCTTGGAGAGGATTGGAATGTCGATTGGAGGAATAAACGAGTAAATGCAATTACAGACACTTGGGCGCTTAGACATCAAGCGTCAGTTTTTGTAGGAATGGGGAAGATTTTTGCCCCTCGATATAGGCAAGCTCATTTGAGGAGTTTTTACTTAGATATCGAGGATTCAAAAAAGGCGTTAAATCTCGCGTATGAAGATATTAAAACTGCTTTTTATTGGTTTTTAGAAAGAGAAGACGATGGAAAACCGATTATTCTAGCGGGGCACAGTCAAGGGAGTTATCATATAAATCGACTGTTGAAAGAGTTTTTTGATGGGACAGCATTACAGAGTAGGCTTATCGCAGCATACGTGCCAGGCATGGAACTTGCGACGGATGAGCTAGAATACATACATCCCCTATTCACTCCTGAATCGACTGGAGGGTACGTAAGATGGATGACAGTTACCGAAGGTCATGTTCCGGATTACTTTAAAGAGTCCATGGCGCGCAACTTTGTCGTGAACCCCATACATTTTACGGCGGATAGAAGTGACTACTCAGAATATGACTTACATAGAGGTGCTCTTACTAGAAAACTGAAAATTCGATATGCGAATGCACTTTCTGCTCGGCCACATAAGGGATTATTATGGATTAAACCACTACATCCGCCATTGGGAGCGTTGATAAGGCTAAAGGATTGGCATGTGGCGGATTACAATCTGTTTTGGTCTAATATTAGAGATAATATTGCGTTAAGGATTAATTCATTCAACAGTTTCAAAACACCAGGTGGGTGACCCGTCGGCTATGACTTAATTTTGCTACTGAAAATAATAGCATGGAAGTTCAGCAACCTTACAGTCCTAAAAATAAAATCCGAATAGTTTCAGCTGCCAGTCTTTTTGATGGGCACGATGCTGCCATCAATATTATGAGGCGGATTATTCAACGGACTGGATGCGAAGTGATTCACCTCGGTCACGACAGAAGCGTGGACGAAGTAGTAACAACAGCTATACAAGAAGATGCTCAGGCGATAGCGATGACATCGTACCAAGGCGGTCATAATGAGTACTTTAAGTACATGAAAGATCTTCTCGAAGAAAGAGGAGCTGGGCATATTAAGATTTTCGGAGGCGGTGGAGGAACAATTCTTCCTGAGGAGATTTCCGCATTACAGGATTACGGAATAGAGCGAATTTACCATCCAGACGATGGTCGTGAGATGGGACTTCAGGGCATGATAAATGACCTTGTGGAAAGAGCTGATTTCGAAACAGTGCCATCAATGGCAGATCTTGATGGAGCGCTCGAAAGATTAGGAGATCGTAACATTAGAGATATTGCACGTTCTATTACTGCCGCTGAAAATGACGCTGTGGCTTTTTCGAAAGAATTCGCGAAGATCTACCCTACCCTTCCCGAAGTTCCGGTCCTAGGAATTACCGGAACTGGAGGTTCTGGTAAATCGTCAATGGTGGACGAATTAGTTAGGCGTTTCCTTGCAGACTTCCCGGATAAGAGAATTGCGCTTGTATCGGTGGACCCGTCTAAGCGTAAAACTGGAGGAGCATTATTAGGCGACAGGATTCGCATGAACTCGATTCACAATGAGAGAGTGTATATGCGCTCTTTGGCTACCCGACAATCGAATTTAGCGCTATCTAAGCATGTTTCTGAAGCGTTGAATGTGTTGCGTGCTGCAGAGTTTGATCTCATCATTTTAGAGACAAGCGGCATAGGCCAAAGCGATACTGAGATAATGGAACACAGCGACGTAGCATTGTACATTATGACACCAGAGTTCGGTGCCGCTACTCAGCTTGAGAAGATTGACATGCTAGATTTTGCTGATGTAGTTGCGATTAACAAATCAGACAAACGAGGTGCTCTCGATGCTCTTCGTGATGTGCGTAAGCAGTTTAAACGAAACCACGATTTATGGGAAGCTAAAGACGATGACCTTCCAGTTATCGGAACTATTGCAAGTCAATTTAACGACCCGGGAACTAACGTCCTTTACGCTAGTTTAATGTCGAAACTTACTGAGAAAACGAAAGCCGACTTAAAGCCAGGCAACGTAAACGAAGGGTTTGGAGTAGTTAGCGAAAAGGTCTTTATTATTCCACCTTCGAGGGTGAGATATTTGAGCGAAATTGCTGAAAGCAATCGATCTTACGATAAATGGGCTGAGAGGCAAGCAAGCGTGGCCGGGAGATTAGAGGCGCTTCTTAAATCTACAGGTGAGTTTAACGATAACGAGGTTGTGCGAGCGGAAATTGAGGAGAAAGCGAACGAGGTAAAGCTGGAGCTAGATGCGAAAATGCTAGCTTGGCTCGAAGATTGGCCGTCGTTAAAGGCGCGTTATAACGATGAGGTATTCAGTTTTGAAGTCCGAGGAAAAGAAATTAGAATTCCTACGAAACGTAATTCACTTTCGAATAGAAGCATTTCTAAAGTTGCTCTACCGACATATACTGGATGGAGTGATTTGGTAAAGTATGCGACTCAGGAAAATCTACCTGGATCATTTCCGTACACAGCAGGGATTTACCCATTTAAACGCCAAGGCGAAGATCCAACTCGTATGTTCGCTGGAGAAGGTGGTCCAGAAAGAACTAATAAGCGATTTCACTACGTTTCTCTAGGAACGCCTGCAAAGCGTCTATCTACTGCTTTCGACTCAGTAACTCTTTACGGAAATGACCCTGATGTAAGACCCGACATCTATGGTAAAGTAGGTAATGCTGGAGTCAGTATTTGCTGTCTCGACGACGCAAAGAAACTCTACAGCGGTTTCGACCTCTGCTCGCCTACCACCAGTGTCTCTATGACTATCAATGGCCCCGCGCCTATGGTACTTGCCTTCTTCCTCAATGCAGCTATAGACCAAACCTGTGAAAAGTTCATCACCGAAAATGGCCTCGAGTCAGAAGTAGAAAAAGTACTTAAACTTAAGTGGGATGATTGCGGATTAAATCGACCACATTACGAAGGCGATCTTCCAGAAGGAAACGACGGCCTCGGGTTAATGTTGCTCGGATGCACAGGGGATGAAATCCTCGACGAGAAAACGTATGCTCGACTTAAAATCCAAGCCCTTACTTCAGTAAGAGGAACTGTTCAAGCGGACATCTTAAAAGAAGACCAAGCACAAAACACCTGCATATTCTCAACCGAATTCGCCCTTCGCTTGATGGGCGACGTTCAGCAGTATTTCATTGACGAGAAGGTCCGGAATTTCTATTCCGTTTCTATAAGTGGATACCACATCGCAGAAGCTGGAGCGAACCCCATTACTCAGCTCGCTTTCACTCTTGCGAACGGCTTTACATACGTGGAATACTATCTAAGTCGAGGAATGGACATCAACGACTTCGGTCCTAACCTTAGCTTCTTCTTCTCTAACGGAGTAGATCCTGAATATGCGGTGATAGGGAGAGTGGCGAGAAAGATTTGGGCCAAAGCTATGAGAGAGAAGTACGCAGCTTCGCCGAGAGCGCAAATGCTCAAATATCACATCCAAACCTCGGGACGCTCACTCCACGCTCAGGAAATCGACTTCAACGACATCCGTACAACTTTGCAAGCTTTATACGCGATATACGACAACTGCAACTCGTTACACACGAATGCATATGACGAAGCGATTACGACACCGACCGAAGAATCGGTGAGGCGCGCGATGGCAATTCAGCTCATCATAAATAAGGAGCTCGGACTCGCAATGAACGAAAACCCCATGCAGGGGTCGTTCATCATGGACGAGATTACCGAACTTGTCGAGGAAGCCGTACTTACCGAGTTCGACCGAATTACAGAACGAGGCGGCGTACTCGGCGCGATGGAAACTATGTACCAACGATCGAGAATTCAAGAGGAATCTCTCCATTACGAAACCCTCAAGCATTCGGGTGAGTACGAAATCATCGGCGTAAACACCTTCCTTAGCAAGGACGGATCTCCGACGATAATACCTGGTGAGGTCATTCGCGCTACTGAAAACGAAAAACAAGTACAGCTCCGAAATTTAGGCGAGTTACACAAAGCGATGACCGACCTTTCTGAGAGCGCTATATTGAAAGTACAGGAAGCTGCCGTTACAGGAGGCAATCTCTTCGAAGAGTTGATGGAAACGAGTAAAGTCGCTTCTTTAGGTCAAATCACTAACGCTATGTTCAAGGTCGGCGGAGCTTACCGACGCAATATGTAAATAAATGACATTTTTGAGAAACTTTGCCAGCGTAATTATTGGAATTGTCGTTGGCGGTCTTGTAGTATTCATCATTGAAAGGGCGGGGCACGATATGTTCTCTGTCTACAATAACGTTCCTGACATGGCCGAAACGGAGGCGTTCGTAAACTTCATTGCAAACCTTCCCCTCAAAGCATTCCTTCTTTTAATACTTGCCCACTGTACCGGAACCGTCGTAGCATCCTTTCTCGCTACTTTACTGTCAGGTCACATTAGACCCATTCCTGCAATTGCTGTGGGGGTTTTGATGTTGTCAGGTGGAGTAATTAATCTGATTTCTATACCACACCCGGTTTGGTTCCAAATCAGTGAAATTATTATTTATCTCCCTGCAGCTTTAATCGGATATAAAATTTCGATAGAAACTAGTCGAAGGTTTACCTCACCAAAGTAACACTGCCTCGGAATGTCGAAGAGCTTAGTTCATGAGAACCTAAAGCAGTTATCGTGTACATGTAAACTCCGTCCGGAACGAAGTGATTGCCGCCCTGAACCGAGTTTTGGCCTATCCAAGGGATAGAAGGATCCGTCGTATCAAAGACGATTTCACCCCATCTATTTATAACAGTGAATCTATATTGATCAGCTGTAAAGCCTTGGCCTAAAGGAAGAAAGCTATCATTTACGCCATCATTATCTGGTGTAAATGCATTGGGGATAAAAATCCTGAACTCAATCTCCTTAAATACAGCTACGACACTTTCGAAGGCTACCCCCTCTAAATTCAGAAACATCTCAGTACTTCTATCATTAGGAAATGGATCCGTTACTTGCACTAGCCACTTATCAAATTCCCATTTATCAAAGGCCATAGCTCTAAAGTTCAAAGGACTGTCGAGTATCAGACCACTTGTCCAATAATCATCTACGTAAGCAGTATTAACAACCGATACGGCCCCCGCTCCTACAGGATCTACTTGCACCTCAAGCTGGGTGTGATCGATGTAAACGAAGTGAGCTGTGACAGCACCCGCAGCAGTAACTTCTAAGTTAGCATTAAATGAATTCACATCAGGGCTAATCACATTCCCCGCAGGAGCAGAAGTCCAGTGAGAAAACTCCCACCACATACCAAACCCCACAGCTTGTATAAAATGTCCACTCACGCTTAATGATTCAGTCGAAGGATAGGTCGGAATAACTATGCCATCTAAAACGATACTACCCGCCCCAACCGGCTCAACATTAAAAACTACATCTTCAGGAGGAACTGGAATTCCGAAATGAGCAATGATATTTAAATCACCCTCCAAGTCTAAATCCCAAACAGGGTTCGTGGCATCTCCTAAGACAGCTGTGCCAGAAACAATCTCCCAGAACAAGAACTGTACTCCATAGTTTTCTTGTGCATCTAAATTCACGGTTATTTCTTCGAAATAATATCCGGTAAATGGACTCGAAACTGGTGTGACATTAATTGTGTTTATCTCAACATCGCCCTGCCCGACTATAGAAACGGTTAAATTAACCGTAGTCACATCGTAGCAATCCTCCATCCCAGACATCAACTCCGACTCACATCTTTCGTCAATAAAATCACGAAGTTCCTGCAGCTCAATCTGCCAACCCGCTACATCACCTCCCCACCTTTCACACTGCCTCGGCATTTCTGGTTCTATCACAAGCACCATACTATCAAGTACTGAATGCATGTAATCACAGGTGAAGACAGTATTCCCCAAATCCGCCCATCTGTTGATGTACGTAGAATAAAAAGTCTCATTATCCATAAGCGCATTCAACAGTGGCACATGTCCCTGCCCACCCACATTACCTAAAGCTTCAGGGTTACAGGGATCAGCATCAGAAGACGTATCCGGAACGCCCGTGTAATTTATATAGTGACCAAACGTAGCATCCATATCCCACAGCGCATACCTCCATCGTTTTGCAGAACCCTCAGGATGCCTTCCTCTCCACCAAGCTGTATTCCAGTTTAACCAATCAACACAAACTACATAGCTGTTCAAAATGAAGTAGTCTATTAAACTCAAGGGATTGAGTTGGCTTTCAACGTAGTCGTAATTAGCGGCATCTGTCATATCCTGTACCGTCGCGAAATTGACAAGTGAATACCAATCATCTCCACTTCCGTACTCTTCCCACGTTCCGCCCCAGGTCTTGAGAAAATCAACAAAATGTCGTGGCTGGTCATAGTACTCTCTCGTAAAGTCCGTGTCATCAACTTTCTCACGGTATTCATAAACTCCCCAATACTGACCATTGATGTAAAGAATACAATTTTCATTTGTTCTTTCATCAAGATGGAGCTCTGCCAAATGACTTATTGTGTGAACATAGGCATCACGAATGTGCGCTCCTGGCTCGAACGGATAGTTATCGTTAGCGGCCGCCTTAAAAATTAGTCTCTGGAACTTGTCGCGTTGTTTAACATTGAAAAGCTGAGCTTCGACTGCGTAATCGTAACCCATTTGGTCTCGAGTAACGAAATCAAACCCGCGCTGACCATAGGCATTCGAGTCATTACCGTGCTCATTACTATCGCCAGTTGCTTCTACTCGGAAGGTGCCATTAGAATTGAAGAACTCGATATGAGTAGGGTCGCCAGGGCCGAAAGGCCACGCCCCTGTCTCAAGATTGTCACCACTAATCGAAACAACTGCGATAGTGTGCAAATCTGCTCCCGT
>DQRJ01000085.1 GCA_015663855.1 Flavobacteriales bacterium | reverse complement strand
GTTGAGTTAGCAATCCTTGAAGAAGGTAAGCTCGTCGAGCTACATCGTGATCCAGGTGAAACTTCCTACAGAGTAGGAGATATTTACTTAGGTCGTGTCAGGAAAGTAATGCCTAATCTCAACGCAGGATTTATTGACGTGGGGTATGAAAGGGATGCTTTTCTGCACCATAGTGATTTGGGAGTTCAGTTTAAGACTCAGCAAAAATGGACTAAGCTCATAATGTCTGGTAAATTACCAGTCAGTGATATTAAGAAGTTTAAGCTAGAGCCGAAAATTGACAAGAAAGGGGCTATGAAGGACTATGTAAGTTCTTCTCAGCTCGTGATGGTGCAAGTCACGAAAGAGCCGATTAGCTCTAAGGGTCCTAGATTAACTGCTGAGGTAACTTTACCAGGACGTTTTTTAGTACTTGTTCCATTCTCAGATAAGGTTAGCCTATCATCGAGAATAAAGAATGAGAAGGAAAGAAAAAGACTGAAAAGTTTAATCATAAGCATCCGCCCACCTGGGTTTGGAATAATTGTGAGAACAGTTGCCCAAGAAAAAGGTTCGGCGGATCTTCATAGCGACTTGTCAGATTTGATGAAGCGTTGGGGAGAGTTGTTTGAGGGATTAAAACGAGCTAAGCCTGGAAAGCGAATACTAGGAGAACTCAATAAAACGAGTACTGTCCTTAGAGATGTTTTACGACCTGAATGTGAGTTGATTCGTGTAAACGATGAAAAGCTTGCTGATCAAGTGAAAACGTACCTAGGGTCAATTGGATCTGACAAGGTTGATTCGGTAAAGTTTGCAAGGGATAAAGACCTCTTCAATACTCTATCTATACACCGTCAGATTAAAGCTACTTTCGGAAAGAAGGTGTCGCTTCAAAGTGGTGCTTACCTTATCATAGAACAAACCGAAGCTATGTTCGTCATCGACGTAAATAGTGGAGGTCGAAAGAAAGGAGCGACGAGTCAAGAAGAAAACGCTCTCCAAACTAATTTGGAATGTGTTGACGAAATCGCTCGTCTACTTCGTCTACGAGATATTGGTGGTATTGTCGCTATTGACTTTATTGACATGGCTAAGCGTGAGCATAATAAACAGCTCACCGATTCTATGAAGTTGGCCATGAAGATTGATAAGGCAAAGCATAATATTGCTCCTCCATCTAAGTTTGGTGTAATGGAACTAACTCGTCAAAGAGTAAGAGATGTTGCAAATGTTCAAACTCAAGATAGATGTCCTTCTTGTAATGGTACAGGGTCCGTTCAAGCGGCAATCCTTGTTACTGACACCATTAAGTCAAGTATTAAATATCTCACTAAAGGTGAGGGTCATAAGAAGCTTACTTTGCTTCTTCATCCTATCCTCGAGGCATATTTAATTAAGGGCGAGGCATTTAGGGCTCTAAAAGGATGGTTTGGTTCTTCAGTAAGAACTGAATGGGAGAAGGAGTTCGGAATCGAACTTGATTTAGAGAGTAACTCTTCGATGGAAATTTTGGAGTACCATATCTACACAGAGTTAGGTGAGGAGCTGAGCTCTTAAATTCTACCAACTAGGGGCTGGAATATCTTTCGGGTAACACAAAAACGATTTAATTACTGGGCGAGTTAAATGCTCAAGTGATAGATGATCGTTTGCTTCTGCGAAGTCCTTTAGATCGCCGTTTTTGTACATTATTTGGATTCCGTTCTCGGAGTATGCTACGTTCGTTATCGTGTCGTTTGAGACGAAATAGGTGGCTTCCTCGTGAGTTATGTTCATGCTAGAAACTACTGCCTGGATTCTTTCTTCGACTTCGGCGTCGGTAAAGGGTTCCGATCTTAATTCTATGCGGAATAGATTTCTGTCGAGAAGCCTTGAGCTGAGCGATGATAGAACTTTGTCGTCATTGTGACGCCAAGTCTTCATAGCGCTGTAGATGTCTGAATCGTCAAGTTCACAAAACCAATTAAGGATATCGGGATTCGATTCGAACGAATGCTTATCGTAGTCGTTCTTTAAGAATTGCGAAAGGGCTGGGGTAGAGAAGAGTTCGACTCCTTTTTTAGAAAGATATTTAGCTCTGCGTAGGACTAGGGTAAGCATGTGCTCAGCACTTAGAACGGTTCGGTGTAGATAGACCTGCCAGTACATTAATCGTCTGGCTACGATGAATTTTTCTATGCTGTAAATCCCTTTTTCTTCAACGACAAGCTGGTCTTGAGATACTGAAAGCATCTTAATAATACGCTCGGACCCGACTTTGCCCTCTGTAACTCCGGAGTAGAAACTGTCTCGAGCTAAGTAGTCGAGCCTATCCATATCGAGTTGGGAGGAGACTAGTTGGTGTAGGAATTTCTTTGAATATTCGTTCTTAAAAATTTTAATAGCAAGAGATAATTTTCCGTCGAATTCTTTGTTTAATCGGTCCATTATCATCGTTGAGATGTCCTCATGATGAACGCCCTTCACAATGCTGTGCTCTAGAGCATGGCTGAAAGGCCCGTGTCCCATATCGTGTAGTAAAATGGCGTAACACACTGCTTCATCTTCCTCAGTAGAGATGATAGTTCCTTTAGATCGGAGGCTATCGATAGCTTGCTGCATCAGGAACATTGATCCTACCGCGTGGTGAAATCTATTGTGTACGGCTCCTGGATAAACCAAATGACTAAGTCCCAATTGGCTTATCCGCCTGAGTCTTTGAACATAAGGATGGTCTAGAAGCTGTAAAGTGAACGGATGTCGCAACGTAACGAAACCATAAATAGGATCGTTAAGTATCTTATGTCTATTAGTTGTTGTCATGAAAAACCGAAGCTATTACAAAGCGAATAAAGAAATAAGTAAATACTAATAACCTTATCGCGTACGTTGATGTTTCTTTGCGCAATATACTTAAGCACATGACGAGACAACCTCATATACTCTGGGCAGATGACGAAATTGACATGCTCAAGCCCCATATTATTTTTCTGGAAGGGAAAGGATTTACAGTTACACCAGTAAATAGTGGTGTTGAGGCGCTGGAGGTGGTGGAGACAGAAATATTTGATTTGGTCTTCCTTGATGAAAATATGCCGGGAATAAATGGTATTGAAACTCTTCAGCGGATTAAGGAAATGAGGCCGCATCTGCCGGTTATCATGATTACGAAGAGTGAGGAGGAGCATATTATGGAGGAGGCGATCGGGTCGAAGATCAGTGATTATCTGATTAAGCCTGTGAATCCAAACCAAATTCTGCTCGCTGTGAAAAAGTGCCTCGACTCACAAAGATTAGTGAGTGAGAAGGTGATGATTGACTATCAGCGTGAGTTTAGAGAGTTGGGGATGAAACTTATGGGGCGTATGGATGTTGAGGATTGGTATGATGTGTATGGAAGGTTAGTGCATTGGACATTAGAGCTGGAGAAGTCGGAGGACGACAGTATGCAAGACGTTTTGGGAATGCAATTTGAGGATGCGAATAGACAGTTCGGCAAGTTCGTCGATGAGAACTACCAGAATTGGATTGAGGCAGGAGATGGGAATAGTGATGTTCCTATACTTTCTCATAGAGTACTGCCAAACAAACTTCCTGAGATTTTAGAATCGGCAAATGGGAAGCAGGTTTTTCTTGTCGTAATAGATAACTTGAGATTGGATCAGTGGCGTGCCATTGAACCCCTGTTGAAGGACATGTTTAGAGTGGTTCGAGATGAAGCGTACATGAGTATTTTACCTACGGCGACTCAATATGCTCGAAATGCACTCTTCTCTGGGATGATGCCAGCGGACATTCAGCGGTTGTACCCTAATTGGTGGACTTCAGAAGATGAGGAAGGGTCGAAGAATAAGTACGAGGCGGAGTTACTTGGGAAGCTTTTAGATAGGATGGGAGTCGAAGGGAGGACTAGCTATCACAAGGTCGCAAATCTCGCGGCGGGAAAGAAATTGTTAGATCAGTTCCACCAAACAAAAGGTGAGACTCTGACTACAATAGTCTATAATTTTGTGGATATGCTAAGCCACGCGAGAACGGACATGGAAGTTATAAAAGAGCTAGCCGATGATGAGGCGGCATACAGGTCATTGACCTTGACTTGGTTCGAGCACAGTACATTGAGAGAAATGTTCGAGCGGATGAGCGAAGCCGGGGGAAGAGTAATAATTACGACAGACCACGGAACTATAAGAGTTAATAACGATGTAAAGGTTAGAGGAGACAGAAGTACGAATAGTAACCTGCGATATAAAGTGGGAAAGAATTTGGGGTACGATGCAAAGGAAGTCATGGAGGCAGTCGATCCCGAAAAAATAGGTCTGCCTAAATCGAGTGTTAGTAGCGGTTACGTATTCGCAAAAGAACGGGATTTCTTCGTTTACCCGAACAACTACCATCAATTCGTGAAGTATTTTAAGGATACCTTTCAGCATGGTGGAGTGAGCTTAGAAGAGGTTATTGTGCCATTTGCGGTTCTCGATTCCAAGAAGTCATAATGATCACTAAATACGAACATTCCGGATTCAATTTGGAGGGTTTAAGAAGTGTAGCTATTGAGTTGGCAGAGATCTTGCCTACTCATGGGGTGATTGCTTTTAAAGGCCAAATGGGTGCTGGTAAAACTACTCTAATCAAAGAAATTTGCTCAGCTCTTGGAGTAAAAGACGATGTGACGAGTCCGACCTTCGGGCTGATAAATGTGTATAGTTGTTCAGGCGAAACACGGGTGGTTAATCACGTAGATCTGTACAGATTATCAGATGAGGAAGAGGCCGAAGAAGTGGGAGTATTTGAATTATTTGAGGGTAAAGGTTTGACCTTTTTAGAGTGGCCAGAAAAGATAGCTGATAATTTACCAGATGATATTTGGATTTTGAAAATTGAAAGAACTTCTATTGAAGGTGAAAGAAAATTAAGTTTGAGAGGCCCAAAAACCGTTTAGGAAAGTGTAAAGTGTTAATTTCACCCTTATAATCACTCAGCATGGATACAGCACGTAAAGACATTAAAGCTCTAGCTAAAGCAGCAGCACTATTGCCACAAGAAGAGTTGCTTCAAGTATTAGCTGGGCAATCGGATTTGCTTATTGGCATCCCTAAGGAGACGAGTCTTCAGGAAAAACGTGTTGCACTTGTTCCAGAAGCCGTTGCATTACTTGTAGCTCACGGCCACCAAGTCGTAGTAGAATCGAATGCTGGAAATGACTCTCACTTTACAGATATTGAATACAGTGAATCGGGAGCTAGGATTACTCATGATAGGAAAGACGTGTTTCAGTCGAGTCTTGTTTTAAAAGTGGGACCGCCTTCAATGGAAGAGGTGAGGATGATGGGTGTGGGCGCGACATTAGTGAGTGCAATTCAATTGAGTGTTCAGAACGATAAGTTGCTTGGGTTATTAAGCAAAAAAAAGACTACTTGTATCGCTTGGGATTACATCAAAAATAAAAATGGTCTTTATCCTCTCGTCCGTGCTATGGGTGAGATAGCAGGAAACGTCAGTATTATTACGGCAGGAGATTTATTGTCAGGTGAGAAAGGTCGTGGTATGATGTTAGGTGGGATTAGTGGAGTTAGGCCTAGTGAAGTAGTGATTTTAGGAGCGGGAACGGTAGGTGAATTCGCTGCAAGAGCGGCAATGGGTTTAGGTGCCCAGGTGAAAATTTTCGATAATAGACCACATAGATTGGTGAGAATTCAGCAAAGTTTGGGAGCTCGGGTTTGGACTTCAACATTGCAGCCCTCAGTATTAAACGAAGCCCTCAAGACAGCTGATGTTGCAATAGGATCGATAAAAGGGGACGGACAAAGAGCTCCTATGGTAGTTAGCGAATCCATGGTCAGCTCAATGAAAGATGGCTCAGTGATTATTGACGTTTGCATTGACACAGGAGGGTGCTTTGAAACTTCGAGAATCACTAGTCATGAATGTCCGACGTTCGTGGAAAACGGTGTTATTCATTACTGTGTCCCGAATATCGCTTCAATCGTTTCAGGAACTGCAAGCCAGGCTTTGAGTAATATTATTGCCCCTTTGCTTTTGAGTATCGCTTCTGATGGAGGGGTTTCAACTTCGATAAGAATGGCGAATATTGTACGCTCCGGAGTTTACATGTACAAAGGGGTGATCACAAATCGCGGAGTGGCAGAGGAAAGGGGGTTGCCGTATAAAGATTTGGACTTACTGCTTGCGTCTTACTAATAGAAAGTGTCGAGCGTTTAATTAAGAGGTGGGTTTATTTCCCGCCTACAACCTTCCTTATTTCGTGTAGCTTTAGAAGTGCGTCTAATGGCGTGAGTGTGTCGATTTCAAGATCGAGCAATCTATCTCTTACGTCTTCAAGTGCGGGGTCGTCTAATTTGAAAAAGCTCATTTGAACGCCTTCCTGAACTATTGAGGCTTCTTGGGACTTTTGTGCAGACGGGAGCTTTACAGGGTCAACTCTGGGTGAATTAGATGTCTTCTTGCCGCCTTTGCTAGACTTGGAACTGTCCGTTCTATGAGATTCAAGCTCGATTAAAACTTCTTCAGCTCGACGTACTAAACTCCTAGGCATTCCGGCAAGTTTCGCTACGTGAATTCCGAAGCTGTGGTTAGACCCTCCAGGCACGAGCTTCCTTAGAAATACGATTTTCCCTCCGACTTCTTTAACGCTTACGTTAAAATTCAGGATGCGCGGGAAGGAGTCGTGCATTTCGTTCAGCTCGTGATAGTGCGTCGCGAATAAGGTGAGGGGTCGAAGGTTGTCGGAGTTGTGTAGATGTTCCGCAATCGACCATGCTATGCTCACACCGTCGTAAGTACTAGTTCCTCGACCTATTTCGTCAAGTAGAACTAAACTCCGGTCGGTGATGTTATTTAGAATCGCGGCGGTCTCATTCATTTCTACCATAAACGTAGATTCACCCGAAGATATATTGTCCGAGGCTCCTACTCGAGTGAATATCCTGTCCAAAATCCCAAGCTCTGCACTCCTCGCAGGGACGAATCCGCCACTTTGCGCCATAAGGCATATTAAAGCTGTCTGCCTTAGAAGTGCACTTTTACCAGACATGTTTGGCCCGGTTACCATAATAATTTGGGCTTTATCTGGATGAAGGGTAACATCATTCGAGATGTAACTCTCACCAATTGGCAGTTGGCGCTCGATTACGGGATGTCTTCCTTCCACAATTTGAATTCCTGCCTCCTTTTTCATTCGAGGCCTAGTATATCCAAACTCAACAGCAATTTCTGCGAAACTAGAAAGAACATCAATCTCACCCATAGCTCGGGCATTCTCGATTAACTCATTAGTATTCTTCACAGTTTCTGCCACAAGACTTTCATATAAACCTTGCTCAATAGAAAGTGCTTTATCCTTCGCATCGAGAATCTTCGTTTCAAGAATTTTAAGCTCTTCAGTGATGTATCTCTCCGCCTGAGTAAGAGTCTGCTTGCGAATCCACTCTTCGGGAACCTTGTCTTTATGAGAATGTCTAACTTCGAGATAGTATCCGAAAACATTATTAAATCCAATTTTCAGAGAACTGATACCGGTGTTCTCGACCTCCCTTTTTCTGATTACCTCAAGAGCAATATCACTTTCAAAGGCCAAACTCCTCACTTCATCTAACTCAACACTCACCCCTGCCTTGATGACAGCCCCTTTACCTACTTGGTTTGGTGCTTCGTCTTCAAGTTCGCTTTGTAGTCTATCTAGTAATTTATCGCAAGGAGATAACCTCTCAAGCATAGGTATTAACGCTTCTTCTCCAGCTACCGCTTCAGCTACGGATATCACAGCTTCAAGACCTCGTCTGAGTTGTACAAGCTCACGAGGGTTAATTCTCGCAGAACTTGCTTTCGAAGCAAGTCTCTCCAAATCTCCAACTCCACCCAGAATCGATTTCAATTGACCATGCAATTCTTCTCCCTCAGAGAGAGAGCTAACGGCATTATGCCGTGCTTCAATAGCTTCGACATCCGTTAAAGGCATCACTAACCAACGCCTTAACATTCTCGCTCCCATTGGAGTAGAGGTCCTGTCAATACAGTGTGAAAGTGATACTCCATCAGGATGAGATGGATGAATTATTTCCAAGTTCCTCACAGTAAATCGATCAAGCCACATCCCGTCACCCTCTCGTAATCGCTTTACACCCTGTAAATGTCCAAGTTTTGTGTGATGCGTAAACGCGAGGTATTCTAAAATAACCCCCGCTGCCACTTTTGCTAATGGCGCATCATTCAGCCCAAATCCTTTCAACGACGAAGTCCCAAATTGTCCATGTAATTTCTCCTCAGCATATTCTTCGGAAAAAACCCAATCATCTAACTTGGATCGAGGAGTATCATCACCGAAAAGAGAAATTAAATCGCTTTCGTGTTGTTTTTGGCATACCCACTCCTTCGGATTAAGACTCTTTAAAAGCCTGTCTATCCATTCAGAATCCCCCTCCGCAGCCATAAATTCACCCGTCGAAATGTCAAGAAACGCTACTCCACAACCCTTGCGAGTCCAATGCAAAGCCGCTAAATAATGATTCTGCTTCGATTTCAAAACCTGGTCGTGCATCACCACCCCAGGAGTCACAAGCTCGGTAACTCCACGCTTTACTAACCCCTTTGCTTGCTTAGGGTCTTCAAGTTGATCACACACAGCCACTTTAAGCCCAGCTCTCACAAGTTTCGGCAAGTAGTTGTCTAATGAATGATATGGAAATCCAGCAAGCTCAATCTCAGAGGCACTGCCATTACCACGCTTAGCAAGAATAATATTAAGCACCCCGGCCGCCACAACAGCGTCTTCACCGAAGGTTTCGTAGAAATCTCCGACACGGAAAAGCAGAATCGTATCAGGATGTTTCACCTTAATACTATTATACTGCTTCATCAAAGGTGTAACCTTACCTGCCACGTCTCCTATTAATTAATTATAGAAGACCAAATTAACAAGTATATCCTTATCTACCCGAATCCATTCAAGCTTGATTGTCCACAACTGACAAACATTCGGAGTGCTTTACTCAAGCAACTTTCAATCCTTTATTAGGAGTTAGCCCCTTTTTTCCTACGCAATATTTTTTATCCACGACTAATTCCTTTACATCAGTTCCAGGCATCTCGAACATAGCATCAGTCAATAGTGTCTCAAGAATTCCTCTTAATCCACGAGCTCCTAGCTTGTATTCTAAAGCTTGCTCCACAATCCAATTTAGTGCGTCAGCCTTAAATTTTAGAGCAATCCCGTCTAACTCAAACAGGTAAACATACTGCTTTATAATAGCATTTTTAGGTTCTGTGAGTATTCTCCGAAGCGCGTTAGCATCAAGAGTGTTTAGATGAGTCAGCACAGGAAATCTTCCCACAAGTTCAGGAATTAACCCGAAAGTTCTCAAATCGGCTGGAGCGATAAATGATAGAATATTTTCTTCTGTCTGCTTAGACCCTCCACTCTTAAAACCGATAGTTGATCGGCTCATTCTTCTCTCGAT
>DQRJ01000082.1 GCA_015663855.1 Flavobacteriales bacterium | reverse complement strand
GTAATGATTGCCCCAAGGACTTTACAAGCTCTTGCTGTAGATGGTGTCTTTCCAAATAAAATGTCTCGTTGGCTAAGCGTGGGTAAGGGTGATAGACAAGAACCGGTCAGAGCTTCCATCGCAACTTGTTTAATCGGCTTCGCATTTGTTTTGATAGGCGATATTAATGCTGTAGCCGAAATTATTTCCATGTTCTTCAT
The DNA here is from genome assembly GCA_015663855.1 of Flavobacteriales bacterium. Classification (GTDB taxonomy): domain Bacteria; phylum Bacteroidota; class Bacteroidia; order Flavobacteriales_D; family Sanyastnellaceae; genus UBA974. The sequence continues at coordinate 21,837 of DQRJ01000082.1, read as the reverse complement.
GGTTACTTATGGTGCGATATGTCTAGTTTCATTTTTAGAACAAATGGCTGCCGATCCGAGCTACCGACCGACATTTAGAACTCATTGGTCGATAAGTTTAGTGGGTGCAGTGCTATGTTTCGTCCTCATGTTTAAGATGAACGCCCCGTATGCCTTTGCAAGCATCTTAGTCATGGTCTTAATTCATGCCTGGATCGCAAGTAAGGGAGGTGCTAATCAAGGCGGGATGGTTCGTTTATTTAGGGGAATAATTTTCCAAATCACGCGCTCTCTCCAGCTCGCTCTTCAGATGAACGATAGTGATGATTTAGAGGAGAAAACGGGATGGAGACCCTTCGTTTTAGCTATTTCTCCTGACAGTTTTAAAAGGCGCGAGGGTTTCGATATGGTGAGGTGGATTGCACATAGATATGGGTTTGGCACTTATATGCACTTTGTAAAAGGCTTCCTTAATGTTGAAACTCGCGAGGAGTCGGTGAAGGCTCATAAGGAATTAGTTGAGTGGGCTCGTGGAGGCGGAACCCGTGTTCATCTCGACACCATTATAAGCCCATCTTTCACCTCTGCAATTGCGCAATGTGTTCAATTACCGGGATTAAGCGGTAAGGGTAATAATTTATTCCTAATGGAATATGAGCCAGGTCACCTAGAAAATCGAGACCAGCTTCTTGACAATCTAGATATATTAAAAGCGGTAGATCTAGATTTAATCCTACTTAGATCAAGCGGTAGATCTTTCGGTAATAGACACGATATACACCTTTGGATAACTTCTGAAGACAAGGAAAATGCAAGTCTGATGATATTGTTGGCTTATATTCTACAGGGTCATCCTGATTGGAGTAAAGCAAATATTTCTGTGTTTTTCATGTATGATGGGGCTGATGATCAACATGCTACTGAATTAAGAGAACAAATATTAGAAGGTCGAATACCAATTTCTGAGCAAAACATTGAACTTATTCAAGTAAACAATAAAACAGCGAAGGTGAAGACGATACTTGATCGATCTGGTGGGGCTGACCTTGTTGTGCTCGGGTTTAATTTTGAAAACACTAAAGGCGATGAATTTGAGTTATACGACGGTCTAGGTGAAACTATGTTTGTGTATGCAAAAGAACCTAAAATAATTCAATAACTCCCCTTATGCCACGCCTTCATATACTAATACTTAACGGTCCCAATCTTAACATGTTAGGCACACGAGAGCCTGAAGTGTATGGGGATGTTACTCTACCTCAATTAATTACAGAGCTAAAGGACAATTTCCAGGACGTACTAATAGAAGATTTTCAGTCAAACGACGAAGGGGCATTGATAGAAGTTTTACACGATTACGGTATGAGGTGTGATGGAGTAGTTTTTAACCCGGGTGGTTACGCTCATACATCTGTTGCCATTAGAGATGCCGTAGCATCAATAAAGGCTCCCGTAATAGAAGTTCATATATCTAACATACATGCTAGAGAAGAGTTTCGCAATATTTCAATTGTAGGAGGAGCTTGTAAGGGAGTTATTTCGGGTCTTGGTAATAGAGGCTATAGCATAGCAGTTGAGTATTTAATTTCTCTATAAACTGTTGAGATAATTAATAGTTGTATGGTGTTTTCTCGATTTTATTTTCATCGTTTATTTTGAAAAACAAACTAGGAGTAGTTGCATCATTTATAACTCTTCCGGATAAATCGAATATTGCATTAAAATCAAGGTTTTTCTTGCCATCGTCATCGGTAGGTTGTCCGCTAGGGCAAACAGAAATCCCTGAGTCAGGTATATCAATCTGAACGATTATACCCTCACCGAAACAAATGCTATTACTAGAGGATAGGTCAGTCGCTATTTGCCAAAAACCTGTGTTGCCTCCCCCGCCAACACCTGAGGTTGCGCTAGCATCTAACCAATAATTACCTTCGATAAGCCAAGTGGGGTTACAGTTCCAATCGATATTGCCAGAAAGACAATACGTTCCGCTTGTGCCAAAACTATTCCCGCCTTGATTTAATAATGGCACATTCGAATTATCGAATTCCAAATGAACACGATTTCCATTAAGCCTGTTGTATCCACCACCATTTTGAGGATTCATGAAAACATCACATTTTTCTTTAAACTTAATGGCAGTGTCCCAGCCCTCAAATTGATTACAAGACAAAGTTGCTTGAGCGTTTATGAAGCTGAGGCCTACTACTCCTTCTAGGAACAGATTCTCTATAAAGCTGACATGATCTCCCCCTAATATTTCTATAGATGCATCGGGAAAGCCATAAGCTCCTTCTATAGTGTTATTTGTTAATTGACTGGGGCCTGAAGGATTTATAGATTGAAAAATAGTAGATCTGAATTCGTTATCTAATAATTTGAACCCTGTATTTTCTAATGTCCAGTTGCATTCTTCGATTTGATTATGAATAGAAATAAGTCCAGCTACACCATTGTTTTCTTCGAAACTGTCAATATGTAATGAGACTCTCGACCAGTTACTATCGTCAATTCTAAGCCGATGAGAGCTTTTCCAAGTTGAACTACTTGCACCGTATATAATTATATCTTTAATATGAGCTTTGCACGCCTGTAGTGCAATAGAGTTGTTAGACATATGTATATCAGTGTCGATGATTTTTAAGGTTCCGTCACCGTGGAAAAAGCATTGCGCTCCTTCGTTAAAATTGATGTTATTACACCCTTGAATTAGTAATTCTGCTCCGTTTTCGATATTTATGCTAGCAGACGGTCCGGTAATTGAAATTTCGAATAATGCTTCACTACTACTTGTAATAGAGGAGTGAGAATCCTCCTCGACATGAATACCTCCTTTTAATACCAATTCAGCATCAATGCCATTTAGTATTATGCGAGCATTATTACGGAGATAGATATTGCCACCGGTTTGGACTTCAAGGGTTCCTTCTGAGTGAATCTGTAAATCTAGATTATCCAAAATAATATTTGCTCCAGATTCAACGACTAATTTGCTTCCACTGAAGATGTTTAGCTCGCTACCTGGATTCATGTAAAGTTCATTGTCTCCTGTAATAATTAACGTCCCCATGCCTAAATCATAAAGTGAGCCTACTAATATTTCTCCTCCCGAATTAACCTCTACTACTGTATTACACTGTTTCGTTCTAACTACAGTAGTAGAATCTACAGCAATTCCTACTCCACCTATTCTCAATGATCCCCCTTCGTTTATTTGGGTGCTTCCTAGCCAATTATCTACATTGTCGAAATTATGGTACTCGTATATAGATTGACTATTAGCTATCCCTAGCTCACTAGGCGCACCCTCATCTCCTAGTATAATATGGTCTAGGACAAGTTTTCGGTGCAGTTGTGTTAGGGCCACATGCTCTTCGGGCGAAGCCCAAACAGGGGCCATACTTATGTAGTCAAAGGTTTGGTCTTCGTTTTCAAGAATATTACAATTTATAGCGCTTGATGTGGGAATGAAACCACTTATGGGCTGATAATCACCAATTGAAATTTCTAACATTCCGGAAGCATTTATTCCATCCACAAATTGCTCCATATGCCTGCCTATAGAAGCGGGGTCAACATCTAAGTCGTTTTCAGGGTAATAACTATAGGCTTCGTTATCATACCAAAGAGGTATACCGTTAAACGGTATGAAATCTACGGGTAGCGAACAAGAGGCAGAAAGAGCAAGCGAATTAGAACCATTTGGATGTCTATTTGCCAGAAGATGTGCTGTGCCAAGCCACCACCAGGATTCTGTCCAAGATAGAAGCGGAGCATTCTCTAATTCTAGACTCACTTCAGCATGACTATTTGCAATTCCTATGTTCATAGTCCTTTGTGGCATGCCGAGATCCATTAGCATAGCCATTGCATCGGTATGAACAGCAGATTCTATAGGTAGGTTTATTAATAGTTGTTTTGCTGCAGGGGAGTAAAGTCCCTCATAAAAGATTGCGGCCTCTGAAGATGGAATGGAAAGTACAGAGACCAGTCCGATTAAGCCAGCTGATATGTTTGCCCCTCTGTGTGGGGAGTCAATGCTGATAAAGAGTCTTGTGCAATGATCGTTGTTTTCTTGTTCTATTGTACACAGCGCGTGTCTAGAAACGATACCGCCCATACTAGCCCCTATTAAAATTAATGAGTTGTTAGAGGTCTTATATGAGTTACAAAGCTCAATAACTCTCATTACTAGTTCCGATTTTATTTCAATTGTTTGTGCTCCGTCAGCAAAATCTACAAATACAAGGTCGTACCCTAAATTATACAAACTGTCTAAAAGAATTGGATAGTGAGATGTGCCAGGAAATGCGTCGAGATTACATCCAAATAGAGATTGCCATCCAAAACTACCATGTCTATGCTCTTCAGTGTTTCCTCCTACTCCGAAATCAAATCCCTCAACAATTATTACGGGTTTGTCAAAATTTTGGTCTTGTCCAAGCCTTGTATATACACTTCCGGTTGATATTCCCAACTCGCTGATAGCTTCAATCCACCAAATATTGGGGGCCCCTGAATTGGCTGCTCCCCAAGGAGGTGTATCTGGTTCAGGGCTGCAACTTGCTCTTGAATAAGTTTGATTGAATGTAAAAAAAACAGAGTCTCCAGGACAAGTGGCCTTCCACGTTCCGTCTTGTGGAGATTGACTCCATCCAATAGGTTCCCAAGGGTGATTAGGTGTCGTGGGAGGGGTTAAACTGCTTGATTTCCCCTTATTGCGAATTGCTACGGCTGGTCCACCATCAGTGGGGCAAAACGCTGAGAATTCGTTTCGCCAATGCAAAGAATCTAATAGGTTAGTTATTGAGGGAGCGTATTGTGGGGTAATCAATCTTTGGGAATGATAGGCTTGTCGCGCTCTTGCAAGGTTGTATTGTTCTGAAGAAACTAGGGTTTGTGCAGTTATTGTTGATGGGATGCTACTCAAAAACACAGAATAGAGACACAATAAAGAAGAAGGGAGTTTTAATCGCAGCATGACAGTGAATGATTTGTTGTGAATGAAAACTCGGTAGATTCACTATCTATTGAAGCTGTAAACCGACCATGATAATTCCAAACTCCATTTCCCAGCCGATATAAGTGAATGTGTTTAGTTGAGTGCTCTAAAAAGTTAATTTCTGATTTTAAAACAGTGCGATTATTAGCGACTAACTCCCAGCTATGGAATTGTGAGGTTGTTATTAAAGAACCCTCAATGTATTCAGGAGGGTTTTCAAGTGGGGAAATATATAAGGCCCAAGCTTGAGCAGGAGAGGGTAGAGGTTGAGAAGATCTAATGACTACTTTCACCTCCCTAGTTTGCGTAAATGTTAACTCTACTTCTTGCTCACGACTACTTAATGCCTGCCATACATGTCTAAGGTTGTCATTTGTTCCACCGTCAGGCGAGAAACAATGTACGGAGATAGATTTGCTTTTATCTTCTCGTGTGTCGAGCCAATCGATAGCCCCACTTTCATTTAACTCCCAACTCAATGTGTCCGAAAGAGGAACTCGTAGTGTAGCGTACCCTGTATTTGGGTCTAAGTGTTTTTCATAAACAACAGCCCAACCAGAGTTAGGGACTGATCCATCAGGTTGATTAAAAATGAATGTGTATTTAACGGGGCTTGCTTGCTTCGAGCAATCACATCCGAAAAAGCAAATACTGGAAACTCCTAAGAGAAGTAGTGAGATTGTGTTTGTTTTCATGGGGCAATAATGCCCATGAATATCCTAGCTATTAATGAAAACCAATAGCTGGTAGTCTACCCTTTGTGTGCGGAGATAGCTTTGTTAAGAACGTTTGCTAACTGTTTTGAATCTTGTGAAGTGAGCTGCTTACCTAACACTTTAGTTCTGCCTTCGTATAGGAAATACAACGTGTCTCCACCTAAAATCCAGAAGCTATTGTCAAGCTGTTGAATGAAAGAAGTTGCGTCTCTATCGTGGAATTTAACCACCCCTACTTTGTTAAGGCTGTAAGTCCACTCTCTCCCGCGCGTATTAAATGCGTTTTTTATCATAAGGCCACCCTTGCTGATTTTTATCACTTCTTTCCCTATTCTTCTCCACGCAACGACTTTTGCAATACGCACCCAGAAGAACGCCCAGAAGACTAATGATCCCAAGTAAAATAATCTCTCATCTCCTTCAAAAGTAAATGCTCCATAGGCAAATAACGTCCCTAATCCAGTCCACGCTCCGAACCACATTTCAAGTGATAATCTTTGTGCACTAGTAATAGTTGACTCAATGATAATTGTAGTCATATCGCCATGTTCCGCAATATGAATACGCTTGCCTATAGAACGATCTTTCGCTTTTTTTGACTTCATTTCTTAGTCACTTTTTGGTACAATGCCAAATACTTAGGTAGCACCAAATCTATTCTGAATTCCTCAGCTCTCAATAACGAAGACGCCTTGAATTTCGCTAAACTTTCAGGACTCTTTAAAATTTCTAAGGCGTTTTTTGCCATATCCTGAACATCTCCAACGTCGCTCATAAAACCAGAGACTCCTTCCTTGTTGAGTTCAGGAAGCCCTCCTGTGTTCGATGAAATCACGGGAACTCCTGAAGCCATAGCCTCAAGAGCTGCGAGGCCGAAGCTCTCTGCTTTTGAAGGAAGTAAAAACAGGTCGCTAACTAATAGAGGTTCGATAGGATTCTTTACTTTACCCAGAGTTACAACTTTTTTATCTATACCTAGCTCTCGGCATCTGATTTCAGCAACGTTTCTATCAGGCCCATCTCCTACGAGAAGAAGTCGTACATCGAGTTCTTTAGAGATTAAATAGAAAGTTTCAACGACATCCAAAATCCGTTTTACTGGTCTGAAATTTGAAATATGAGTAATAATAGGCTGCCCTTCTGGCGCTATTTTCTTCCTGAATTCTTCGTTCGGTTCAAGCTTGTAATGAAAAGGACAGAAAAAGTTGGGAATGACCTCGATTTCCTGAATTACTCCGAACAACTTATTTGTTTCTGCCTTTAAGTTCTCAGAAACGGCTGTTACCGCATCACTTGAATTAATGGCATAAGTAATTACAGGCTCAAACGAGGGGTCCTTGCCGAGCAAAGTAATATCTGTTCCGTGAAGTGTGGTAATAATGGGTAGCTTAATGCCTTCTTCGGCCAAAATTTTCTGAGCCGTAACCGCAGCACTTGCATGAGGAATAGCATAGTGCACGTGTATTAGGTCGAGGGCGTAATCTTTCGCCACTTCCACCATTTTACTGGCTAGGACTAACTCGTAAGGTGGGTAGTCGAAAAGGGGATAGTCGGAGATGCGAACCTCGTGATAGAAGATGTTTGGTCTAAAGCTACCGAGCCTTACAGGTGTGTTGTAAGTTATAAAGTGTACCTCATGACCTTGAGAAGCAAGAGCTTTGCCAAGTTCTGTTGCGACGACGCCGCTTCCACCGAAAGTGGGGTAGCAAACCATTCCTATTTTCATCTGATAGGGGCGTTTAAGTGTTCCATAACGACTCTTTGAATTTCAGTTCTAACATCCAAAGTTATTAATTTACTATTCTCGGCATCTGGGTAAGTGCGATTACTCAAAAATACATACACAAGGTCGAACTCGGGATCTACCCATAAAAGCGTGCCCGTGAACCCAGAATGCCCAAAACTCGATGTTGACGCTATATCGCAAGTCGGCCCAGAGTCTAGTTCGAGCGCGGGTTTGTCAAATCCGAGTCCTCGACGATTACTATCCGAATCAGGGAATGCCCTTGAAGTCCATGTGTCTATAGTGCTCTTCTTAGAGTCCAGTAAATCGACGCCGAGATAGGAGCCATTGTCGAGCAGCATTTGGCCTAACCTAGTGAGGTCGTGAGCGTCACTGAAAAGCCCTGCATGACCACAAACGCCCCCCAAAAGAGCTGCGCCAGGATCGTGAACATGACCTTGAACTACGCATTTACGGAACACCTTATCTTCTTCAGTAGGAGCAATGTCATCAATAAGAAAACCAGGCCTAGCAAGAGGATTGAAGCCCATGCTGTACAGCCCCATAGGATTATAGAACCAAGTCGTTGAAAGTGAGTCGACAGCTCGGGTAGTGCCATATAGTTGATTCAGTATTTTGTGTATGAGATAATAGCCCAAATCGCTATATCTATACTCCCCTGATGGTCTTAATTCGGATTCCACAATCCTCAGATACATAGTGTCGACGAATTCCTCACAAAGGAATAAATTGGGGTTTATGCAAATATTATCATCGCACATGGGTCTGTCAGAAAGCAGATCCAACGAATCGCTTAGAGTTTCGAGATAAAAAGGAATCCAAGGATATAGACCTGCCTGATGAGAGAGTATCTGTCGGAAAGTACGAGTTCCTAGTTCTAAAGTGTCTAACTCTTGTAGGTACTCAGAAATCGGGTAGTCCAAATCAAACTTCCCCTCCTCTTCTAATCGCATCAAACATAGTGTCGTGGCTGCAACTTTCGTAATAGAAGCAAGATCGTAAATAGTATTCTCTGACACTTGAATCTTGCCGTCGGTAGTTCCATACTTCTCATCGTGCATTACAATTCCCTTGTGAGATACCACAACCCTGCAGCCAGGGTATGCTCCAGCTTCTAACGCCACTTCCACAATCGAGTCAATCTTCAAAGAGGGCTCCCACGCTCCGCCACAAGCGGAAGGGTTAAATCCTAGCCTCCCTGATTCGGGCTTAACAACCTCAATTCCCCATCCTTCCTTAAAAGGCGAGCCCGGAGGCGTTACAGGTAAAGCACCTCTAGTTCCAGTAACTCCACATATTAAATCCACTACCGCCTCCTGTGTCCTGTAATCGTCTTGATATGCCAAAACCAATCCATCAGCCCCCTCAATAACTCCTTCCCAATCTTCATTTACTGCATATGGGTTTGCAAATAGATTCACCACCCATTTTGTGTTACTCAGAGTATCTGATTTAGAGCTGGCGATTCTTGATGAACACGCGTCTAAAGCGGGTTTTAGAATTCCATAGTTCTTAGACGGCCTATTGCTAGTTTCTAAAAAGTTAATCAGAACTAAATCGGCGTTTTCACATGCGTTTTGCACATCAGACCTTCCCCATCTAGAACAGTCTTTACCGACAGTAAAGGAGTTCACCTCGAAAGATCTACCTAGAGTTCTGATGAGGTGTTCCGTAAATTCATCTCCCGACGCGCTTTTGTTTGCGACGTTGATAATTGCAATTTTGCCGGCAGATTTCAACATCGGGATTACCTCATTTTCGTTTGTCAACAATGTCAAAGACGCTTGCAAAATTTCCCTATGGACCTCTTCTGATTCGCTTGCATCCCAAGGCATTCCGTTTGCTGGAAGTTCTTCGTTAGCTTTAGTCCAAACCTTAGCCATCAACACTCTCCTGCATTTCTCGGTAACTAAAGATGAGTCTATTGATCCGTTTTTTAGTGCCTCGATTATTTCAGCAATTACTTCAATAGGGTCGCCAGGAAATAGTAGAATATCGTTGCCCGCTAATAGAGCATCTCTAGCTCGAGGTCTATCGCCAGCAAAATCGGCAAACCCTTTCATAGATAGAGCATCCGTAAAAGCAAGGCCTTTAAATCCCAGCTCTTGTCTAAGTAACGTGTCTACAATAGCAGGGGATAGGGTAGAGGGTTGTGCGTCCGTACTGTCTAGTGCAGGAACATCGAGGTGGGCAACCATGATCGCACCGACTCCACCATCAATTAACACTCTAAACGGAGCAAGCTCGACCGAATCTAACCTCGCCCTATCTCCAGATATGCGCGGAAGAGTCTTATGAGAGTCAGAATCACTATCTCCGTGCCCGGGAAAATGTTTTGCAGTAGCAAGCACATTAACATCTTGTAAACCACGAGAGTAAGCAAGTCCGAGTTCACCTACGAGTTGCACATTCTCTCCGAAACTCCTACTTCCAATTACCGGATTAATCGAATTAGAGTTTACATCCACCACGGGCGCGAAGTTTACAGTAATGCCAGTATTTCTAAGAGACACCCCCACAGCTCGACCAAACCGCCTTACAAGTTCAGCATCCCCAGTAGCCCCGAGAGTCAAAGCCCTCGGAAAACTTCGAGTAGAATCTAATCGCATTCCGAGTCCCCACTCAGCATCAGAAGCCACCATTAACGGTACTTCACTGAGCGATTGAAGGCGGTTTATTCTATTTCGTTGGTTTTCCGGCCCACCCTGCATGCAGATGATTCCGCCTAATCCTAAATCTCTCACCCAATCTTCAGCTTCATCCCATCCCGAAGTGTCAGTACGCGAATAAACAGGAACCATAAGCAACTGGGCTACTTGTTCTTCCATAGAGAGGGTTCCTAAAATGCTATCCACCCAAACTGACTCTACAGATAAAAAAGCTGGTTCTTCAACTTTATTTATTTCTAAAATATTGCCGTTAATTAATGTATCGACTTGTCGAGCGCAACCTGCCCAAGCTAGTGAACACGCAAAAAGAGTAAATAATTCTCGGGAAATTGGGTTAGAAGTCATACCTCTTCCATTCTCTTTTTCGTGATATTCAGCATGAATTCATACTGCTCTTCCATAGTGAGGTTGCTGTTGTCAATTACAATAGCGTCTTTTGCTTGTTTAAGAGGCGCTACAGCCCTTTCTGAGTCAATACGGTCCCTACTGAGTACGTTTTCTAGTACTTCGTTATAAGTCACGTTTTTGCCGTTTGCTTGTAATTCGCTTAATCTTCGCCAAGCTCTTACTTCTGGGTCGGCTGTCATGAAAAATTTCAGCTCAGCATTTGGGAGGACTACTGTTCCGATATCTCTACCATCCATAACTATCCCATTCCCTTCAGCCATACGCCTCTGTTTTGCGACTAGTTTATCTCTAACAGCTGGTATTTTCGCCACTAAGCTTACATTTTTCGCCACTTCCATCGAGCGAATTTCTTTCTCGATATTCACGCCTCCTAAATACATTTCAGAACATTCCGTGTTTGGGTTAAATCTAAATGTGAGGAATAATCGGTCTAAAGCACTTTCTAATGCTTGCTCATCAACAACTCCATTCAAGACGATCCTTTCTTTCATCGCAAAGAGTGTTACTCCTCGGTACATTGCGCCTGTGTCCACATACACATAGTTTAACTCCTTAGCTAATGCCTTAGCCATAGAGCTCTTACCAGCTGAAGAGTGGCCATCAATTGCTATGTTGATTCGGTACTTTGCCATTCTTCGAAGATAGGGACATGACTTCTATCAAAGCCGCTTAATGTCCAGGAAGTGTGAATAGAATTGATAAGTGTGTTGAGGACCCAGCAAAGTGGTATGTATTCCTTGCCAAACCGAAATCGACATCCCCAATTTTCATAGCCATTCCTAAAGAAAAACCGTTAGTCCCTTTCCTTCCGGCAGCTTCCATTTCCAATCTTCTCCTATGATCGTATCCCATCTGCGCCATTAAACCACGCCCCATATTAATCTCGACTCCTCCTCTTAAGTGGCGAGATAGCTGATCACCGAATTCCCATTTTGTGTTTGGTATAGTTTCTCCAGTAAGCGGGTCCACTCCATCATCATAAGTCCCAGCAGGGGCTATGGCCCATTTTTCAAGATGTTCCATTTGTATGAAAACTGTGAAGGGCGCGTTATTAAAGCCTTTAGTTACTCCGGCTTGCACGTTTAATGGCATGCTTCCCACGGGCTGACTTCCGGTCCCCGCAAATTGACGTCCCACTCCTGAAATCAATATCCCCATTGCTAAATCTCGATCCTCCCATCTCCCCATGACCCCTACATCTACACCAAGCACCCCAGCATTTTCGCGGGCAAGATTTCTAAACCCGCCCCATCCTGTAATTCCCGCACTCCAAACCGAGTCTAATTTCCAACTAACTCCCGATTGTAAATAATAATCTCCCCCAGAAAAGTCGCCAGTGGGAACTCCCGATGGATCGTACCCCGAAAACTTTCCGAACGATGCAAATCTCGCTCCCGCATGAACAGTCCGTTTTCCCTTATTCGCAATCACGGCATCCACAGAGCCGACCTTAATCCCGGCGTAATAATTTAGTAACGAAATGTATACTTGCCCTTTCGAAGTGCTGTCTACAAGCGCAGGATTGTATGTTGCAGCTTGTTCGTTTGGGTTTAAGCTGGAAGCTAATTTCCCTCCAAGTGCAGCGCTCCTGGAATCAATAGCAAGTTCTAAAGGTATAGACCCTAACACCACGTCTTGGCTGAAGGTAATATTAGCGCTAAGAGTTAATAGCGATGCGGTAAATATTGATTTATAGATACTTGTGTGCATTTGAATAAACTAAGTCTTTAGTTTAATTTCGTACCGAAATCAATAGGAGTTTCCACTTTCTCAGAGAGTAAAGCTCGCTTCACAACTTCATTCATTTTCGTAGCGTAAGTAAACTTCATGCCCCTCACATACCTCGCATCGATGTCCTCAATGTCTTGACGATTTCGTTCGCAAAGAATGATTTCTTTAATCCCAGCACGTTTCGCAGCGAGGATTTTCTCCTTAATTCCTCCCACAGGAAGGACTTGTCCACGAAGAGTAATCTCTCCGCTCATAGCAAGATATTTCCTGACTTTTCTTTGCGTAAATGCTGAGGCCAAAGCCGTGAGCATTGTTATCCCTGCACTAGGTCCGTCTTTCTTAATTGCTCCTTGAGGAACGTGAACATGAACGTTCCATTTTTCAAAACGTTCTGGAGCGATCCCTAAATCTACGCAGTGAGCCTTAAGGTATTCGAGCGCTATTATCGCACTTTCCTTCATAACCTCGCCTAGGTTACCGGTTAGGGTAAGCTTGCCTTTTCCGTGAGTTAGCGAGGTTTCGATAAAGAGAATGTCCCCGCCAGTAGGAGTCCATGCGAGACCAGTTACGACGCCGGCGACATCGTTGTTTTGGTATCTATCCTTCTCGTATGGTCGACCTAGGATATTTATGAGATCGCTTGGGGCAACTTCTGCAGTAAATGGTTCTTCCATAGCTATTTCTTTCGCTCTATTTCGAACAACTTTAGCTATTCTTTTGTCGAGACCTCTTACTCCAGACTCGTTAGTGTAAAGTTCTACTATTTTTTCAATCGTAGCGATTGGTATTGTTACTTGAGAGCGATTAAGCCCAGTATCCTTTACTAGTTTAGGTAGGAGATGACGCTTAGCGATTTGGACTTTCTCCTGAATCGTATAGCCTGACACCTCAATTATCTCCATTCTGTCGCGCAGTGCGGGGTGTATGGTAGACAGGTCGTTGCAAGTTGCGATGAACATCACGCGACTTAGATCGTAATCCAAATCGAGGTAGTTGTCGTGGAATGTGCTATTCTGCTCAGGATCGAGAACTTCGAGTAGGGCAGAAGATGGATCTCCGTGGCTGTCTTTCGCGAGTTTGTCTATCTCGTCTAGGACGAAAAGTGGATTCGACGTTCCTGCCTTTTTAAGGTTTTGCAGGATTCGACCTGGCATAGCCCCGATATAAGTCCTTCTGTGACCACGAATCTCAGCTTCGTCTCTCATTCCACCAAGGCTCATCCTTACATATTTGCGGCCTAGTGATTCCGCGATGCTACGACCTAATGACGTCTTTCCTACTCCGGGAGGTCCGTAAAGACAAAGGATAGGCGCCTTTAAGTCGCCCTTGATTTTAAGAACGGCGAGGTGCTCGACAATTCGCTCCTTCACCTTGTCGAGACCGTAATGGTCACTATTTAGGACTTTGACGGCATTTTTAAGATCGAAATTATCTTTAGATCGCTCATCCCAGGGTAAATCGAGAAGCAACTCGATATAATTCGACTGCATGCTGTATTCCGCGGCCTGCGGATTCATCCTCTCCAGTTTTTGAATCTCTTTATCAAAAAGTTCTGAAGCAGCTTCGGGCCATTTCTTCTTAAGGGCACGAGTCTTCCTCTCCTCAATCTCCTCTTTCAATGGATTCGCCCCAAGCTCTTCCTGAATCTTCTTCATCTGCTGGTTCAAGAAGTACTCCCTCTGCTGTTGGTCCAAATCGTTTCTTACCTTACTCTGAATATCGTGTTTCAGCTCCAGTATTTGCTTCTCCTTATGAAGCATTTGAAGAACTTTATTCGCTCTTTCCTCTAAGTCCTCGATCTCTAATAATTTCTGCTTTGCTTTGACTGATGCGTTCATATTTGAACCGATGAAGTTCACCAGAAAGCTTAGCCTCTCAATGTTTTTTATCGCCCCAGCAGCTTCTGATGGGATGGTCGGGCTCATTTCGATAATCTCGATAGCCAAGTCTTTCAAGCTCTCGACTAGTGCTTGCGTGGCTTTTGTGTCCGGTAAGCTTTCTATTCCCCCGTAGGCAGAGACTTTTGCGATTAAGTATTTTTCTTCCTCAACTATCTCATCCCAAACAAATCGTCTTTGGCCTTGAAGAATAACAGTATTTGTACCATCAGGCATACGCAACATCTTGATTATGCGCGCAACAGTTCCTACGTGGTTCAAATCATCTCCATTAGGCATTTCAACTTCTGCATCCTTCTGCGAAACCACTCCGATATGCTTTTTATTCTTCTTCGCTTCTTTAATTAGGCGAATAGACCTGTCCCGACCCACAGTAATAGGAATCACAACACCCGGAAATAGTACAGTATTCCTTAAAGACAGAAGTGGCATATTTTCAGGAACCTCCTCTTTATGCATCGCTTTTTCGTCCTCTGCTGAAATGATAGGAATGAACTCTTCGTCGCCTGAGTCGCTCAATAGTTGGAAATGTGGATTGTAATCAGTCATAAAATTTTATTCTACCCTTCACAAAGCAAGGTGCGTGCCATAGAGTATGTCTGACAGCGTGTCAGGTGATTTTTGTCATTTTTGTTTTTAGTAGCGGCAGATATACCAAACTACTTTTGTCTATCCCCCTCACTCTCGGAAAATAATTTTAATATATCCACCTCATTTTCCGGGCTCAGTGTAAGATTTCTTCTAGCCATAACCTTACGAGCCGTACTAATGGCCTGTTCAACTTTATAAATTTCAAGACCCTCTGATCCGCCCCAAGAGAACGATGGGATGTGCTTAGGTGGAGTACCCGCACCGAAAACGTTACAGAACGCTCCTACTACGGTAGCTGTATTAAATGCCGTATGAATACCTGTTTTACTGTGATCTCCCATTAACAATCCGCAAAACAAACGTTCGCTTTCAACTAAAGATTTCGCTCCTCCGCTATATATTTTAACCTCCCCATATGTATTCTTCAAGTTACTAGAAGTCGTCTCTGCACCCAAATTACACCACGATCCAATAACGCTATTTCCTAAAAATCCGCCATGTGCCTTATTTGAATAATCGTGAAAGACCACATTGCTTACCTCGCCTCCCACTTTGCAGTGTTTCCCTATGGAAGTAGGCCCATAAATCATCGTACCCATCCTCACTTGGCTCGATTCCCCTATCGTGAACGGACCTCTAATGCAAGCCCCCTCCATAATTTCGGAGTTAGGTCCTAAAACCACGTCACCTCCCTCTGTGTTTATTACACAACTCCTGATCTTAACTCCTGGAGAGACATGTATTTTCTCAAGTTCTCCATGAATTATTACTCCCGAAAGCCTCCAAGCGTCTCTCTCGCTTTCAGATAAAGTACGAGCACTCCAAGCTAACTTCAATCGCTCCAAATCTTCACTTATCCCTCTCTCACATAGTTCGAAATAATCTGCAGCAGATTCTGCTATTAACAAAGAGTTTTCATCGACAATCTCATTTTCCAATTCTAGATTTTGTGTTTTGTCGGAGTTGGGGCTAATAATTTTGGCAATAAAATCTCCTTTAAAAGTGAGTATATCACCTGGTTTTAATCCCTTGATAATACTGATGGCAAATGATGTGGGTAAAAGGCGGGAGTTCAGCTCAATATCATCTCCATTCATCTTTCCCAGAGCCTCATTCCATTGTTGAGCAGCAGACCTAGCTCCAAAGTGGAGTGTAGACTCGCATCGCCCCACATTTAGAGGGTATATTTCAGAGCTTGTAGAGTCAGATATAAACGTGATGTTCAACATGTTGCAAACTTAATAAATTGAAAGTTTAGAAAATCACTTATCTTTCAGCAAATTACTATGAAGAACTTAACGCTACAACACCGTTTTTCGTACATCGCGATTTCTTTTGCTTTCCTATCTGTTGTAAGCGAGAATGTTGCGACTGCACAAATGAACGTTTCTCAAGCGATGACGCCTACTCAGTATGTTAACAACGTGTTGCTAGGGGAGGGTGTTACAGCGACGAATGTTCAGTTCACAGGTTCACTAGAACAAATAGGCTACCTCACAGATGCTGTGGGGTTTGATGTGAATAGTGGGGTGATATTAAGTACTGATTTGGCAACTAATCCTGCGACTTGTGACCCAACAGCTGGTTGTCTGTTTTGTGGTGGCGGTGGTGATCCAGACCTACTTACGGTTGCAAATTCTGTTCCACCACTTATAGGCGAAAACTTTACAGTTTCTTCAGTAAATGATGTTTGTATATTGGAATTTGATTTTCAACCTTCTGGAGATTTCGTGTCATTTAATTACGTTTTCGGATCAGATGAATACATTACCTATGTGAATTCTCCGTATAACGATATTTTCGGATTCTTCCTCTCTGGACCAGGCCTTTCAGGTCCTTATGCTTCGCCAGCTGGATTCCCTGACGGAGCGATAAATATTGCTCAAGTTCCCGATACTGATCCGCCTCTGCCGGTTACTATTAGCTCAGTAAATCATCTAATCAATACGGAATACTACATTGATAACCCTAACGCAGTAGATCAGCCGTGTATTAATGGATACACCACTACACTCACCGCTTCTAGCCCAGTAAGTTGCGGTTTAACTTATCACATAAAACTCGCTATTGCTGACGGTTCAGATGATTGGCTTGAATCGATTGTTATTTTAGAGGAGGGAAGTTTCGGATCTCCAATTCCTACGGCATACGAAGCAACAGCTGCACCAGATTGCGATCCAGACCCTCTTGACGACCAAATCATATACTGCGCTTGGGAAGATTGTGGAGTTTCGACAATTACTATTAGCAGACCTTGTCTAGTTCCTTCAGTTTATCCTTTCGAGTTTCAAATTCAAGTTGACCCTTTGTCTGAAGCTTCTTTCACAGAAGATATCGAAGGGCTTCCTACTTCAGCGGTGATCCCAATTGGCGAGTATGATCTTCCGCTTTCATTTCTAGTCCCACAAGACTATATCGACGAGGGAACGGAAGAGCTCATTTTGAACATTATTAGTGGAACCACTCAAAGTGTATTAAGTATTTTAATCTACGACACTCCGCCACTTGAAGCGACCACACCTGAGGTCGTTACAGCACTTTGCGATGAATTCGCTACAGTTTGCGTAGAGCTCATACAAAATCCCGACCTCGAATACCCTCCTGTAACATATAACTGGACTATTAACGGTTTAGATTTCGGATCAGACGAATGCATAGACCACACATCCTTGACACCTCATTTGATGGAGATTTACATCCACGACGGGTGCGATAGGGATTTATACTTACAGACCCTTTTTGACGTTCCTTACGATCCTCTTGTGATTGCGATGCCTAACGACACTTTGCTATGCAATGGCGCTGAGACCACTTTGGAGCTTTTTGTTGAAGGTGGTCAGCCTCCATACCAAATACTTTGGGAAAACTTTCTCGACGACGAGCTTGCGCACACTGTCTCACCCACAGTAGGTACAACATACGAGGTTGTAGTAATAGACAATTGTGATTACGATATTTCAGCATCAACTAGAGTAGAGGTAGAGACCGTAGCTGCAACAGTAGTACGATATGACCTAGGCGACGACAAATACGATTTCAGCGTTATTACCGATCCGGAAGAGCCATTCCCAGGTGCTTTTAGTTTCATTTGGAATTTTGGAGACGGAAGCTACGCTTATGAAAGAGATGTGACACATAATTACGATGGCCTTGATGAATATGATGCCGCAGTTACTGTAATAACTAACAACGGCTGTTTTGATGTCGCTACGGTCCACCTTTATGGCTCAGTAATACTTTATATACCTTCTGCATTCACTCCGAATAATGATGGCTTAAATGATGCATTCCAAATAGTAGGTCGTCAAATCGAGTCATTCGAACTCTTCATATATAACAGATGGGGAGATATTGTTTATTCAAGTACTTCTATAGAAGACTCTTGGATGGGGAATATAAATGGAGGCGACCACTTCGCACCAGATGGTTTATACCAATGGGTAATTAAGGTGCAAGGTTATGATGTTGACGCTGCAGAAATGAGGGGGGTGATTAATCTGTTACGTTAATTAGTCTTTAATATCTTGAGAATAATCATTCTATTTATTAGGAATTACCAATTAACTATAACATCTTAGTAATTATTACTTAAATAGGATAGTTTTCGTCTCAATTAGTGTTCTTTCGCACTATCCTTTAAGAAGGCAAAATTATCAAGTACAGCAATGGCACGTAAAAAGAGAGAAAAAGAGTTACAACCTAATATCAAGGTTAGACTAGACAGGAGAACTGTTATTACTGTGAGAGATCGCAGTAAGTTGGAATTTTGGAAGGAGAAATATCCTGGTCTCGAAATCTTAGAGGAATCATACGATAAAGTGGAGGAGGTAAAGGAGCAGCCGAAGCCGAAGACAGCGAAAGCAGCTGCAAAAGCTAAGAAGCCTGCTTCAAAGCCTGCTTCAAAGACAGCATCAAAGACTAAAAAGGCCTAAAAGGTCCTTAAAAAAAATACCAAAAAGAAAGGGGGCTCTATTACGGGCCCCCTTTCTTATGAAGAATATTTTATCAAAGGAATTACGCAAGCATATTTTCCTTATTCCAAGGAGCGAATGATAATTGCTCTCTTCCTTTTTTAGTTAGTGTGTACCCGTCTTTGTTTTGAATAAGCCCATCTAAATACAAGTTGGTAATACGCTCACCAATTCTCGCTTGTCCTACATGTAGGTCCGTATCAGCTTCAATACATTTCCAGAAATTACGTTCTAAAACGCTGAGTCTTATGTGGCTTTGGTTTTCAATTTTGTGAGATTGAATGATGTCCAAAATCATGAAGTCATACTTATCCATCTGCATTGCGATTAGGTTTTAAGGGTTTTAGGTTACGGAAGCAATTTAGCAGGAGTTTCAATAGGTTTTGCGCGATAAAGAAGCCAGATATTAACGGCTTGTTAACGAAACAGACCCAATTGTTAATAACATGTTAATTCAGCAATAACGTGTCTCGACACATTCGTAAGCTTATATCTGCTTGAAGTATTTGAAGAATCGGCTTAGGTAACGTATGTCGCGATCGGAATAAGGTGAGGGCCGGAATTGGGAATGGAATTTCACCGCTTTATGGGTGGTGTCCCAAGCGCAAGCGGATACTCGAACTTTGTTTTGTCGAGCATTTGAAAGAAGTTCCGTTAATGCTTCTACGTCGACATCTTCTTCCCATCGAATAAGGGCAGTATGCTTTTTATCGAGAACGGCCTTTATTTCAGAGCTGTTTCGAAGGTCTATCCATTTTGAATTCGTAGATGTGAGGTAGGGCATCCACTGCTGTTGTTTTATTAGAAGGGATCCCGTAGCTGGGCTTATGAAAATAATGTGCTTCCATCGACTAGGAGGGTCTTGGCCTCTAAAGCGCCATCCCATGAATTTGAGAACTGACTTCGCAAATCTTCTTCTAAGTGTGAAAAATGAAGTGAATCTAAACATAGCCTATTCTGTCCAAGGTCCTTTCCGGGTCTCACCCGCATTAAGAAATTTCTCTAAAATACCTGTAAAATCTTCTCTACTTATGGGAATCGCACCTAATGTGGCAATGTGACTATTCATCATTTGGCAATCAATAGGACCAAACCCCCATTTCTTCAGCCTTTCCACAAGGTGAAACAGAGCAACTTTCGATGCATTCGTCGCCTTCGAAAACATGCTCTCTCCGAAAAACATCTTCCCAATAGAGACTCCGTATAAACCGCCCACTAGCTCATCCTCCTTCCAAACCTCGACAGAGTGAGCAATCCCAAGCTTGTGGAGGTCCGTATAAGCGTTTATCATATCGTCTCCTATCCACGTTCCTGGTCCCCCATCTTCATTAGCTCCTCTTAGATTATGAGCACATTCTGCAATAACCTTTTCAAAACATTTGTCGTACGTTACCCTATATCTATTCTTGTTTAACTCGTTGCGCATGCTTTTATGCTTCTTGATACCATCTAAAGGAAGTATCGCTCTTTCTTCTGGAGACCACCACATGATCATTTCACCAGGGTTATACCAAGGGAAAACCCCATGTTCATATGCAGAGATAAGTAAAGCAGCATTTAAATCACCACCCACTGCTAGAATGCCAGAACTACTCGTTTTAGATACGGGCGGGAATTCATTGTTATTATCTAGTAGGTGCACTTGCATATAGCGAAGGTAAATCCGACCGACCTTGCGGTGGTGAATCTTTATAAAGAAAATACAAATTTCTCATCTAAAGGAGTGCCAAATGAGATAAAACGTCTCTATTCCAGACTTCAAGAGGCTTTGCCGGGGCTTGATGCCCAATTAAAAGCGGCTCCACTCTATAGAGGCAGGAACTTTGATTTGTCGGTTCTATCGTCAGCAAGACAAGCTTCCGTTTTGTGGTTGATGTTTCCGGGGGATAATTCTGAAGTCGAAGGAGTGCTTATTGAAAGAGGGGAGTATGATGGAGTTCATTCGAAACAAATCGCTATGCCAGGAGGTGAGACAGACCCTTGTGACTGCGATTATATCGAAACGGCATTAAGAGAGTGCGAAGAAGAATTGGGGGTTAAGATTTCTAAGTATAACGTTTTAGGAGCGTTAACGCCATTATATATTCCTCCCAGTAATTTTATGGTGAGGCCATATGTGGCCTGGGTGAGCGAGAAACCTGTTTGGTCTCCAGATAAAAATGAAGTGGCTAACGTCTTGACTTGTAAAATGTCATTCCTCTCAAAAGAGGATAACTGGGGGGATTATGAAGTTAGGGGGAATAAAGTGCCAGGATTTATGATAGAAGGAAATTTAGTTTGGGGAGCAACAGCAATGATATTGTCTGAATTGATGGAGTGTTGGAGCTTAGAAGATACCTTTGTAAAATGAAGGAACTAGGATCAGCAGACGCGAAAAAGGTTAAGTCAGCTTTAGATAGAGCCGATAAGAAGGGTACTATAGAGTGGGTGAAGCCACTTTTGGACGCCTTTCGCGATAGGGAAGATGATGCTTTGCGCGAAAGAATGCGCGATATGTTGTCAAGCGTTAAGCTTAGTGCAGCGGAAGATATTTTTATTGAGGCGCTTCAAAATAACGAATATAAAGAGGTACACGCTGATTTGCTTGGCTTTATTTGGAGTGCAGGGTTTGTACCCTCTGAGAGAATTGATGTGATTATAAGGGCTGCTACTTCAGGAGGTTTTACGGCAGCAATAGAGGGTTTGACCTTAGTAGAACAAATTGAGCTCGTTGAAAACGAACATTTGTTACTCGAGTCGATTCTTACAGTGCGTAACGCTATCGATGATAAGTCGAAGAGCCAGGCGCATTCTCTATACGCTCCTATATTGCAAGCGCTAGAACATCTAGAGCGCAATCAATAGAAGGAATCAGATTAGTGTGTTTTTGTAAGGTTCATAGGAGTTGAGATAATGAAATCGGCAACACCTAAATTCTCTTCATCTAGACTCTCTAGTGATTCTTGCTCAGCAGAAGCTATAGTCAGAATTTTTAAGTCTGGATTGTTTTGAAGTAGGTACCAAGCAATACCTTCTTTGTTTTGGCTATGAAATGCACCATGATAGTGAAGGAAAATCCCGTTTTCAGGAAGATTTATGCTTATGAAATGCGCCATAGTTGCATCTTTAATAGCCTGAGCCTTAGGTAG
>DQRJ01000051.1 GCA_015663855.1 Flavobacteriales bacterium | reverse complement strand
TTCCTATGTCTAAGAACAAAAAGCCCAGGAGATGTTGATAATCCCCTGGGCGGTATTCGTGGTGTAATCCCTTCGAAAAGGATTTACTATTTTACTTAAGGCTTTAGAAGCAGTACTCGTTCTTTTCGATACAAGCTCCTGCAACTCTACGACGAGCCTCCTTACAGTTGAAAGGGTCCACTTTCGTGAATCGTTTCATACCCATAAGCATCATCTTGAGCTCATCACCCTCAGCAAATCCTATTAGAGCATCCTTTCCAGCAACATTAATTTTATCAGCTACAGAGTAAACGTAAGTCTGCATAATATCTAACGGAAGAGCAGCTTCGTCAGCTCCTTTTGCATTGTGAAGTTTTTGGACTCTAAGAACAGTAGATTCAGCCGTGTAAGTCCAATTCATCATATCAGCAATCGACATAAGAATTTCTTGCTCTTTTGCGAGAGTCATCATTAGTTTCTGAGCTGCAGATCCAGCTACCATAAGGATGGCCTTCTTGAAATTCTTGATATACATTAGGTGACGCTCATAAACATCGCTAGGAGGAGGGCTGAAATCAGGAATACCTGTGAGTTCACTAGCAACTGCCATAGCAGGTCCCATGAGGTCCATCTCACCTTTCATGGCCTTTTTCAAGATCATGTCTACTGTGAGCATTCTGTTAATTTCGTTTGTGCCCTCGAAAATCTTATTGATACGAGCGTCTCTGTACGCCCTCTCAACCTGAGTTTCAGCACTGTATCCCATTCCGCCATGAATTTGGACAGCTTCGTCTACAACGTAATCTGCTACGTCAGAACAAAGTACCTTCATCATCGCACATTCTGGAGCGAAAGCGGCAATACCTTTTAAAGTAGCTTCTCCGTGCTCCACCCCTTCAGCTTCAAGAGCTGCGATTGCATCATCAATGTTTTGGGTTGCCCTATAAACAGCTGTTTCAGCGGCATAAGTAGTTATAGCCATTTCGCCAATCTTATGGCGAATTGCTCCGTACTTAGAAATAGGACGACCAAACTGCTCCCTTTCGTTTGCATATTTAGTAGACATAGTAACACCTCCCTTACATGCTCCAATAACAACTCCTCCGAGTTTAATACGACCGATGTTCAGAATGTTTACAGCGATCTTAAATCCTTTTTGGCGTTTGTAAAGAAGATTTTCTATTGGAATCTTTACGTCGTTAAAGAAAACTTGGCGAGTACTTGACCCTTTGATTCCCATTTTTCTTTCTTCGGGATTCATAGTAATTCCTTCGTATTCCTTTTCTAGAATAAACGCACTTAAATTATCGTCATCATCAATCTTAGCGAAAACGATAAAAAGATCAGCAAAACCAGCGTTCGTAATCCACATCTTTTGACCGTTGAGGATGTAATGCTTTCCGTCGTCGCTAAGAGTCGCTTTAGACTTAGCGCTATTTGCATCAGATCCAGAGCTTGGCTCAGTAAGACAGTAAGCTCCTTTAAGTTCACCCGTTGCAAGTCCTGGAATATACTTCGCTTTTTGAGCTTCATTACCGTAATAAAGAATAGGAAGTGTAGCGATACCCGTGTGAGCACTAAAGCTAACAGCGAAAGAGTGTCCTCCACCTGTACCTTCCGTAATAATCATGGTGCTTTTGAAGTCCATTCCCATACCTCCTAGGGATTCTGGAATTGAGCTGCTTAGGAGCCCTAATTCGCCGGCCTCTTCGAGGAGTTTTGGCATTAAACCCTCTTCTTGAGAGTCAATAGCATCAAGATTAGGCGTAATTCTAGCATCGATGAAATCAATGGCCGTTTGCCTCATCATTATATGCTCCTCAGTAAATTCCTCAGGAGTGAAAATCTCATCACAGGTTACGTCACGGATGATGAATTCACCGCCACTAATTGCTTTTAATTTAGTTTCTTCGCTCATAATAATATTATTTTAATAGTTCGAAAACGCCGGCAGCTCCCTGACCAGTTCCCACACACATTGTTACAATTCCGTGCTTTCCTTTTCTCAATCTTAGTTCGTCGAGAAGTTGAACGGTGAGTTTAGAACCCGTACATCCAAGCGGGTGACCGAGAGCGATCGCTCCACCATTTACATTCACCATAGATGGGTCAAGTTCTAGTTTTCTAGAAACGGCTACACTTTGTGAAGAGAACGCCTCGTTCAATTCGTATAAATCTATGTCGCCAGGAGTAAGACCTGCACGTTCTAATGCCTTGGGCACAGCGTGAATCGGTCCCATACCCATAATTCTAGGTTCCAAACCGCTTACGTGATATGACTTCATACGAGCAATAGGTTCTACATCAAGCTCTTTAAGCATTTTCTCACTTACAACTAGTACGAAAGCCGCTCCGTCTGATGTTTGGGAACTATTACCAGCAGTTACAGATCCTCCTGCAGCGAATACTGCGCGTAATCTTGCAAGAGCTTCAGTCGTAGTTCCTCGTCGCACCCCTTCGTCAGTATCAACTACGTGACTTCTAGATTGCTGACGCCCTTCAGCATCTAAATATGTTTCGTCAACAGTTATAGGAGCAATTCCAGTAGCGAACCTGCCAGCATCTATTGCTGCCGCAGCACGCATATGACTTTCCACAGCAAAAGCGTCTTGATCTTCCCTGCTAACGTTAAATTCGTTAGCGACAGCTTCTGCTGTAAGTCCCATTCCCCAATACCATTCTGGATTGTCTTTTGCAACTTTCGCGTTGGGAACTAATCTCCACCCTCCAAAAGGAATCGGTGACATAGTTTCAATACCTCCAGCTAGAATGCAATCAGCCATTCCTGCATGGATCTTAGCTGAAGCTATCGCAATTGATTCGAGTCCAGATGCACAGTATCTGTTAACGGTCATCCCAGGCACCTTTTCGGTGTCAAGTCCCATTAACGAAACCATACGGGCGATGTTTAGACCTTGTTCTGCCTCTGGCGTCGCGTTTCCAACAATAACATCATCGATGCGTGATTTATCTAGTTGTGGGAAATCCTTCATTAGATGGCGTATTACTTGCTCACCTAAATCATCGGGTCTCATAAAACGAAAGACTCCTTTTCCTGATCTACCTACCGCTGAACGGTAACCTCCAATTATATATGCGTCCATGATGTATTAGTTACGTAGGATTTTACCTTTTTGAATAAGCGACTGCATGCGCTCTAATGTTTTGCGTTCAGTACAAAGCTCTACAAAAGCTCTGCGCTCAAGTCCCAGTAAGTACTGTTCGCTTACTTCCTGTTTTGCAGTTAAATCTCCTCCACACATTACCTTTCCTAGCTTTTCGCTGATGAGTTTATCGTGCTCTGAGATATACTTTCCAGCAGCCATTGAACTAGCCCCGGCATAAACAATACCAAGCCCTTCAGAACCTAATACTGTGATGTCCTTTCTCTCGATTGGTTGTGTATACCCTGACTCTGCAAGACCGATAGCCGCAGCTTTAGATCGAGCAAGAAGGTCGCGACGGTTTACACAAACCTCATCAACTCCATCAACTAGATACCCAAGTTCGAATGCCTCGTAAGCAGAAGTAGCAACTTTCGCTTGACCGATAGTTAAGAAGGAGTCTCGCATAGCGTTAATTCTAATATCGCCTTCTTTCAAAGAATCAGATAATCTTAGAACGAACTCCTTCGTGCCTCCTCCAGCTGGAATAACTCCAATTCCGAACTCTACAAGCCCCATATAAGTCTCAGCGTGAGCGATAACCTTATCTGCGTGCATACAAAGTTCACATCCGCCACCTAGCGCCATGTTATGAGGTGCTGCCACTACAGGAATTCCTGAATAACGCATTCTCATCATTGTGTCCTGGAAATATTTTACAGCGGCATCTAACTCTTCCCATTCTTGCTCAACTGCAAGCATGAAGATCATTCCGACGTTAGCGCCAGCACTGAAGTTAGCCCCGTCATTACTCACGACTAGTCCTCTGTAGCTCTCCTCCGCAAGGTCGATGGCTTTATTCAATCCTTGCAACACTTCTCCTCCGATAGAGTTCATCTTAGTGTGGAATTCGATGTTCAGAATTCCGTCGCCGATGTCCTTAATTGTGGTTCCGCTATTAGACCAAACCACTTTATCTTCTCCTAAATACTTCAAGTTAACTCTTCCTTCTTGACCAGGAATAACCTTGTATGATTTACTTGACGGATCGTAACACTCTCTTACACCATTTGCGACCCTGTAAAAAGAATCGTTTCCAGCTTCGAGCATTTCATTTATCCAAGAAGCAACGGCATGTCCTCGCTCTTCAGCAATTGCGGCTGCTTCTTTAATTCCGATAGCGTCCCAGCTTTCGAAAGCCCCCAACTCCCAACCGAATCCTGCTCTCAAGGCGTCGTCCAAGCGATAAAGCTCGTTACTGATTTCGGGAACTCGATAACTCACGTAAGAGAAAACGTCCGAGAAAATTCGACGGTAAAACTCTCCAGCATCGTCTTTGCCATTAAAGAGTAATTTCGTTCTGTCGAGAAGATCATCAACCTGTTTTGCCGCTTCAAGAGTAGCATACTTCACCTTTTCCTTATCTCTATACTCAAGAGTTTTAAGGTCTAGAACTTGAATATTACGCTTTCCTTTAGCGTCCTTCGTTTTCTTATAAAAACCTTGCCCAGATTTACTTCCAAGCCAGTTGTTATCTACCAAATGCTGAACATACCCTGGAATAGCGAAAGCTTCGGATCTTTCATCGTCAGGGCAGTTTGAAGCAACACCATTAGCAACGTGTACTAAAGTGTCAAGTCCTACTACGTCGCAAGTACGGAATGTCGCACTTTTAGGTCGTCCCATTGCAGGACCAGTAAGCTTATCAACTTGCTCAATAGATAATCCCATATCCTCTACTGTGTGGAATAGAGCTTGTATTGCGAATACTCCTACACGGTTAGCAATAAATGCAGGCGTGTCTTTACATAGAACAGACTGCTTTCCAAGTACGGTTTCTCCATACCCCATAAAGAAGTCAATAACTCTTTGCTCAGTCTTCGGTCCAGGGATAATCTCGAGTAATTGGAGATAACGTGGAGGATTGAAGAAGTGAGTTCCACAGAAATTCTTTTGGAAATCGTCAGAGCGACCTTCGCTTAGCTGGGAAATAGGAATTCCACTTGTGTTCGAAGTAATTAAAGTTCCGGGCTTGCGATGCTTCTCTACTTTCTCGAATAACTGCTGCTTGATATCAAGACGTTCGACAATAACTTCGATTATCCAATCGCAATCTGAAATACGAGATAGATCGTCATCGAAATTACCACATTCGATACGATTTAGAAATCGTTTAGAATAGAGGGGAGAAGGCTTAGATTTTACAGAAGACTTCAATGCGCTTTCTGCTTGAGCATTTCTGGGACCTTCTTTTGAGGGTAGGTCGAGGAGAAGTACTTCAGAACCGGTTTGGGCTAAATGGATAGCAATAGCTGACCCCATAACTCCGGAACCTAGAACAGCCACACGGCGGACCTGATGTGTTTTAATCGGTGAATTCATGTTATTGTATAGGCATTAGATGTTCAGGGTCTTCGAGAATTTCATTCAACTTTTGAAGACCTACATTTAATTCGTTTATTGTTTTATGACCGAGCATGGCCGCTAATCTTTCGTTTATTCCCACGACTAAATCTCTAGCTTGACGTCGCGCTTCCACACCATCAGATGTTAGGAACACTCTGACTGATCGTTTGTCTTTCGAGTCTGGGATTCTTTTGATGAGCCCATTTTCTTCCATCCTTTTCAAAGTTCTAGAGAGAGAGGTTGTCTCCATTCCCATTCGAGGACCTAGTTTAGTGCTAGGTGTACCCTCTTTTTCAATGCTGAGAAGAGCGTAACCGACTGACATAGTGATTCCTCGGCGATCAGCTTCAGCAGAATAAAGCCGAACAAGTTTGGCCCAACTCCACCTTAAATTAAAATCTATAGTTTCTTGTCTTGTCATTTGGGGTTGCAAGATAGTACAAAGTTACTATGCGTGCATAATAAATTTCGGTTGTAGATTGCAAGAGCAATAAGTTATCTGATAAATACATATCAAATGCTATTTCAGATCGGCTGGTGAGGTAAGAAAAAATGGAAGAAAATTGTCCTACATCCCTTAATAGTGGCAAGTATCAAGATGGAGTATCGGGGTTTGATACGCCATCGGGTTTTGCTAAGTGGGGACATTTAGATAGAGATGAATTTTACGAGAAATATGTTAGAGACACCGATGAAGGAGGAATTGTTCAGTTTTTCATTCCTGGAATAGCGTGCGCTTCGTGCGTCTCTCTTCTTGAGCGCTTACCGAAAAAGAATTCGGCTGTAAATAGAGCTCAAGTAAACTTTGCAAATAAGCAACTTACAGTAGCATTTGATAGAACTAAGCTTCCGTTAAGTGAATTAGCAGCCTGGTTAGAAGAGTTAGGGTACACTCCTGAATTTCAGGAGAAAACTAACGAAGATGTAATGAAGTCTAAGCGAGGTCTAATCGTGAAATTGGCTGTTGCGGGTTTTGCTTTCGTGAGTATTATGCTACTGGCATTAAGTGAGTATTTCGGAGGAGAGGATTTTGCGTTGTCGGAGTTTAAGGACTATTTCGGATTGATATCCCTCTTTATTTCGATTCCCGTTGTGTTTTTTAGTGGCGCCGTGTACTTCTCTAGTGCATACAACGCACTAAGGGCGAAGGTCCTGAATATTGATGTCCCGGTTGCTTTAGGTATCGCGACCCTCTTCATCAGAAGTACCCTCGATGTTATGCAGAATGGTGGGATGGGCTACTTCGATTCATTGGCCGGTTTGGTCTTTTTCCTTCTAATAGGCAAGTGGTACCAAACCAAAACTTATGATGACCTCAACTACGAGCGCGACTATAAAAGCTGGTTTCCGATTAATGTGATGAAGGAGGATAGTGAAGGGCTACTTGTCTCCACACCGATTTCTGATCTTAAGACGGGAGATGTTATTCGGATCCACCATGGGGAAATTGTTCCTGCTGATGCTATTCTAATAGCAGGCGAGGGTTTGCTCGATAAATCGTTCACTACTGGTGAAAGTCATCCAGAGAAAGTTAAAGAGGGAGCTGAAATCGAAGCGGGGGGGCGTCAACTCGGAGGGGCTATTATTCTCAGAGTGGTAAGACCGGTTGAGCAAAGTCAGCTTACTCGACTTTGGAATTCTGAAACATTTTCTAAGAAAAACGATAGGAGTATAAAAGACCCCATAGATAGAATTTCGAAGCACTTTACTTTGGCTGTTCTGTTTGTGGCGTTCGGGACTTTGTTTTTTTGGTTTATAGTTGATTTGTCCATCGCATGGGAAGCCTTTACGGCAACCTTGATAGTTGCGTGTCCTTGTGCACTAGCCCTCAGTTTGCCGTTTACTTACGGATCTGTTTTAAGGCTGCTCGGGAGAGAGGGAGCGTATTTGAAGAATACTATGGTAGTTGAGAGGATGGCGAGAGTTAAGCATTTGGTTTTCGATAAAACGGGAACTTTAACTCCATCTAAAGAGTTTAAACTAGATTTCGAAGGAGTCTCAACAGATGATCTTTCGAAAGACTTAATGTCTGCGGTTTCGACTTTGGCAAACCAAAGTGCCCACCCCATGAGTCGTGCGATTGCAAGGTTTTGGACTGGGAGTAAGAGCGAGGTTTTGAATTTTCAAGAGACGGTAGGTGCGGGTGTGCAAGGTGAACTGGATGGTTTTAAAGTCCAAATCGGTTCTAAAAAATGGATTGCCTCAGATAGCAATTATTCGAACAATAAAGAACGCACAGACGATGGCTTCCAAGTCTCCTATGTTTACGTGAAAGTGAATGACAATCATGTAGGTCGATTCAGTTTTGCAAAGCCTATTCGTGCGGGAGTTGATAAAGAACTACGAGAGTTAAGCAAGCACTACACTCTTCATCTTCTTAGCGGAGACTCTAATTCTGAACGTTCTATTTTCAGTAAGTGGTTCGCTGAGGAATACATGAAGTTCGAGCAAACACCCGAGGAAAAGAGAACTTACATCGAAGAGCTTCAAAGTCAGTCCGATTCCTCTAAAGTAGCCATGGTCGGGGACGGTCTTAACGACGCTGCCGCCCTTCAAAGTTCGGATCTTGGAGTCGCAGTGGTCGATGACTTGTACGCTTTCTCACCTTCGTCAGATCTCATCCTCGATGCGAGAAGTCTTAGATCGTGGGGCGGAATGATGCGATTCGCTCGCAAGGCACAAACCACGGTCTACATACTATTCGGCATTTCATTCCTGTACAATGCGATAGGACTTTCTTTTGCGGTACAGGGCTTGCTCACCCCTGTAATTGCGGCCATTCTAATGCCGATTAGTTCTATGACCGTTGTGGGAGTTGCTCTATTACGTACCCGCCTCACATGGTCGAAACTCCTTAATACTGATCAGTATGATGGCTGATCAGTTTACTTCATCTACCCGAGCTGAGTAAGGATCTTTTGTGTACATTACACCATGATTAAAAGCTATGCATGCATAATTAAAAGTTTTTCATTTTCTGCACTTGTATTGCTAGTTTTTTCGTCTTCTTTAGCCCAAACCTCATCTTGTCTAGACATTCTTCCTAACCCCGATTCTTCATCCCCTGCTTTTCAGGAATTTGATAGATACATAGAGGTTCTAGGATGCCTTAAATTTTATGCAGAGCCAGGAGTGAGCGATTCAAAACTGCTACATGCCGCTTCAATCGGTGCTGAACTTCTAGATAATGACGAAAACGGTATTATCGATGATGATTCCCTCGGCACATATCTCGCAAGTGTAAATGCTGTGATGCCTATTTTCAACGAGGAAGGTTCATTAGCCGAAATCGCAATGATGGAGAATGAGGATGGTCCCTTCTGCCTTCATGCTGTTCTTTATGCTGATGAGGTGTCACCTAATAATCCATTGAATTGGTTCGAGGAAGCCTCTCTAGAAGAAATTCTACACACGATCAATGGATGTGGTCATGTCGATATTTACCCGAACACCTTCGCCTTATCACCTCCAGGGGCATCCCAACTCGCTCAATCTATGGATATCGCTAGAGGAGGACAGTTCCTTGGTGTTCCAGGGTCTTACCCCGAGGAAGCTTGGTTTCATTATTCGGATGTTACGTGCGATTACGAATGTATGGAGATAGAATATCTGTATTGGGCTTTAGCATCGAATATGGGTGTTTTAAACACGCCAGATATTTGTGAAGCTATTGATGAAGAGTGGGAACTTTGTTCTCCGGAACTTTTAGAGAGTGTCGATGTAATGATTCACACGATTATTACTGACCCAGATTTCTCTTTGCCACAAAATGCTCCGAACGGGATTTATTGTCCAAACGATGGAGTCTTTGAGGTGTCGAAATTTGAAAGCCCAGTAGTTTTCCCTAACCCTGCAAGCAGTTCATTTTCCATCGCCCTTAATTCGCTAGTCGCGAAAGTAGATAGTTTTAAAATCTACGATTCGTCTGGCAGGGAGGTTTATTCGGAAAATGTCGATTCGTCACAGTCCGAGCTTAAGGTAGATTCAAAATTAGAGCGAGGTATTTACCTCATTTCACTGTTCTCTCATGATGCGGAGATCCTATTCTCTTCTTCGTTATTGGTGGATTAATTGATTGTTTTTGGAAAGAAGTGTTCAACAACACTACGTATAAAACAATGTCCTGATTAAGGAGAGCCTTACATTAAACAAAATATTTAGTATGAATAAGTTGTACGCTACGATATTAATTTACCTTACCATACAACCCTTTCTTGCTCAAGAAAGAATAGATTTTAATAGCGCAAATCCATTTACTTTTAGAGACATAATCGTTAATCTAGAGAAGCAAGAAACACAGGAAGTATTCGGCACACTAAACCTTCCTGAAACAAATATAATAAACCAGAAATTCCCTTTGATTATTGCTCTTGCTGGAAGTAAAGGGTGGGCTGCTCATCATCTTGAATACATTAAGATGTATAACGAAATGGGGATTGCAACATTTGAGATAAAAAGCTTCGAAAGTAGAAATGTAACTTCTACAGTGGGAAGCCAAATTTCTGTGACAACTGCGATGATGATTCTGGATAGCTACAGAGCTCTTGATGCAGTAAGTCAACATCCCAATATTGATTCAAAAAAAGTCGCAATTACCGGTTGGAGTTTAGGTGGTGGGGTGGCTCTTTATTCAGGTTGGAATCCTATAAGAAAAGCAATAAATCCCACTCATCATTTTGTTGCTCACCTTGCCTATTATCCTCCCTGTATTGTTGAGCCTTTAAATTTAGATTTCACTTCTTCACCAATGACTATTCTAATCGGCGAGTTAGATAATTGGACTCCTGCAGATCAGTGTGTCGAATTAGTAAACAAATTACATGATACAGGTGCTGATATAAATATTATTGTTTATAAGGAATCACATCATGCATTTGACAGAGATTCGGGACCCATAGTTGACCCTAACGGTTATATACTTACAGACTGTCGTTATGACATGAGAGATGATGGAATGGTTCTAACAAAAAGATTTAATTTTCCCATAAGAACACCATTTATGCAAAAAATTAGTCTTGCTTTTTGCGCTAAAAAAGGACCTATGTATGGCGGGAATATTGATGCGAGAAAAGCCTCGTTTGAATTCTCCAAAGAATTTATGAAAGGACACCTATTGAACTGATTATTCCAAACTCGCTCCGGCTTTTATTTCCTCAACAACACTTGGGTCAAGTAACGTAGAAGTGTCTCCGAGATTACTCACGTCACCTTCAGCGATTTTCCGAAGAATTCGACGCATAATCTTTCCAGATCGAGTCTTAGGCAGGCCGTGTACGATTTGGATTTTATCGGGCTTAGCTATAGGCCCTATAATTTCAGTTACCGTTTTATTGATTTCCTGTATGAATAAAGCTATATCCACGTTAGTGTCGTGGCAGATAGCATATGCGTAAATTCCTTGACCTTTAATTTCGTGGGGATATCCTACGACGGCGGTTTCGACTACATTTTCATGTTCGTCGATAGCAGCTTCAATTTCGGCAGTCCCGAACCTGTGACCACTCACATTAATAACGTCGTCAACTCTTCCTGTAATTCGATAAAACCCATCTTCATCTCTGCGGCATCCGTCCCCAGTAAAATATTTCCCTTTGTAGGCAGAGAAATAAACTTCTTTACATCGATTGTGATCTCCATAGGTAGTGCGAATCATACTCGGCCATGGATACTTTATGCAAAGGTTCCCTTGAACATCATTTCCCACAATCTCATTTCCATCAGCATCGACAAGGCAAGGCTGTATTCCAGGAAGTGGTAGGGTAGCGTAACTCGGCTTTAAGGGGGTCAAACCCGCAAGTGGCGATATCATAATCCCTCCAGTTTCAGTTTGCCACCAAGTATCTACAATGGGACATCGTCCTTTTCCAATCTCGTCGTTATACCAATGCCACGCCTCCTCATTAATAGGTTCTCCGACAGATCCTAACACGCGTAGCGAATCTAGTTTATGCTTTTTTACAAGCGAGATATCACAAGCTTGAAGTGCTCTAATCGCTGTAGGCGCTGTATAGAAAATATTTACTTTATGCTTGTCACATATATCCCAAAACCTTCCTGCGTCAGGGTAAGTAGGTACTCCCTCAAACATTACCGTAGTTGCCCCTGCGAGAAGTGGGCCATATACTATATAGGTATGTCCAGTAATCCACCCGATATCTGCGGTACACCAATAGATATCGTCTTTCTCGTATTGAAAGACGTTTCGGAAACTATACTCAGCGTATACCATATATCCCCCACAAGTATGAACGACACCTTTCGGTTTCCCAGTCGATCCAGATGTGTAAAGGACGAACAGCATATCCTCGCTATCCATAATTTCCGCCGGACAAACGTCATCAACTCGACTCAACTCTTCGTGAAGCCAAACATCTCTGCCCGCCTCCATCTTAACTTCTTCGCCCGTCCTCTTTAAAACGATACTCCTTTCTATACTTGGACAGTTTTCTAATGCTTTATCGACAATGCTCTTCAACTGTATAGTTTTCGCCCCTCGAAACCCACCATCGGCTGTAACCACAATATTACAAGTGGCGTCATTTATCCTATCCTCTAAAGATCGAGCGGAAAACCCGGCGAAAACGACAGAGTGCACAGCCCCAATCCTCGCACAGGCTAGAGTCGCGATTGCAAGCTCCGGAGTCATCGGCATATACAGGCAAATTCTATCTCCCTTCTTCGCCCCATTTCGCTTCAACACGTTCGCAAAAGCACATACTCGACTATGCAGCTCTTTGTAAGTAAGCTTAATCGAGCTTTCGTTCGGGTCGTTTGGTTCCCAAAGAATAGCCACTTTATCACCTGAATTTTCAAGATGTCTATCGAGGCAATTCTCGGTGATGTTCAGCTTCGCTCCCATAAACCATTTCACAGAAGGCGCGTCAAAATCCCACTCTAGCACCTCGTTCCATTTCTTCTTCCATAGGAATGTATCGGCTTTTTCAGCCCAAAACCCCTCTGGATCTCTCACACTCTTAGAATACTCTTCGTGATATTCTTCTATGCTATTAATTTTATTCATATTAGTCAGCAATGATATTCCCGTCAGCCATTCTCAAAGTTCGATCGGCTCGGGCCGCGAGTTCTTCGTTGTGGGTAACGATAATAATTGTGATCCCAAGCTTATCACGAAGCTCAAAGAATAAGTCGTGGAGTAGAGCTGCGTTTTCAGAGTCGAGATTTCCCGAAGGTTCATCGGCAAGTAACACGTCAGGTTCGTTCATTAACGCTCTAGCAACTGCGACTCTTTGTTGTTCTCCTCCTGAAAGTTCTGAAGGGAGGTGGCTCTCCCGATTTTCTAATCCCAAATCCCGAAGTAGCATCTTCCCCCTCTTTTCAGCCTCTTCGTCACGAGTTCCTGCAATCCATGCGGGTATGATCACATTTTCTAGGGCAGTAAATTCAGGTAGTAGCCTGTGAAATTGAAAAACGAATCCAATGTGCTTATTTCGGAAGTCGGCAAGACCGGAGCGGGAGAGGTTAAATGTGGTTTGGTCTGCGATAAGCAACTCTCCGGAAGTCGCAACGTCCAGAGTGCCAAGTATTTGAAGCAATGTGGTTTTACCCGCACCAGACGCTCCCACTATGCTTACTACCTCACCTTTAGCTACATTTAAGGTGATACCTTTCAGTACCTCAAGGCTACCAAATGCCTTGTGTATATTTTTTACATTGATCACATGTGCAATCTACGCATTTGAGGCACTTAAATTGCCTAACTTTGCGCCCGAAAATGAACGCTTAATTGCAGAATAATGAATCTTCACGAGTATCAGGGTAAATCTATCCTTAAAAGTTTTGGAGTTGCTATTCAAGAAGGCCTAGTCGCCGACACACCAGAGGCGGCTCATACGGCAGCACTGAAATTGGCTGAGGATACTGGAACAGAGTGGTTTGTACTTAAAGCCCAAATCCATGCAGGTGGACGCGGGAAGGGTACTGTTACTGAAACAGGTTCTCATGGTGTGGTTCTAGCAAAGGGACTAGATAAGGTGAAAGAAGTTGCGGCAGGTATTCTTGGGGGTCACCTTGTTACAGCCCAAACTTCAACAGAAGGAAAGCTGGTAAATAAGATACTTATTGCACAAGACGTTTACTATCCTGGAGAGTCAGAGACAGAAGAGTACTATATGTCAGTCCTTTTAGATAGATCTTCTGGAAAGAATATTATCATGTATTCTCCTGAGGGCGGCATGGATATTGAAGCGGTTGCTGAAAACACTCCTGAACTTATCTATACTGAAACTATCGATCCTGGTGTAGGTCTTCAAGGATTCCAAGCTCGTAGAATTGCATTTAACCTTGGATTAGCAGGTCTTGCTCATAAGCAAATGGTGAAATTCACGTTTAAGCTTTACGATGCTTATGTAGGTTGTGATGCTTCTATGTTTGAAATTAACCCAGTTCTAAAGACATCAGACAATTTAATTATTGCTGTAGATTCTAAAGTGAGTCTTGATGATAATGCACTCTATCGCCATCCTGATTACGCTGCAATGCGTGATAAAACAGAGGAGGATCCAACAGAGTTGGAAGCAGATGAAGTTGGATTGAGCTACGTTAAGCTCGAAGGAAATGTGGGTTGCATGGTTAACGGTGCTGGTCTTGCGATGGCTACTATGGATATCATTAAGCTAAGTGGAGGAGAGCCTGCAAACTTTCTCGATGTAGGAGGTACGGCTGATGCCGCTCGTGTTGAGCAAGCTTTCCGAATTATCCTAAGCGACTCTTCAGTTAAAGCTATACTTGTAAATATCTTCGGAGGAATCGTTAGATGTGACCGTGTTGCTCAAGGTGTTGTTGATGCATACAGAAACATGGGCAATATTCAAGTCCCTATCATTGTGCGTTTGCAAGGAACTAACGCTACTGAGGCGAAGAAGCTTATCGATGAATCTGGACTTGAAGTAACTTCTGTTATTCTTCTCCAAGAAGCGGCAGATGCTGTCGCAGCTGTAGTAGCTTAGTCTACTTTTCTCGCTATTTGAACTCCATCCCAAACAGGTAATAGGACGTTCTCCAGTTCTTCATGATTCGCAATATGCTGATTAAGTCGGTGTATCCTTGACGCGCCAGAATCGGGTTTATTCAGTTTCTTCTTATCTAGAACAGCCCCGCCCCATATCACGTTATCTACGAGCAGCCATCCTCCTGGATTGAGGTTTTTAATGGCGAACTCTACATATTCGATTTGGTGTTCTTTATCCGCGTCTATCCAAACCAAATCGTATCCTCCCTTCAATATCCCGGACTTAATTATTTCAAGAGCGTGGCCGTAATGCCTAGTTATTACCTCGTTGAGACCAGCTTCTTTATAGAACTTCTTCTGAATATCTTCGAGCTCGTCATTTATTTCGAGGGTATCTATCTCGCCTCCGCCTGTTAGACCTTCCGACAGACAAATCGTCGAATATCCAGTGAACGTACCGAACTCAAGAATACGGTTTGGCTTCACCATTTTGCTTATCATCGAGAGAAATCGACCTTGTATAGGATCGCTCAACATCTGTGGTTTAGTTGTGCTTAACCATGTCGCCCTTCTCAATCGAGATAGTACGTCATTCTCCGAAGAAGAATGAACGGTCGAGTATTCATTTGTTGCGTCCTCAAAATGTGCCATAGAGCAAATCTAGCACGTATCTTGCGCAATATCTGCAAACAGTTTGTAAAAGACGATGGCAAAACGAAGAGGCAATAACGACGGAATGGTATTCAGCACTAATTCTGGGTTCAGCTGGGACGATGATGAGGTAGAGGACGATTCGAATTGGTCTAAAGGTGATTGCGTTTTATATGTCAGTTTGGACCGAAAGCAACGAGCAGGAAAACCAGTTACACTTGTTGAAGGCTATAACGGTCCTGCGGGCGAGTTACTTACTCTAGGAAAAACTCTAAAAGTTCAATGCGGAGTCGGCGGTACTGTTAAGGAAGGATGTATTTTGATTCAAGGCGACCATAGAGATAAGGTTGTAATGAAACTTGAAAAGGACGGTTTTAAAGTAAAGCAAAAGGGCGGCTAATTTTTAAATGATGAATAATCAAAACATTCCAACTGCGAAATATCACGCAAAAACACATACTGGGTTCGAACCACTCGTAGCGGATGAATTGCGTAAGCACGGAGCGACAGAGATTGAGGTCGGAAGGAGGGGGGTAGGTTTCACGGCTACTGCAGAGGTGATGTATAGGCATTGTTTACAAGCTCGATTCACACTTCGAGTCTTAAGAATACTTTATTCGTTTCAAGCGAAAAACACCGACGAGTTGTATAGATTGTCTGCGCGTTGGTCATGGGAGGATATTCTTAGTAAAGACGGTACGTTTACTATCGACTCCACGATTTATTCTGACGACTTCAAACACGATCAATTCGCCACGCTTAGATTAAAAGATGCAATTGTCGATAGATTTCGTGCTAAGACGGGAATTCGTCCTTCTGTAGATAGAACGAATCCCGATGCGAGAATACACCTCCATATTAGCAAGCAAGCAGTAACGATTTCGCTCGACGCTTCGGGAGATCCGCTTTCTCGACGTGGGTACAGATCTCGAAAAGCCATAGCTCCTTTAAACGAAGTTCTTGCAGCCGGCCTCCTCGCTTTAAGCGGATGGCGACCTGGAACGACACTTTACGATCCAATGTGCGGTTCGGGAACATTTACGTGTGAGGCGGCGCTTTGGGCTTCAGGAATGCCAGTCCAAATGAATAGATCCCACTTCGCATTCATGGAGTGGTTGAATTTCAATAAAGCAGCTTGGGTAACCGTGAGGGACGAGGCGATGGATTACAATGAGGAGATCCCCACTAAGATTTATGCTTCGGATAATAACCCGGATGCTATATCCCAAACCAAATACGCCCTCTCCCAACTCGATCTCCCATCTCACGATGTAAGTGTCGATCTAATCGACTTCTTTCTGTCAGAACCGAATACTACAGAGGGTGGTGTTGTGGTGCTGAACCCTCCTTATGGGGAAAGAATGGAGCCGGAGGATATTGACGAGATGTACGCAGCGATAGGTGATAGGCTTAAGTTTAATTGGCCTGGATTTAAGGCCTGGATCATTTCCTCGAATTACTTTGCCCTTAAACGAATAGGTCTAAGACCAAACCACCGACACAAAGTGCACAATGGCCCTTTAGAATGTCGGTGGAACGGATATGATTTATATGCGGGCTCTCGCTTCAGTGAGCAAGAAAAGTAGTAAATCCCTACTTCTTATAATAGCTTTACTTCTTTACGAAGCTAGCTCTAGAAATTGAAAGGTCAGAAACGCAATCAACGCGGTAAGATCCAGCGCGAAGTCCACTTACTTCAAGAGTGTTATTTCCTGCATTTACATTTTCAGAGAATACTAAGCGACCATTCACGTCATATACGCTAGCGATAGCAGCAGTGTTTAATGTGAAATTAATAGCATCTACTGTTGGGTTCGGGTAAAGGTTAACAGAGATAAGCTCAATAGTGCCTACTGCCATCCCTATACTTACATCAGAAGCATCACGAGGCTCAATTTTATACTCTTCGTAACTGTAAGTAAGTACACCTGTGATAGAATAATACTCATCAATTACCCAAGCTGGATCTGGCATATATAACATGTCATCGACCATGCAATCTCCAGAACTGTCGTTAAAGTATCCTTGACCGAAGTCTGCATCAGGATTTGTGCACACAGCATTTACGATTTGAACTAAGCAGCCCTCGTAAGGTTCGCCACTTGCGCCGAGAACTCCTGATTCAACTATTACAACAGCTGGAAGCTCGTTTCCAGAACTTACTGTTTCGAAGTAGGTAATGTTTGAGATTTCAGTTAAGTCGTAATACTCAGAAACCTCACCTTCTAAAATAACGTCATCACCCACAGTAGGTAGGTTCGTGTTATCGTATATGTAAATACCGTTCCAAGCTCCTGAGCCATTTTGGATAAAGTAGCTGAAATCGTTAGCTGCAGTAACAATTCCTTGAACAGTTACTATTTGCTCGATTAAAGGTGATGCAAAAAGCTCCCCTTGTACTTCAGCGATTGTGTGAGTTACAGTTTGAGCAGAAACAAAAGTTGCTGCAAGAATTCCTACAGCAGTGAAAAAAATACGTATAGATTGTATCATGATTTGGATTTTAAATTTACCGCTAAACTAGTCAATTTCTCCTCATATTTGCAACCTGACGCGCACAGTATTCCTAAATTATGGGACATTTATTAAATTCACCTTATCAATCTATTTGTCATCTTGTATAAGAATATTATCATTGCCCTAATAGCAATTTGTTTTGTGTATGGATGTAATTTCAAATCTAGAAAGGCCGATTTGATTCTTCATAACGCTGTGGCTCTTACTTGTGACGGTTCCCCACAACACGCTACCCCGATGGCTATTGCAATTGTTGATGGTAGGATAGTTGCAACTGGCGCGGAAAGAGCCATCCTCAATTCATATAGCGCTGAAGAGAAAATAGACTTACAACAGGCGGTGATTTATCCGGGCTTCATTGATGCACATACACACTTCACTGGCTATGCGCTCAGCTTGTTAAACGTGGATCTCGTCGGAACGAAGTCTTACCAGGAAGTGTTAGATAAGGTCGTTGATTTTTCTAAGTCACATCCTGAGGGGTGGATTACTGGCAGAGGTTGGGACCAAAACGATTGGAGTTCGTCCGAATATCCCACCCTCGAACAGCTAGATAAGCTTTTCCCGGACAGGCCTGTAGCGATTCGTCGTATTGACGGCCATGCTTTGCTAGCAAATTCGTCAGCCCTACGTATTGCCGGTATGTCGAATGTGCGACCTATTAAAGGAGGGGAGATGCTATATCTTAGTGATGGATCTCCATCTGGAGTACTTATCGATGGCGCAGCGGACTCATTGTTGTCGATAATCCCTCCCCCAGACGACCGCACTAAAGACGCAGCCCTAATTAAAGCACAGTACGACCTCTTTGCCCTCGGTCTTACAACCGTCGTCGATGCCGGTCTCGACGTAAGCGACATTAAACGAATCGACTCTCTACAACAATCGGGAGATCTTTTAATTCGAGTCGTTGCGATGTTTAGTGGAACCTCTCCTAATCTCGACTCAGCATTCGCCATAGGTCCTTATCGTACAGATCGCCTCGTCGCTCAGTCCATTAAATTTTATATGGACGGTTCACTAGGTTCGCGCGGCGCAGCTTTACTTCAACCGTACTCAGATCGACCCTCACACAGTGGTTTCATTTTCCAGGATTCGATAACGTTCCTCTCGAACCTCAGAACAGCCCACGATTTAGGGTTCCAAGTAGCGACCCATTGCATTGGCGATTCCGCAGTCCGAAATGTTTTGGGCTTCTATAATACAGTCCTACAAGGTCCCAACGACAAAAGATGGCGCATCGAACACGCTCAAGTCGTCCACCCATCCGACCTCCCTTTATTCTCATCAGCCAGCATTATACCTTCGGTACAACCCACCCACGCCACCTCAGATATGTATTGGGCAGGCGAGAGGCTCGGTAGGAATCGCATACGCCACGCATACGCATACAGAGATTTACAAGATGTTTTAGGCATCCTTCCTTTAGGTACAGATATGCCCGTCGAGGATATTGACCCCCGCAAAACGTTCTATGCGGCCACCATACGCAAGGATTCGGAGGGTTACCCATCTGAGGGTTACCATTTAGACCAAAGCCTGGATCGTGAAGCTGCCCTACACGGCATGACGCTTTGGTCTGCAATAGCGAATTTCCAAGAAGACGAAGTCGGCTCTATAGAGGTAGGCAAGTGGGCAGACTTTGTAATTCTCGACAGGAACCTCTTAACGGCAGACCCCGACAAACTACTTGACGCAAAGATTCTACGAACCTTCATAGCAGGAGTTCAAACTTTCAATACAACGGAATAACAGATGTCTAGATATGCAAGCCTTGCAATTTTCGCGATAATAGCCACCGCGGCAATCCTATATACGTACTTCTTCCACTTCAAAATAGAAGAAAGACTACCCATATATCAGCCCTCTCAGATTAATCCGGCGCTGGTGGACCCTGCTTTACTCGCCGAGACGGATCACCACATAACGGATTTCACGTTATTTAATCAGCTAGGTGACACCGTTTCTCTCTCCAATCTTGAAGGCCAAATCCTAATTGTTGACTTCTTCTTCACCAGATGCGTGACGATTTGCCCCATACTTACCTCCAACTTAAAGCTCATTCACGACCGATTACCAAACAAAGTTCGCATCCTTAGTCACTCAGTCACTCCTGTTGCGGACAGTGTCTCGGTCCTATCTACTTATGCCGACCGCTATGATGTAGACCCCTCTAAATGGTGGTTCCTCACTGGACCGAAGGATGAGGTGTACAGGCTCGCCCGTACAAGTTATTTCGCGTGTCTAGACGAGGGAGATGGTGGTTATCAAGACTTTATCCATACCGAGAACGTTGTTTTGGTCGACCCTATCGGTCGCCTCAGGGGCTTCTATGACGGCACACAATCCGAAGAAATTTCCCAGCTATACCGGGACTTAACAGTCTTAATTGAAGAATTTAGTAAAAAAGATTGAGATTAATTTGCGTCTGGAAAAAAGCTACGTAAATTTGCACCCGCTTTCGAAGGAAAGTGAGTTTTTTGACAAACGGATGGATTAAAAAAGTTGAAATAAAATCACTTTGGATTTGCAGAATTAAAAATATGCAGTATCTTTGCGCCCGCTTTCGAAGGAAAGCAAAAGTTTTTTGACAAAACGGGCGATAAAAAAAGTTGAAATAAAAATCACTTTTAGGTTGCAGAATTAAAAACCTGTGTTACCTTTGCCGTCCGCTTTGAAAGAAGCAATTAATGACGCTCCTCGGAGCTGACTTGATATAAAGTTCTTTGACTTGATGCAGCAGCCCAAATCCTATCTCTTGGTTGAGATAGGTCTACTATGTAAGATTTATTTTACTAGTAGTTTTAACATCTCTCTTCGGAGATGATGTTCCAACGTTAATTTTTATGAGAGTCAATTATGGATTATAACTTACAATGGAGAGTTTGATCCTGGCTCAGGATGAACGCTAGCGGCAGGCTTAACACATGCAAGTCGAGGGGTAACAGGGAAAAGCTTGCTTTTCCGCTGACGACCGGCGCACGGGTGCGTAACACGTATGCAACCTACCTCTTACTGAAGGATAGCCCAGAGAAATTTGGATTAATACTTCATAACACCACAAGATCGCATGATCTAATGGTTAAAGGTTACGGTAAGAGATGGGCATGCGGCCTATTAGTTTGTTGGTGAGGTAATGGCTCACCAAGACTACGATAGGTAGGGGGTCTGAGAGGATTATCCCCCACACTGGTACTGAGACACGGACCAGACTCCTACGGGAGGCAGCAGTGAGGAATATTGCGCAATGGACGAAAGTCTGACGCAGCCATGCCGCGTGAAGGATGACGGCGCTACGCGTTGTAAACTTCTTTTATATACCAAGAAACCTTCGGACGTGTCCGAAGCTGACGGTAGTATATGAATAAGCACCGGCTAACTCCGTGCCAGCAGCCGCGGTAATACGGAGGGTGCAAGCGTTATCCGGATTTATTGGGTTTAAAGGGTCCGTAGGCGGATCATTAAGTCAGTGGTGAAAGCCGACAGCTCAACTGTCGAACTGCCATTGATACTGGTGATCTTGAGTACGGTTGAAGTAGGCGGAATATGACATGTAGCGGTGAAATGCTTAGATATGTCATAGAACACCGATTGCGAAGGCAGCCTACTAAGCCGTTACTGACGCTGAGGGACGAAAGTGTGGGGAGCGAACAGGATTAGATACCCTGGTAGTCCACACCGTAAACGATGATTACTCGGTATTGGCTTTATTGTCAGTGCCCAAGCGAAAGTGATAAGTAATCCACCTGGGGAGTACGGCCGCAAGGTTGAAACTCAAAGGAATTGACGGGGGCCCGCACAAGCGGTGGAGCATGTGGTTTAATTCGATGATACGCGAGGAACCTTACCAGGGCTTAAATGTAGAACGACCGGGGTGGAAACACCCCCTTTTTCGAACGGTCTACAAGGTGCTGCATGGTTGTCGTCAGCTCGTGCTGTGAAGTGTCGGGTTAAGTCCCATAACGAGCGCAACCCCTATTTCTAGTTGCCAGCGGTTCGGCCGGGGACTCTAGAGAAACTGCCAGCGTAAGCTGTGAGGAAGGTGGGGACGACGTCAAATCATCACGGCCCTTACGTCCTGGGCCACACACGTGCTACAATGGTGGGGACAACGAGTTGCCAACCCGCGAGGGTGAGCTAATCTCTCAAACCCCATCTCAGTTCGGATCGGAGTCTGCAACTCGACTCCGTGAAGTTGGAATCGCTAGTAATCGCGCATCAGCCATGGCGCGGTGAATACGTTCCCGGGCCTTGTACACACCGCCCGTCAAGCCATGGAATCTGGGGGCGCCTGAAGTCAGTAACCGCAAGGAGCTGCCTAGGGCGAATCTGGTAACTAGGGCTAAGTCGTAACAAGGTAGCCGTACCGGAAGGTGCGGCTGGATTAACTCCTTTTTAGAGAAAAACGACTTCTCAAATTTTTATACGTTGGTTTTATAATTGGGC
This sequence comes from Flavobacteriales bacterium, assembly GCA_015663855.1. Lineage (GTDB taxonomy): Bacteria > Bacteroidota > Bacteroidia > Flavobacteriales_D > Sanyastnellaceae > UBA974. Next base: position 2,124 of record DQRJ01000051.1, on the reverse strand, counting down.
TGCTGCATCATTCTTCTTTTTCCGTCTTTAATCTAGTCCTGTAGCTCAGTTGGTTAGAGCACTACACTGATAATGTAGGGGTCAGCAGTTCAAATCTGCTCAGGACTACGGGTGAAGATGGGGGATTAGCTCAGCTGGCTAGAGCGCCTGCCTTGCACGCAGGAGGTCATCGGTTCGACTCCGATATTCTCCACTAAAAAGAAGTTCTTTGACGTACTGGTAGAAGATAGAGTAAATCATAAGCAACAAAGGGCAGTTGGCGGATGCCTAGGCTCTCAATAGCGATGAAGGACGTGATAAGCTGCGATAAGCCATACTGAGATGCAAATAATCGTTTAAGTATGGATTTCCGAATGGGGTAACCCGGCATGTTGAAGACATGTCACCGAAAGGTGCTAACCCGGTGAACTGAAACATCTAAGTAACCGGAGGAATAGAAAACAATTAGTGATTCCCTAAGTAGCGGCGAGCGAACGGGGAACAGCCCAAACCAACCTTGTTTCGGCATGGTTGGGGTTGTAGGACAGAAATAAATCTAACAAAGATCTGCAGAATATACCTGGAAAGGTAAGCAGTATAGGGTGATAGCCCCGTATGTAGGTTGGCGTGTGACGTTCTGTATCCTGAGTAGCGCGGGACATGTGAAATCCTGTGTGAATCCACCAGAACCATCTGGTAAGGCTAAATATATTGAGAGACCGATAGCGAACAAGTACCGTGAGGGAAAGGTGAAAAGTACCCTGAACAAGGGAGTGAAATAGTACCTGAAACCAGCTGTCTACAAGCGGTCGAAGCCTACGGGCGACGGCGTGCCTTTTGCATAATGATCCTACGAGTTACTCCTCTCTAGCAAGGTTAAGGACTTCAGGTCCGGAGCCGAAGCGAAAGCAAGTCTTAAATAGGCGTATAGTTAGGGGGGGTAGACGCGAAACCTGGTGATCTACCCATGGTCAGGTTGAAGCTTCGGTAATACGAAGTGGAGGACCGAACCCGGAGATGTTGAAAAATCTTGGGATGAACTGTGGGTAGGGGTGAAAGGCCAATCAAACCAGGAAATAGCTCGTTCTCCCCGAAATGCATTTAGGTGCAGCGTCGGAATCGAGTGTCATAGAGGTAGAGCTACTGATTGGGCTAGGGGGCTTCACCGCCTACCAAACCCTAATAAACTCCGAATGCTATGACATATATCCGGCAGTGAGGGCATGGGTGCTAAGGTCCATGTCCGAGAGGGAAACAACCCAGACTATCTGCTAAGGTCCCCAAATCGGGGCTAAGTTCATCTAACGTGGTGCGGCTGCATTGACAGCTAGGATGTTGGCTTGGAAGCAGCCATTCATTTAACGAGTGCGTAACAGCTCACTAGTCGAGCGGCCGTGCGTGGATAATAATCGGGGATAAGCCCCGTACCGAAGCAGTAGATAGAAATATGGTAGGGGAGCATTCATGCGACACTGAAGGTGTACCGTAAGGTATGCTGGAGTCTCATGAAAAGAAAATGTAGGAATGAGTAACGATAAAGTGGGCGAGAAACCCACTCACCATAAGACTAAGGTTTCCTGATCAACGCTAATCGGATCAGGGTTAGTCGGGACCTAAGGCGAACCCGAAAGGGGTAGTCGATGGAAAACAGATTAATATTTCTGTACCTGCTACACATTAAAAGTGACGGAGATACGTAGTTGTTACGTGCTGACGGAATAGCACGTTGAGCCTAGCCTTCTGGGCGAAGCGAAACAATGAAATAGCTTCCAAGAAAAGCGAGTGTAGCGGCCCGTACCGCAAACCGACACAGGTAGTCGAGGAGAATATCCTAAGGTGCTCGAGTGATTCATGGTTAAGGAACTAGGCAAATTAGTCTCGTAACTTCGGGAGAAGAGACGCTCTTTTTTAAGAGCCGCAGTGAATAGGCCCAAGCGACTGTTTATCAAAAACACATGGCTTTGCTAAATCGAAAGATGACGTATAAGGCCTGACACCTGCCCGGTGCTGGAAGGTTAAGAGGAGGAGTTAGTTTCGACGAAGCTCTGAATTGAAGCCCCAGTAAACGGCGGCCGTAACTATAACGGTCCTAAGGTAGCGAAATTCCTTGTCGGGTAAGTTCCGACCTGCACGAATGGTGTAACG
>DQRJ01000055.1 GCA_015663855.1 Flavobacteriales bacterium | reverse complement strand
TGTGGGGCCTTACTTTGATAAACGGGTGGAGTACATCGTCGAGCATGGATTACAACATGACAGCTAGTTTAGGAGGTGTGTGTACCGGTCCTCCATCAATTCCTGGATGCACAAACGTTACAGCTTGTAACTACGATGCCGCTGCAACAATTGATGATGGCTCATGTGAGTTCACTTCATGTGCTGGATGCACGAACAATACAGCTTGTAACTACGATGCAACAGCAACCTTAGACGACGGTTCTTGTGAATATGCGTCATGTGCGGGATGTACAGATACTACAGCATGTAACTACGATTCAACGGCTACGTTAGACAATGGATCATGCGAATTCACGAGTTGTGCTTGCCCTGAGGACATTAATGGAGATGGGGTTGTCACAGTTGCTGACGTTCTCGCACTATTGAGCGAATTCAATTGCCTTACGGGTTGTACTGCGGATGTTGATGGCGATGGCGCTGTCACAGTGGCTGACCTTCTGGCAATCCTTGCCGCTTTTGGAAACCCTTGCTAATACTTGCTAACACCTGACATTCAATCTGATGCTTAGAAATCCTTACTTCCTTTCAGTTTTCGCTTCGTTTTTATTGATTTTTCAAACGAATCTTTCAGCCCAAACTCAGATCAACTCCCCTGCCCTTTTCTCTCCTTCGAGCGATATGGTGAGGAGCATAACGATTGATAAATCGAGAACCGTGGGTTTGGACTTAGATTTGAGTGTTTTCGAAGAGGTTAGAAAGAACCACCCTGAAAATATCACATTGCGTCTGCCAGATTTTAATGGTGAAGAGATCGCTATTGAACTCGAACAATTTGAAGCTTTTCCTGCCACTGTTACTGTAGGAATTCATACAGATAAAGGGTATGAAGAAATGGATTACGTTCCACGTATTAAGACCTACCGAGTTATAGGAGGTACGGGAACTTTCGTTTTTATGGTTGATCATGTTATGGGAACTTTCCAATGGGAGGGCGCTCAATTAGAGGTTAAGCCATTTCGTGACGTAGCTGTTAATTCCGGAAACGAGACACGTACTCATATACTATTTGATGTAAATAACACCGAAGAGACACGACCATTCGAATGTGATGTCGACGAGTCCTTCACAGGCGACGGTCACGAACCTCGAAAGCTCGAAGCGTCTCAACAAAAATCTATGGTGGGATGTGTCGAAGTGGCTGTGGATATCGACTCGTACACCTACTCTACTTTCGGTAGCGTCACGAGTGCGACAGATTGGGCACTCGCGTTAATGACAGGAGTTTCGCAAATCTACACGCAGGAATTAGGAACTTTGGTCTTCCTACAGACTACGTATGTTCATATTTGGCAGACGGCAGATCCTATGTCGAACTTCACAAACCAGGCTAGCGAGATGCTTGCAACGTTTCGTTCTACTTGGCAAACAGATCCTAGCTTAAGCGGAATTCAACGTGACGAAACTCATCTACTTACAAAACGTAGCAACACTGGTACTGGTGGAATTGCATATCTAGATGTTGTTTGTAGTTCTTGGGCTTATGGGTTTAGTGCATACTTATCCGGAACAACTAATTACAATATCTCAAGTTACTCATGGAATTTGAATGTGGTTTCTCACGAGCTGGGTCACAACCTTGGGTCTAGTCACACTCACTGGTGCGGATGGCCTGGAGGACCTATCGATAACTGTGGCGACTTAGAGGGATCTTGCTCAGGATACACGAACAACCCTCAAGGTCAGGTGGGAACTATTATGAGTTACTGCCATGCTATAAGCGGCGGATCTGTAAACCTTAATTTCCATCCTACAGTAAAGACTTACGGTCTTCAAGCTGCTATAAACCAAAGCGGTTCTTGTTTCACCGGGTGTGACGGCTACGTCGCTCCTGTTTGTGCTATTACTAATATTCAAGCTGGGGCGCAACTCGCTTGCAACCCTACGACTAACTCTTACACTCAGCAAATCACTCTCACATATGAGAATCCTCCTGGCTCAGGTTTCATTAACGTAAATGGTGGTCTTCACGCCATTAACAACAGCCCCCAAACAATTACTCTTGTTAACATCCAGGCGGACAATGCCACAGTGGATGTTACGGCGTATTTCAATGCTGACCTGACTTGTGAAGCTACTCAGCAGTCTTGCTACACTCAACGTTCTCCTTGCTGTGCATTGGTGCGCCTTATATATGTGAATCCAAGTTCTAATGTGATTCGCGTTAAGAATGTTTCTGATTGTGACGGTGACATTTCTGAATGGGGTGTTTACTCGAATGGCATCTACAACACATTTGATGAGCTTTCTGGGGGCCAAGACCTTTTCGTTGCCTCAGGCGCAACTGTTCAATTCGCTTGGCCTGGTTGGGGAGCGGAGGCAACTATCGGCGACCTTCAATTGTACGGCCCTACTAACGAACTTATGGATTACATCCAATGGGGAGGATCTGGCAATTCAAACGAATCCGTCAGCTCACAACTCGGGTTTTGGGAAATGGGGACTTATGTTAACGCCCTCCCTCCTTTTAATTATATCGGAGACTCTGAATATGGCGCGGCTTTTTGGACTGGGACAGATATACCATGTAACATTAGCGACGTGAGTGTGCTTTCATATACAGCTTGCGATCCTATCTCGAATTCATACTCTGTTGACTTCACTGTAACCTACACGGGAGCTCCTGCTAGTTCTGGGCTTTTAGTAAACAACAGTTCGATCACTCTTGAAGCTTCCGGTTCAACTTACACTATGACGGTTCCTGCAACAGGCGCCTGGCTCAACCTAGACGTAGCTTTCGACGGTGACCCTACTTGTAATTTCTTCTTAGGAAATGCGGTATTCGGCCCTCAACCGTGTGGACTTCAATGTCCTACTGACCTAAACTCAGATGGTAGTACCACTGTAGCTGATGTACTGGCGATACTCTCGGAATTCGGGTGCATCTTAAACTGTCAGTACGATGTAGATGGCGATACGAATGTTACGGTAAGTGACGTTCTTGATATCCTTGCCGCATTCGGAGACATCTGCTTGTAGATCGGTTCGGGATTAGTTCGGAGTCGTAATAATTTCGCCGGGATGTTCTCCTAGTCCGTTAAATTCGAACTTTACGCGCGTACTTTTTTTCCCGTCTCCTTCTGGGAAAATCTGAGCGTTTATGCGTCCGCGGATATCGCCAGAAGTAGTGATTTGGGCTATAAGTACCAAACCATTCTCACCCACTAACCCATTAGCTGACGTTTTCAGAGTAAACCAAGACCCACCCATTTTCGTGTTTATATCGAATCGCGAAGCACCGTTCTCCTTGAAAAAGGTAGTCCATGGATTTCCTCTATCCTCCACCATTATCGGATCCTCAGACCCCTCAGGCCCACCTGAAGCGGGCATCGACAAACCTATGGTTGCATAACTATCATCAACCATAGCTGGCATCGCCTCGAAAAAAAGCGGGTTCATCCCCGAAGCAGACCACCCTGCATTGAAAGGGCTATTGAAAACTCCGTCGGGAGCTTCTATCCACATAACATCCTTATCCGTCCCGTAAATAGCACTAACCCTATCTGTAACTTTACTCAACTTCACAAACACCAGATATTTAGTTAATTCCGGGTTCAATGCCTCTTCATAAGTAACCACAAGAGAGTATTGCGCAGCTAAGTGGTATGGCGTACACACGGCAAAGCCCATAGCCATCATCGCGATTGAATAAAACTTTAACTTTAATCTCATCTTGATACCACCTTTGTCCATTGAGGATTAGTAAGAGTAATAAGTTCAAACTCTAATTTTACGATCTTCTCTTTCAAGGAAATCGCTTTTGAGTGAGATTCCAAACGTAATCGTTCGATTTGCATAATCTCCATGGAATCTACTAAACCGTGACTCAATCGCAAATAAGCATCCGAAAGAGCTAAGTCCGAAGCATACACACCTTCGAGCTGAGAGTCCAGAGCTTTCTTCAGGAGCTCTATCCGAGCGATCATCCCATCGCAATACGCAGCATTTCTCAGATCCCACTCAGCAACACGAGCCGAGTAAAGATTTACCTTCGCATCCGCCTCCTTCTTCTTCCCTCCTGAAAACAAACTCTCCAATGGGAACGACAGCACCAAACTCGCTACCCACTCCGAAGTCAAAGAAAGTGAAGCAGGTGAAAAATCTCTTCCGAACCGTCCTATCATAGGACTTAACCTTAGCTCGGGCATCCAAACATCCTTAGACAAAGCGCTCCTCTCAGACTTCGCCTCTTCAACTCTATATGAAAGGGCTTGTCTCGCAGGAGGATTCTTCAGTAAATACCCTCCGGAAAGTGAATTCGAAACTACTGATATTCCAAGTAGAGATTCTATACTCGGCCATTCCCCGTCTACTTCAGGCATAGACGGCATCCCCAAAGCGCCCCTTAATTCAGACAGCATATTAATCAAAGCAGCTTCTAAAATCAGGACCTTACTTTCCATTTGCATACGTTCTGCTCGAGCAGTAAGAACATCAGATTGCGGATTAAGCCCCAGGCCAGCTAAAGCCTCAAACTGCTTTTCAAAATCCCTCAACTCATCCACAGCAATCAAGTGAAACTCATAATCTTTAGTCGCAGAAATTGCTGATATATAAGCATTCATGCAGGCCAAAATAAACAAGTCTCTCTCTGCCTTCACCTCTTGCACAGTAGCATCTAAAGCGTGCTTGGAAGCCTCAACACCCGTAAAACCAGTCCCAGCATTTGCATTAAAACTAAGCCCCATACCTAGCTCAGCACTACTAGAGTTTACGTCCGTAAAAATGACTCCATTAGAATTCAGAGCATTTCCAGTACGAGAATAACTAGTCGCCCCTATAGTTGTTGAGGGCACCCACCATCTTCTGGCAGTCTCTAGTTCGCCTTGGGCTTTATGAAGTTTCGCCGTCGATTCATTTAAGAAAACTGGTGACGAAAGGGCTAGCTCAAGAACGTATTCGGCTGTAAGTGACGTCGTTTGTGAGGTGGCGAGATTCGATATCGCTACCGTAAAGACGAGGGCTAGCGAAATCGCTATCGGGAGGGGTTTTCTATTCGATTTCATTTACGGAGGCTAGTTTTTACTGCTTCTCCCTCGCTCACGAGGTTGCGACCAGTAATTATGAACTCCGTAGAAAACCCTGTTCCGTCAGATGAAAAGGCGATATGTTCTTTGTCTTCGGCGTGAATAGTAAGAGGAAGCTTCTTCACAACTCCGTCGATAACGGCTGACGCAAACGGAAGTCCGTTTTCTATGAAGCGCACACCAGCCGGTAACGACATTATGCTATCCTTCGACCCGCCCATCAGAGCCCCCTCAACGTAAATACCAGGACGTATAGAACAATCATTCACATCTAAATCGACCATCACATCTACGGTACGAGATTTCGCGTCAATTGACGCTGCTACTCTACTTACTTTAGTAGAAATCGAGCGATCTAGATCTGGAAAGTGCAACTCAATATTTGCGCCCTCCGATATAAACCTCATATCCCGCTCAGGATAAGGAAGTCGAATCCGTACATCTGCGCACTGGACTATCTTCAACATCGGCACTTGAGACGGAGAAGTAAGACCGTTCTCCACTACCGCTCCCGGATGAACATTCCGTGCAGAAACAACTCCACTGATAGGAGCTCGAACCTCTAAAAACATCAATCTATCTTCACCAGCAGATAGTGCCACCGAAGCACGAGCCGAAGTCGCTTCCGCTTCGTCTAAGTCGGCAGCCGAAATAAGACCCGGAGCTGAAGATATCGCTTCCTTTATCCTCGCTAACTGCTTTGAAGCGGCTTCTGCCTCAACCCTTAAAGCTTGAACTTCACGAGTAATAATAGGATTTACAAGTACTACTAAAAGCTCCCCTTTTTCAACAGAGTCACCTAAATCGACAAGAACCTGTGATACTTGGCCTGATTCAAGAGGCAAAATATCCACCCACTGAAGCGGCTCAACTGTTCCCACCACCTTCAATTCCTTCGCGAAATTTTTCAAAGTAGGCGTAACCGTTTCCACCAAAACCTTCTCCACAGAGCTTTTCGCATTTGTATTTCCAGCACCAGAATTCACTCCGTCCGAGCACCCCGAAATAACCAATGCTAAAGCTGAAAAAACCAGCACCGCATTGAAAAAATTCTTTTTATATAAATTCATCATCTTCATCAAATTCATCATCAATTTTTCAAAACTCAACTCTTCAAATTCAAACTTTAGAGAACAAACGATATCCCGCCGGCACCACATACAAAGTCAATACCGCCGCCATCGCAGTCCCTCCTATTACAGCGAGTGCTAATGGCTCATTTATTGACGTTCCTCCAAAGCCTAGCGCCGTAGGTAACAATCCTAAAATTGTAGTTAAAGCAGTCATAATAATCGGGCGCAATCTCTGGCGAGAACCTTGAGTCAAGGCTTCTTCCAAAGGCATGCCTTCGGCCCTCAATTTGTTAATCCTGTCCACGAGCAAGTTCCCGTATGAGACAGTGATTCCCACCACCATAATTGCTCCCATCAAGGCCTGTATGCTCAATGGTGTCCCTGTAGCCCAAAGCAGACCTACCACACCTGCAAGTGCTGGAGGAAAAGCCAGAAGCATCCCTATTGGTTGTTTAAACGATCTAAAAAGGGGTACTACAATCAAGTAAGCGAACAAAAGCGCTAACCCTAATCCCAAACCTAAGTTCGCAAATGAACTCCTCATCACACTCACCTCCCCATCTAGATCTAAAGAATACCCACGAGGTAAATTATCTCGAATAGACTTTATACTGTTTTCAATTTCCTGAGATGCTCTTCCCACATCTCGCCCTTCGATATTCGCGTACACATTGAAAACTCTCGATAGATTGTGATGGTTTATCTCAACAGCTGTATTCCTATCTCTTACCACTGAGAAATTCCTAAATGGAACGGGCTTATCTCCGAGTGAACTTGTAACTAACACCGAGCCCAACACGTCGTTATCGTCAATAGCATACTCCGGGTACGTCACCCCTACATAGTAGTGATTCCCGTTGCCTTCATCAATCCAGAACGACTTATCAAAAGTAGCTGTAGAACTAAACGCCGCTACCATGTTTTTAATCGCATCGACCGGGTCTACCCCCATCCTTGCTGCTCTCTCTCTGTCTATATCGACCTCCTTCGTTGGTTGGTCTAAACGTTGGAGAACCCTAGCGTCCATCACACCATCAATCCCGCGAATACGATCCCTCACCTGCTCCGCTATCTCTCTTAAAACTTCGAGTTTATTTCCTTTAATCCTAACGTCAATCGGCGCGGGCTTTCCTTCATTCAAAGCTGCTGTCATCAAGCCTCCAGTATAAAAACTCAACTCTACTCCAGGGAATTGATCTATAAACCGATTCCTTAATCTAGTCGCATATTCCGAAGTAGAAGTTGAGGCATCGTCTATGATTTGGACTCCAATAAAAGCATCCTGAGTACCTGAGTTAGGGGTGTAAGCCGCAGGCAAATCATAGAAAACTCCAATGTTTGAAATCACCAAATTCAAGTCTGTACCCAGCTCATTCCTTACCACCTCCTCCATCTGAGCAATGGTATTCTCCGAAGAACTCAACGTAGTTCCAGACGGCATTCTCACCTGAATTTCCAGCTGACCTACATCCTCTTTAGGAAACAATTCATAGCCGGTTTGTGTCACGCCAAACCCTGCCATAGCGGTCAATGCCACCATAATAGCTCCCAAAAACATAGGTCGGGTCACCATTTTCTTTAGAGAGTTCTCATAACGTGATTCTAATGAGTTGAGGGCTCTATCGAACCCCGTACGTTTCACTTCATTTGGCGATACCGCCTTATTACGAAGGAACAATCCCGCGGCGAGCGGAACTACTGCTATAGAAAACAAGTACGAGGCGAACATACAAGCTGTCACAGTCATTGCGAGCGGACCGAACAAATCCCGAGCGATACCCTCGAAAAACAAAATCGGAACGAACACCGCTACTATCGCGAGGGTCGATGCAAGTACTGGACCCGCCATAGAAACGGCCGATTCTTTCGCCGCCGACATAGAGTCCATACCTAGCTTCATTCGCCTATCTATATCCTCGAGCATTACGATGGCGTTATCTACTAGAAGACCCAGAGCTAGCGCTATCCCTCCGAGAGTAATGGAATTAAGACCTTGACCTAGTCCATGCAATGCCACTAAAGCCGCTAATACACTAAGAGGAATCGCGAATACCGCAATCGAAGCGAATCGCACATTTCCTAGGAAGAGTAAAAGAATGAGCGCCACTAAAACGAGCCCGCCTAAACCTGCGAACATCAGTCCGCTAATAGAACGACGAACATACGAGCTTTGGTCGAAAATCACGTTCAACTGTACGTCATCAGGAAGTCTCTCCTTCAATTTCGGAAGAGCCGCCCTCACTGCCTCAACCGCTTCGATCGTATTACTCCCTGTACGTTTAAAAATCGGGAGGTAAACCTGATTCTTCCCGTCCACACGAACTATGTTAGTTTGAATCGCCGCCGCATCAGCCGCGAATCCGATATCCTTGACCTGTATCGCACGACCATTAACCATCGCCACAACGATATCGTTAAAGTCCTCCACATCCTTAATCATCCCCTGAGCGTCGATACTGTAATTGATATTTCCTATCTCAGCGATTCCGGAAGGAATCATCGTGGTATTGCGCTTAATGGCGTCGTTAACCTGGGTTTGGGATAAATTATACGCCTCCAACATCACTGGATCTACATAGATGTGAATACGGCGTTTCGATCCTCCATACGCGGCAGGTGCAATGATTCCTTTCACTCCGCTAAGCATCTGACGCAAAGCGTAATACGCTACATCATATAACTCTTTACCTGACTTAACATCGCTCGAAGCTGTGAGCAGCATTAAAGGCGTGGAAGCCGTCGGATCGAAGGGCTGAACCATGGGAGGTAAGGTTCCCGGTGGCTGATAATACATGTCGCTCATCGCATAAGCGGAAGTATTCGCCATCGCCTCAGCGGGATCAATATCCGAGCGATAGTGGTTCGTCACAATGCTCACCCCCATTAAACTCTTCGACTCTTGCTTTAAAATCCCGTTCGACTGACCAGTCCAACGCTCCATCCTACTAGTTATATCCTTCTCCACAACCTCAGTAGGCATTCCGGGGTATAAGGTCAAAATTTGCATTGCCGACTTACGGAATGCAGGAAGAATATCAACCTGCATCTTAGGCACTACAACTAACCCTATTGCTATCACTGCAATAAGTGCAACTGCAACAAAAAACGGATTCTTAAACGGTCCTTTAATCATTCCGTGAATATCGGGCGGGGTTACGAAAACCTTGCCACTATTTACTCACAGACAATCCACAATCTGACTCAGGTTATAAACGCTTATTATTGAGTTTATAAGTCAGGAACTTCGCTATTTCTCTCATGCCTTGGATCTCGCCTCCGTCGTTGAGCTCGGCTTTATTATTATAATTCGTGTTCGTGTTTACATCGTAGACATATCTTTTACCTGTAGAATCACGAGCGTACTCTATGGCTCCGATGCCGATTCCGTTAGAAGACAGGAAGCTTTTGTATTTGTGGATCTCATCATTTTCATAATTTTGATGTATCGAAAACTTCGAGCCTACACTGTCTGTAGGACAGAAATCATCATTTACGTGACAAGAATCTGCTGGACAAAGCTCGAAACCGCCTGAAGCGTCAACACGAACGGCATAAATCATCTCTCCCCCTATGAATTCGACTCTAGTAATGCAGCCGTCGGAAGGCTTAATATAGCTTTGGACTAACCACATACCGTCCAAACTCTCTCCTAACGCATCATTCTCTATCGATGACTTCAACCCCTCAAGGGTGTAGAATAGCTGAACGCCAGTCCCTTTACCACCGCGGTTCGGCTTGACTATGAACGGCGTTTTATTCAATTTCACAGTCGCGTCAAACAGCAAATCGATGGAATTCACAGCGATGGTCTCAGGAGTCGTTATTCCAGCAGACTTTAGGGCTGTGTATTGCTCTACTTTGCTCAATTCTAGACGCAATGCGTCTCTATCATTAATCACGGTTCGTCCGTGGCTTTTCAACCAAGAAAGTAATGCGCCAGTCATCTCGGGTGCGTACCTATGCCCTCTCGTATGCGAGGAAGCACTCATTCTGTTGTAGAATACACCTTCTGGAGGCGTAGAGTCCAAATCCAGCTCTAACTCATCAATAAACCACGTTTCATATGGCTGATTTAGAATCTCCAGTTCTTGCTTTAGCTGTATAATCCACTCATCATTCTCGTGAATAATGTAAATTTTCTTACTCATATCTGTTTAATCCTATAAAAATAGAAGGATTAAGATACGGCTAAAAAGAAGATATTCAAAATGAATAAAATTAGAAGAGTTTATTCCTCCTTTGTCCCGCTCTTTGCTTTGCGATATACACATGTACCGAAGATCTTTCTTTTTGCAAACCTCAACTGCTTGTCTGAGTTGATGAGCTTTGTAAAGAGCTGCTTGTTTACTCCGAAGAACTCATAAGTGTTTCCGTCAGTGAAAGTAATCTCAAGACGCATCCCCTTGTGCTGCAAATCATCTATCATCGCAGTCGTAGTAGTGGTAGTGAACTCAGGAAGGTTTGCCTCCTTAGTAGCAGGTGAAATACTAACTAAAAAGTGATATCCATCGATTACTCTACGGCTCATATCTTCTGCCTCGACTGCTTTGTCTCCTCCATCAGGAAATTTATCAGGATGCCATTCCTTAACTAAAGAACGATATTTCTTCTTCAAAGGAGCAAGCTCAATTACTCCTTCAACCTCAAATAATCTTTTGTACTCGTTAATTCTTTTCATCTGAATAGCCTTTTAGCGGGTGCAAAAGTAGTGAATTTATCTCTTTACTAAGATGATCTTGATAATCAGTTTTTTGGAAGCGAAATCGTCATGTTTTCGAGCTTCACAGCATCAAGGTGACCCATTTTCGTGCGGTCCTCAGTTATGATGTGCATATGTAGGAACGTGTCGTGATGGGTGAAAACGGCCTGGTGTTCGGTCGAGAAAAAACCGATTATGTCGACTTCTTCGTCGTGGAGTTCGAACTTTACTTGGCCGCTATGAGCTTCGTCCGGGTTAGAAACGGAGGTGCCGAGAGGTAGGTTCTGGATGTGATAGTTTGCTTTCGAAACAGTACCGTGGAGTTTGAAAACGAAAGGTCGAACTCTATCGGTGGTAGCGTCGTCGATAAAGGCTTCGATATCGGAAATGGAGCGAATTTTAGAGGGAAGTTCTAGCTCGACGAAGTCGCTCTCTATAGCGTTTGCGTACACGAAAAAGGGAACTTTCACATCGGAGTTTACAACTACAGAAACATCGCCTTTTTCGTCAACAGTAGAGATATAGTTTACACCGTCCACAATTAGAATTTCTCCACGTAGATACTCTAAAGGCCCTACTCCGTATAAACCTTCACGATTAGAAATCGTATCGAGGTTCATCTTTCCAAACAACTCCCCTTTCCACATAACATTGCGCATAGCACCCATAACAAGGACATTACCGGCTTTGATGGCAGGGTTTTGGGTTTGGGCTGAAAGAGAAGCGGATGAAATTAATCCGAGGATTAAAAAATAAATCGAAAGATCTAGTTTATTCATGTAACGAAATTACTCAACGAAATTTGAAAAAGACACTAGACTTCTAAAGCAGTTAGTTACTTCTTAGATTCCTTTTTATTTTTCATTGAATTTACAGCAATCAAACTACTTTGAATTTGCATCTGCAGATCTCCAACGTTATCGGGAGAGTAAGGCATGAAAATAGTGCTTGTGTTATTCTCCGACAGTTTCGAAATAGTTTCGTAATGCTGCGTCATAAAAAGCATATTCATAATATCTTGGCTAGTCACGTGTTCTTCCATCGCTAACTTAACCTCCTCAACAGATTCTTTTAAACCATTAGCGATCGCGATTCTTTGTTGTGCAATGCCCTCTCCTGCTAACCTCTTACTTTCTGCATCCGCTTCGGCAGCCGCTACGACTCTAATCTTCGCTGCAGCCGCTTCTTCCTTGGCCGCCTCCTTCATACGTTTTGCAGCATTAATCTCATTCATAGAGTGCTTAACTTTTGCATCAGGATCGATATCCGTTACTAGGGCTTTGATAAAGTCAAACCCGAATTGACGCATAGTTTCAGAAAGCTCGCTTTTAATAGCTTGAGCGATTTTTTCTTTCTGAGCGAAAACATCATCGAGTTCCATAAGAGGAACCTCAGATCGAATAGAATCGAAAACGTAAGATTGAATCTGTTGTTCTGGGTTGTTTAATTCGTAAAATGAATGTTTAATCCCTTCACTATTATCAATAACAAAAAATTGAACTGAAACTACAATTTTCACAAATACATCATCCTTTGTCTTTGTTTCCACTTCAACAGGAAGTTCTCTAACTCTCAGATTAACGGACCCTGAAATTTTGTCAATTACAGGAATCTTAAAGTGTAAACCCGCTTTTGACACTTTATTAAACTTTCCTAATCGCTCAATTACTACAGCGTGTTTCTGCTTCACCATATATAAAGCTCCTTTCAGAAACAGCAATCCCAACACAACATAAAATATAAGCTCGATACTCTCTTCCATAATAAATAATTTTAAGGTTTAACCAAATGTACTACATCATGGAATACCCGGATGTAGCTACAACTTTATTTGATAAGATTTAGGCTGAGTGAATGCGCGAATCCCCATATAGCTGAGAGTAGACCCGATTCCTGAATGATTCCTTCCTGACCATGGGGTGTTAGGCGATACTCTATCGCAGCAGTTCCAATAAACTGTACCTGAATTCATTTCTTCTAGGATAGACTCGGCGCTTTCGTAAGAGTCTGAAAACACAGCTGAGGATAACCCGAATTCAGTGTCTAACATTAATTTAACAGCCTCCTCGTCAGAAGAGACGCTTTGGATGCCGATTATCGGTCCGAATGATTCGTCCATCATTACAGACATAGAGTGGTTTACGTTCGAGAGAACTGTTGGCTTGAAATAGGCGCCCTTAAATTGAGATGGTGAGCTTCCTCCACATTCGAGAGTTGCACCTTTGGATAGGGCGTCTTGGGTTTGGGCTTGTAGAAGATTGACTGCTTCAGGGCGTGCGAGAGGTCCTAAGAAAGTAGAATCGTCCTTGGGGTCGCCTATAATAAGTGACTTAGTTTTTTCCGTAAACAACTTAACAAGTTCCTCGTAATGAGAATGGTGCACGTAAATGCGCTCGACAGCACAACACGACTGGCCGTTATTCCAAAACTTCCCCTCCACTAAATCTTCCGCCACGGAATCCAAATCAGAGTTGTCGGCACTTACATATACGGGGTCTTTTCCACCGAGCTCTAATTGACACGGAATCATCCTTCCCGAAAGTTGTTTATGAATCGCTTTACCTGTCCCATACGACCCCGTAAAAAACAGACCATCGATATCTAAGTCGAGTAGCTTCGAGCCGACATCTCCTGCGCCTTGGACGGTTATTACCAGATCCTCCGGCACGCCAGCTTCGTGCATAAGCGCAATCATTTTCTCGCCCGTTAAAGGCGTGATTTCGGATGGTTTGTATAGCACCGCATTACCCGCCACGACAGCCGGCACGAAAACATTGAACCCGATGTTGTACGGAAAGTTCCAGGCAGAAATATTCACAACTACTCCGAGTGGATCTCTAACGATTTTCTCTATATGAGAGTCGCTTTCCATAATAATTTCCTCTTCTAAATACTTCTCTGAGTTTTCATAGAAGAAGTCCAGGCGTCCCGTTGCGCCTTTGATCTCTCCCACCGCTTGGCTCACTGGCTTGCCCATCTCTGCAGAAAGTATCCCAGCTAATTCATCCACGTTATCTAGCAACAACTTTTTGTAAACGGGGATCCAGTTTATGCGGGTCTTCAAATCCTCTTTAGACCAAACCTTTTGCGCCCTCTTTGCCTTTTCTAACTTCTCCTTTAAAGTTGTTGAGTCCTGCATTTTATTTTTTAATTAAGCTTAGAAAGTGTCGAAATAGAATATCCGAGTCGAAAAGAAGCTCCTTGGAATTATAGAAAAATTCGGGATGCCATTGAACTCCCATAACATTCTCGCATTTATGGATAAACGCTTCAATTACATTATCCTCTGAAGAAAATGCCATCACCTCTAAGTCACTTCCTAAATCCTTTACGCCTTGATGATGAACGGAATTCACTTTGAGAGATTCCGAATCAGAGATGTCGGGTTTTGCTTCAATTAATTCCTGGAGCAAAGAGCCCGGAACGAGATCTATAGTGTGGTTTAGTTGATCGTACAGTATAGCGTCACGGTGAGGGAAGGAAGTTTTTGTTTGGTATTCCATATCCTGAAACAAAGTCCCTCCGAAGAACACATTAATTAACTGAAAGCCACGACAGATACCGAAAACTGGCTTTTTCATGCGCACAGCAATCGTTAGCAGCTTGAGCTCAAAGTCGTCCCTGCACCTATCTCCTAGCCACTTCCCCTCTAGCACAGGTTTCTCTCCATAAGTCTCCGGGGCAATATCGCTGCCGCCTTGAAGGACGAGCGCGTCAATTTCCAGCATAAAAGCCTCCAGCGCTTCATCAGAATCTAGGTCGGGCACTAAAACCGGCATCACTCCCTCCCTACTCAAATAATTCGCCATATCCTTTTCTAGAAAGCATAAACTCTTCGCTCCGAAGGTCGCCCTATTCAAATCGGGATAAATAAATGCGGATGAAACTCCTAGCTTAATCATATCTAGCAGGTCTTAAAGTGCTTTTTCATAAATCGCTCTCAGATCAGCTTTACTAGCTTCACGAGGATTAGCGGGCAAACAAAAATCTGTAAAAGCGAGCTCGACTAGGTCGTCTAAATGTTCTTCTTTCACTCCTATATCACTCAACTTTTCAGGCAATCCCAACTTACTTTTTAGTTCATGTAAAAACTCACTCACGCTACCTTTTGCACCGAGTGCAGCGGCAAGTTCCACGAACTCCTCCTCCATCCCTACCTCATTAAACTCCATTCCGTAAGGAATCATCATACTGTTAGCTAGGCCGTGATGCATATCGAGCAAAGTGCTCAATGGGTGAGCCGTAGCGTGAACGATTCCGAGACCTTTTTGGAATGCAACAGCTCCCATTAAAGAAGCGAGAAGCATTTCTCCGCGTGCCTGAGCGTTTTTTGGTTCTTTTACCGCCAACTCTAAAGATCGAGCACACATTTTAATACTTTCTAAAGCTATCCCACTTGCCATGGGATGATATCCCTTCGCAATAAAAGCTTCCATAGAATGAGTGAGGGCATCCATACCTGTTGCGGCAGTAATCGACGGCGGCAAACCGTAAGTCAACTCCGGATCGGCAAAAACTTGCGACGCAAGCAGCTTAGGCGAAAACAGGATCCGCTTTCTCTTGCTCTCATCCTCAGAAATTATCGCTGACCTCCCAACTTCACTCCCCGTCCCAGAAGTCGTAGGGATGGTTACTAAATACGGAACGTCTTCTGTAACGTACTTATCACCACCTATCAAGTCGTCGTAATCAAACAGATCGCGTTTATGATTCACTCGCAACCCTATCGCCCTAGAAACATCAAGTCCGGCACCTCCTCCGACTCCCACAATACAATCACAATCATTCGCCTCGTAAACATCGCCTCCAGCTATCACATCCGATTTTACGGGGTTTTTATGAATCTCCGAAAACACCGTAACGCGTAACCCCTGGCTTTCTAACGAGCTCACTATGTCCTTAAAAAACCCTAACTCCGCAACAACTGGATCCGTAACAATCAACGGACACTTAAAAGACTGCCCTAAGAGATGTGGCCCTAGTTCTTTAACCGCCCCACACCCGAAAAGAATATTCGTTGGAAAAGAAAAACTGACCAATTTCTGAAAATCATGCATTTTAATAACCCTCTTAAATAATTTCGAAATACCTCTTAAACTCCCAATTATCACTCTTCGACTCCTCAAATTGCTTCACCTCCCACTCCCGCGTCTTCGTAAAATGTTTCACAAAAGCATCCCCAAACAACTCTCTCGCCACGAATGATTTCCTCATTTTTTCCGTCGCAATCTTCAATGAAGCAGGCAAGGTTCCATGAGACTTCTCCTCATACCCATTCCCCGAAGTCGCCGGCTGCTCTAACTTCATCTTATGTTTAATACCAAACAACCCCGACGCAAGACACGCCGCCATCGCTAAGTAGGAATTTGTATCCGATCCGCACACTCTAGCCTCAACCCTCGCCGATTTCTCTCCCGAGCAAAGCACTCTAAAAGCAGTAGTTCTGTTATCGACACCCCACGTTAAAGTAGTAGGTGCCCAAGCCCCATCGACAAGACGCTTAAAGCTATTTGTCGTGGGAGCGACCATAGGCATGATATGTGGTAAACAATGAAGTTGACCCGCGATAAATGACTTAAGCGTCTCGCTCATTCCGTTTTCGTCACTGGAATCGAAAAAGACGTTCTTCCCATCCTTCCACAAGCTTTGGTGTACGTGACCAGAACAGCCTGGGAGGTCGGGGTTTGGCTTTGCCATAAAACTAGCCATAACCTCATGCTTGTAAGCAATTTCCTTCACGCCAGTCTTGAAAAGCACAGCCCTGTCAGCCGATTCGAGGATGTCGTCATACAGAATCGCGGCCTCATAAACCCCAGGCCCCGTCTCGGTGTGCAAGCCCTCAAGGGGGATGTCATACTCCTCCATCAACTCGAAAATATCGT
Organism: Flavobacteriales bacterium; assembly: GCA_015663855.1. GTDB lineage: Bacteria > Bacteroidota > Bacteroidia > Flavobacteriales_D > Sanyastnellaceae > UBA974. Next base: position 3,120 of record DQRJ01000055.1, on the reverse strand, counting down.
CAAAATACTCCGACTTCAGACTCGCCCTTAACAGCGAATAACCGAACATGCCAGGCGTCATCGGTTTAGGATTTTTATATCCCTTTTGGGCAAAACTTTCAGGCGTCTCATCAAAATTAAACCACTCAAACTCCTGGGAATACATGGCCTTAAACCCCATCTCTTCGGCCTCCGCCTTAACTTTTCTAAGCAACTGTCTAGGACAAACCTCCAACGCTTCACCCCCATCTTTCACGAAATCTGCCAAGAAAAACGGCGTCCCTCCATCCCAAGGTACTTTCCGAAACGTATTAATATCCACAACAGCTTGCGCATCGGGATATCCAGTATGCCACCCCGTAATATCACTTTCCTTTTGTAAACCGTAGGACACGTCAGCGCAATCCCAACCAAATATCACATCGCAAAATCCAAAACCACTCTCTAAAACGCTCAGAAACTTCTCTTTACGCATAAACTTCCCCCTCAAAACCCCATCGATATCCGTAACCGCAACTTTCACCTTTGATCCCGGATGGTCAGCTATGTACTTTAGAATTTCTGCTTTCTCTTTCATCACTCGAAAGATAAAGAGATTAAGTCAAATTTTGCGAAAATTCGCAAAAAGCAAAAGCCCCAAGATATTGATACATCTCGAGGCTCTCTAGCCTCACAGCCATATGAGGATGGGGCAAAGTTAATCACTTTTTAACTAAGATTAAACTAACTCTAAAACGGTGATTTCCGGTGGCATACCTATTCGACCTCGGAAAGCGAGAACTCCGAAACCTCGGTTTACGTGAAGGAATTGGGAGCCATCTTTATAAAGTCCGCCCCATCTTTTGTAGAACATTGAAACTGGGGAGTAGTCGATTCCGAGCCATTCGATCTTAATACCCATCTGCATTCCGTGCGTATGACCGCTCAAAGTGAGATCGACTGGGGCTAGACCGTTCATTACTTCGTCTTCGTAGTGATTAGGGTCGTGACTCATCAATATCGTGGTTAGATTCTCGCTATCACTTCCGGCAAGAGCTTTCTTTAGGTCGCCTTTTTTACCGAAATTTCTCCCCCAATTTTCAACTCCCGCAAGAACAATCTTCGACCCATCACTCGCTTCGAAATGAACATGCTCGTCGAGCATCAAATGAAATCCCATCTCAGAATGTATTTCGTGAAGCCTTTTCACGCTCGCCTCACTTTCGCCCGGAGCGAACTCCCCGTACTCGGCATAATCATGATTCCCCATAATACTATACTTCCCCATCGGAGCTTTCAATTCCGCGAAAGCCGCTATCCACGATTCCGCCTCCCCCGCCGTACTATTTACTAAGTCTCCCGTAAACAAAATCATATCCGCCTTCAACTCGTTCACTGTCTTTAAGGCGTCTAAAACTTTCTGTGGTTGCCCGATGAATGAGCCGAGGTGTGCATCTGAGATTTGGACTATGCGGAGGCCTTTAAATGCGTCAGGCAAATTCGGCAATGGCACCTTCACGTTCTCCACCCTGTACGCATATTTACCCCAAACCACTCCCTGGAAAATCGCCCCGAAAGTCACAGCCGCCACCCCCGCTCCCACGTAATTTAAGAACGAGGCTCTCGGAATGGGATTGCTCGGCTTTGTCACCTTCGCCTTCTTAAAAATCGCTGCACCCAAGTATCTCACATCATCTAATATCTGAAACGATGCGAGGATCAACTTAGGGAATAAATTCACGAAAAACGCTGAAGAAAAGCACGCCACAAGACTCGGCAACCTCACACTCCAATCCGAGTAATTCACCATACTAGTAGTAAAGCACGCCCATAGAACGATGGTCATTACTATCCAAACCCTACCCACCAATTTCCACCAATCTTTACTATCCCACCTCCTCTTCACGAGCCTAAATGCCATCCATTCTATCACGGCTACAACACATAGCATAATCGCTAGAACAAGTATCATTGTTGGGGGGCCGTTTGGATGCATTTTGCAAATCTACCACTAAGCAGTTCTATTCCTCGCAAATAACCTAAAGTAATAGCTAAAGACGCGTGCCCCATGGCAGGTTGAAGTATCGTTAATAGCCTGTACGCTTGTATATCTCTATAGCTCCGCTATGACGAAAGTTGTACAGCGTATGTAGCGGATCTATTATTATAGATTTTCTTTTATACCTAGACAATAACGACTTAAAATAATCAAAGACTTGAGGTGTCAGATGAATGTTAGTCTTTTATACAACGCACAGAGAGCGCACTCGCAACACTTATCTCCCAACGTAAAACAAATTGATCGTACAAACGCAATAAAATCATAGAGGCGATTTCATCTTGTGATGAAGAACTCCACCAGTATCCTTCGTAATCAAGATTGACGGTTTGGCCTGACCCTAAGGAATCCGAAGAATAACGATAACCACCTTTTAATCCACTGAACCCACTAGAATTAGTTCCATTCCAAAATGGAAATTCAGATTTCATTGCTTCTCCTGCAATAGCTTCTCCTCCCAAATAATCAAATAGTATGGTCCAAGCATCATCACTAGGCACATGCCATCCTACAGGACAAATTTCAGTCAAAATAATAGCTGGATGGTTATAAAGTACACCATAGGTCTCGTAGTTACTTAAGGTTATTGCTTCGCCTACTTCAGAACCCGCATAACTGTGTACATAGTATTGAGGCACAGTAACTGAACCTACTGAAACGGGTGACACCTCGGGAAGATATCTACAGTTCTCAGAGAACCAACACTGCTCACCTATTTGAACTGTAGAGTAATTGTAACCTTCATGTAATATTTGGTCGCCACAATTTTGAAATGCAGGGCTTCCGCATGTATTTCCAAACTCACTCAGGAGCTGAAGTATATCCTGAACAGCTACATAACCATCTTGATTTATATCATGTTCACATGATGAGCTACACCCAAACTCACTTAATACAAGTAATAAATCCTGCACACCAATAACCCCATCTCCGTTAAGGTCCTCAGGACATATTAGTATATCATATATACCATCAGGCTCTTGAGCGCTAAAAGAAAGCGCTAAGAAACATAGTGATATAGTGAAGAGGTGTTTCATTTGATTTAAGATTAATTCCGGACGCAACGAGCTGAGAAGCCATTGAGTCGATAGTTGACGTCTCGG
>DQRJ01000003.1 GCA_015663855.1 Flavobacteriales bacterium | reverse complement strand
GTTCCTTCGAGGTAAACCTTGAGGAATCCTTCGAAAGTGATAACCTCTCCACGAGCTACGAAAACTTCTTCGCTTCCGCTAACATCGATGGTGACAGTAGTTTTTTCAAGTCGCGCGTCAGACATCTGGGATGCGATAGCGCGCTTCCAAATCAATGCGTAGAGCTTTTCTTCTTCAACTTTTCCGTTATGTGAATTCACAGAGAAATCTGTAGGACGAATCGCCTCGTGAGCCTCTTGAGCACCTTTAGATTTATTCGCGAAAGTCCTTCTCTCACAGTATTCATCTCCATATGCAGAACTGATAGCTTTCGCTGCCCCATCGAGAGCTGATTCGCTCAATGTTACGGAGTCAGTTCTCATATATGTGATACGACCAGCCTCATAAAGTTTTTGGGCGACACTCATAGTTCTAGAAACAGAAAAACCAAGCTTTCTAGATGCTTCTTGTTGTAAAGTAGAGGTAGTAAATGGAGCGGTAGGTTTCTTTTTAGCGGGCTTAGTCTCGAGTGACTTGATAGTGTGAGAACTGCCTACGCAAGCGTTCAAAAAAGCTAGAGCTTCGTCTTCAGTCTTAAAACGAGACTTGCACTCTGCTTTTAAGTTTTTCCCATGTGCAGTTGTGAATTCTCCAACAACTCTGAATTTAGATGATGCCAGGTGAGCATCAATTTCTCTCTCTCTATCAACGATAATTCTAACGCCCACACTTTGAACTCTTCCTGCGCTGAGGCTTGGCTTTACCTTTTTCCAAAGAACAGGGCTTAGTTCAAATCCCACAAGTCTATCGAGTATCCTTCTCGCTTGTTGAGCGTTCACAAGATTCGTGTCTACGGATCTTGGATTTTCAATTGCTTTAAGGATAGCACTTTTCGTTATTTCGTGGAAGACAATACGTTTAGTGTTCTCTGGCTTAAGGCCTAGTGCTTCGACTAGGTGCCATGAAATAGCTTCTCCTTCGCGGTCTTCATCAGTCGCGAGCCATACCATATCAGTTCCCTTCATCGCTTTTTTGAGATCAGCGATTACTTTCTTCTTATCATCGCTAATTTCATACTTAGGAGTGAAGTTATTCTCGATGTCGATTGCCTTGTTACCCTTTGGCAGGTCGCGGATGTGACCGAAACTAGACTTCACAATAAAGTCTTTTCCTAAGTATCCTTCAATGGTTTTCGCCTTCGCAGGTGACTCGACTATGACTAGATTCTTCGACATGAGTGTTGTTTTTCGGTGGCAAAGAAAGTGAAATTTTATTACAATTAGTACCTTATTAGGAAGAAGTTTTTTTGTTTTTGAGATACCCCTTTAGGGGTGACAATTTGTCACCTCCCTATTGTGCTAGTATATTTGCAAGAAATAATTTAATGAGAGAAGGTGATAGAAATATTAATGAAGCACGACAGGGAGAAGCAATTCTGTTAGATCCGTCTATGTTAAATCAAGATGGAGAAGGAGTGAAGTTGAAGAAATTATTTCTTGAGAGTTACGGGTGCGCAATGAATTTCAGCGACTCAGAAATCATTGCATCAATCATGAGTGATGCGGGATATTCTACAACAAAGGATGAAACCGAGGCAGATTTGATCCTAGTGAATACTTGCTCGATTAGAGAAAAAGCTGAGGAAAGAGTTCGCAATAGACTGAAAGAATTTAAGCGCTACAAACGTAAAAATCGTCAGCTTGTGGTGGGTATGCTTGGGTGCATGGCTGAAAGGTTGAAGGAAGATTTACTCGAGCAGGAGCAGCTCGTTGACCTTGTTGTAGGGCCTGATGCGTATAGAGATTTACCTTCACTTGTGCAGAAAGTGAATGGCGGTCAAAAGGCAGTCAATGTGCTTCTTTCTAGAGAGGAAACATACGCGGAAATAAGCCCTGTAAGGCTTGATACTGCTGGTGTGACGGCATTTGTGAGCATAATGCGTGGATGCGATAATATGTGTTCTTTTTGCGTGGTTCCATTTACCCGCGGTCGTGAGCGTAGTAGAGACCCTCAAAGTATTGTGGCTGAGTCTCTTGACTTGTACAATAAGGGCTATCGTGAGGTGACTCTTTTAGGCCAAAACGTGGATTCTTACAAGTGGAACCTCGATATAAAAGGGAATGTTAAAGACCCTTCTCAGCCGGTTGTTCGTTTTGCAGAACTTTTAGAAATGGTAGCCGAGGTGAATCCAGATTTAAGGGTTAGATTCTCGACAAGCCATCCAAAAGACATGATTGACGACGTACTTCACGCTATGTCTAGGCACGAAAATCTCTGTAAGTACATTCACCTTCCAGTTCAGTCAGGTTCAAGTGCTATGCTTAAGAGAATGAATAGAGGATACACTCGTGAATGGTATTTGGGCAGAATTGCTGCGATTCGTGAGATTCTACCGGGATGTGAATTATCGACAGATATTATCACAGGCTTTTGTGGTGAGACCGAGGAGGAGCATCAAGAAACGATGACGTTATTGAAAGAAGTGGGATTCATAATGGCTTACAACTTTAAGTATAGCGAACGTCCTAAGACGTTGGCCGCTAGAAAGTTCGAGGACGACGTTCCTGAAGAATTAAAAGGATCTAGGCTATCTGAAGTAATCTTACATCAACGCCAATATGCTTCCGCTCTTACTCAAAAAATGGTTGGAAAAGTATACCGAGTTTTAGTAGAAGGGGTGAGTAAAAAGAGTGATGAGAAATTTTACGGTCGTAATACCCACAATACCGTAATGATTTTTGATAAAGGCGATTTAAAGCCATGTGATTACGTAAATGTCAGAGCACTTAGATGTACATCAGTTACTCTTATAGGAGAGGTAACTACCGATAAAGCAGATGCATAAATAAATTATGAACGTAGGAGCAGTAAAACAAAGGTTTGGTGTAATAGGAACAAGTCCTTCACTTGATAGAGCGATAACAATTGCTGCTCAAGTGGCGCCTACAGACCTTTCGGTGCTTATTCTGGGTGAAAGTGGAACTGGTAAGGAGGTGATGCCTAAAATTGTGCATCAATTCAGTAAGCGTAAGCACGGTAAGTACATCGCTGTCAATTGTGGCGCGATTCCTGAAGGAACCATTGATTCGGAGCTTTTCGGTCACGTGAAAGGCGCATTTACAGGCGCAGTTGATTCTCGAAAGGGTTACTTCGAAGAAGCTGATGGAGGAACGATATTTTTAGATGAAGTTGCAGAGCTACCGGTTACTACTCAAGTGAGATTATTGAGGGTTCTCGAGTCGGGGGAATTCATGAAGGTTGGGTCGTCTTCGACTCAGAAAACGGATGTGAGGGTTGTGGCTGCAACGAATGTGGATTTTGATGAAGCGTTCCATAAAGGGAAGTTTCGCGAGGATCTATACTATCGTCTCAACCAAGTGCCGATTCAAATGCCACCTTTGAGAGATCGCTCAAACGACATACATCTTTTATTTAGAAAATTCACAACTGACTTCAGTGAACTACACCGAATGCCGCCACTATCTCTTTCGCCAGATGCGATAGAGCTTTTAGAGCATTATCCTTGGCCTGGAAATATCAGGCAATTAAAGCACATTACGGAGCAGATGTCTGTCTTAGAAACAGATAGACGACTCAATTCCGATGTGCTGCTTGGATATCTTCCCGAAACTCATAGATCTCGTCTTCCTGTCAAGGTAAATAAAGGCAATGATGGATTTGAGGAAAGCGACGCAGGGAGAAATGAACGGGAGATGTTATACAAGGTGTTATTCGAAATGAAGGGCGATTTGAACGATCTAAAGTCACTCGTTCTAGGCATGATAAATAATGGTGGTTCACTCAGCGGGGCAGATGAAGCTATAGTTAAAAGGGTTTTCGAGGAACCGATTGAAACACAATCTACCTCTTCAGATAATTCTAAGGATAGTTCTTCTAATTTACCCTTGATTCTCAGAGCCCAAACCGTTTCTCCATCATCAACTCCTATAGTTCACGAAGCTGAAGAGGTTGAGCAAAGTCTATCATTAATTGATTCTGAACGTGAACTTATTAAAAGAGCACTAGAGAAGCATAGTAATAGACGAAAGGACGCAGCTGAGGAGTTAGGTATTTCAGAGCGAACGCTATATCGAAAGATTAAAGAGTACGACTTAAAATGATAAGGGCGATTAAGATATTAAGCCTAATGATGCTTGTAAGTTGCGGAGTTTACTCTCCCTACGGCGCTTCTACTTCGGGTGCGGATACTTTTAGCGTTACGAAATTTGAAGCGATTCACCCTCTTGTTTCCGCAACGTCTGCGCTCAATATTACCGAGGCGGTAATCGCTAGAGTTCAAAGGCAGTCCGTCTTAAAACTGGTCGGAGCAAATGATGGCGAATTGCAGTTCTCAGGAAAAATCGTGGGATGGACGGTTCAACCTATTAACGTTCAGGGCGATGAAGTAGCAGGCGCAAATAGAATTACTATAACCGTCGATATTTCGTACACGAACACTCTTGATGATAAGCTAAGTTTTCAAAGGAAGTTCTCTCGATTTGTAGATGTTCCTAGTAGTTCCGATTTATTCTCTATGGAAGATGCTATAGTAGAAGAAGTGGCCGAACTTTTGTCGCAAGATATTTTCAACGTAAGCCTAGGAAATTGGTAACTTGCAAGTGATGAATATCGATAAACTTAATAATCTTCTAGATCGCAAGAATGAAAACCTTGCCGATGTTCGTCAGGAGCTAGTCGAGTTAGTAGAGAATCATCCTTATAGCGGGCCTTTCAGAATGTTACTCGCAAAAGCTTCTAAAGACGCGGGCCATCTCGACCAACGTAAGGATCTTTTTGCCGCCGCCGCACATTGCGAATCTAGGAAAGCTTTGTTCGAGCTAATGTTCGGGGAGTCGTTCCGTAAGGAAGCAAGGAAGATTCATGAAATCATCGAACAAGCTGATGAGGTGACAGAAGAAGAGATGGAGGAGATAGTGGAGCTGGTTTGGCATGAAAAAGAAAAAGAAACACCCTCAAAAGAGGAATCGGATTCTAAATCGGAGGAGGAAAATAATATTCCACTAGCCCGTGAAGCGATAATTGAGGCAATTTCATCTTCGCTAAGAGAGGAAATGGAGGGCTGGGGAAGTGCGGAAAAGGCAAAAATTGACGAAAAAGACGAGTTTGAGGGGGGTGAAGGAAAAAAACTTTCAAAAAATATTTCGCAAAAATCGGGCGCCGAAAATCAAGCATATTTAGGCAGTAAAGTTGAGGGTGAAATCATCGAATTGAAGGGGCGTGGAGAAGCTAATTCTCTCTTCGGAAAATGGCTTGAAAAACGTGCTAAAGAAACCGAGTTCGGTGAGGTGGGTAATGTAGAAAGTCAAGTAATACAAGGGGCAGGGGCAATTATTGATGCTTTTATCAATAAAGGCAATCCGTCTATAGGAGCATTAAGAGAGCTGAAAACTCCAGCTGAAGATTGGGCGAAATCAAGCTTGGCTGACGACCCCAGTTTGGTCACAGAAACGATGGCTAAATTGTACGCCCAACAGGGCCAAATTGGGCGCGCAAGGAAGGCTTTTAAGATGCTCGCCTTGATATACCCTGAAAAAAGTGTTTATTTTGCATCCCAGCTTAAAAAGCTAAGCAACAAATAAGAGATCTACCATGGGAACTTTCCTTACAGTAATTATTTTGATTATATGCTTCCTATTAGGAGCAGTTATTCTTGTCCAAAACCCTAAAGGCGGAGGCCTTGCATCTGGTTTTACTGGAGGAGCCTCTATGGGAGGTGTCCAGAGAACATCGGACTTTTTAGAAAAAAGCACTTGGTACCTTGTGGTAGCGCTTTTCGTATCATGCATGTTTGCCGGAATTTACAACGGTAATAGAGATGCTAACGTAGGAATTGACGAGAGCTTTTTGCCATCTACTACAGCCCCTGCAGCTCCAGTATCCCCTGCTGCTGTTGATGCACCACCATCTGCACCTGCTGCTACGGAGGAAGTTGCAGAGTAAGTCACTTTACAATTATTCTATTCTTAAATTGCACTCGCATATCTCTGCGATTTAAAAATTGTTGTGCCATATAGCTTTGGCATAATTCTAGACTTAAAGATTTTATATAAGATTTAAAAATTACACATGTCAGTTAACATTCGCCCACTTGCAGACCGAGTTCTTATTGAACCTGCTGCAGCTGAAGAGACTACCGCTAGCGGGATTATTATTCCTGATACAGCCCAAGAAAAACCACAGCGCGGAACTGTGATTGCTGTGGGTCCTGGAAAGCCAGACGAACCTACTACAGTAAAGGTTGGAGATACGGTTCTTTACGGAAAATACTCCGGAACAGACCTTCAGATAGAGGGAGGAGATTACATGATTATGCGTGAGTCAGATATTCTCGCAATTATTTAAAAAGACAGAAAATG
>DQRJ01000005.1 GCA_015663855.1 Flavobacteriales bacterium | reverse complement strand
GACGACATAATTGACGCTACGGGTAAGCAAATTTATCCCGGATTTATAGTGACGAATACCACACTCGGCCTCCAGGAAATCGGTGCCGTCCGTGCTACTCAGGACCAATACGAGGTAGGGACCTTCCGCCCTAACGTCCGTGCGATTATCGCCTTCAACACGGATTCGGAAATCACCCCCACCGTCCGTTCTAACGGTGTTCTTTTAGGCCAAATCACCCCTCGTAGTGGCGTTATCTCCGGCGCTTCCGGAGTAGCTCACTTCGATGGTTGGAATTGGGAGGATGCGGCTATAAAAATGGTAGACGGAATTCATTTGAATTGGCCTTCTACCCACCATAAGCATAACCAAGACGGAAAGGTAGATATACGCAAGCGCAAGACATACACTCAACAGAAGCACGAAATAGTACGATATTTCTCAGAAGCTCAAGCCTACGCTCTAGCCTATCCCTCAGCGTCAAATTCTACTTCGGTGATGGATGTAAAGCACGAGGGTATGAGAGGGCTTTTCGATGGCTCTCTTGCATTATATGTGCATGCTCGGGATGTTCGTGCTATTACTGAGGCCGTTCATTTCAAGAGGGAAATGGGAATAAAGCGCCTCGTTATAGTGGGTGGATACGATGCTTATCTCGTAGGCGACATGTTACGAGAAAATAACGTAAGCGTTTTACTCACGAGCGTCCACAGCCTTCCTCGCTTCGCCGAGGACGACATCGACCTCCCATATCGCCTCCCGAAACTCCTCTCGGACGAGGGAGTTCTATTTGCGCTCCAAGTCGATGACGGTATGTCCGAGATGAACACGCGAAACCTACCATTCTATGCTGGCACCGCTCGTAAATACGGTCTCACCGAAGAACAGGCTATAATGTCGCTCACCCGTAACCCAGCCCGAATCCTCGGAATCGACGACGTTTGTGGCACGATCGAAAACGGCAAGGACGCTACGTTATTTATCTCGACGGGAGACGCCCTAGACGTTCGAACGAACGACCTTACTCACGCCTTCATCCAAGGTCGCTCAATCGATCTCGACAACCGACAACGCGAGCTCTACAGAAAATTCCAAACCAAGTACGGCAACGAGTCGCTTGACTAAGTAAAGCGCTATCTTTACCACGATGACTATAACCACTATAATCCTTGACGACAACCCGCAAGAACTTGCTTATATGCAAAATTTGCTTGAGGGAATTGCCGACTTAGAGCTAGTCGAGTCTTTCTCTAGTCCTATAAAAGCGGAGGAGTGGTTGCAGAAAAACCAGGTGGATCTAATTATCACGGACATTGAGATGGAGCACTTGAATGGTTTGGAATTAATATCAAATTTAAAATACCCGCCTCTAGTAATTTTTGCAAGCACATATCCCAAATATGCTGCTGAAAGCTTCAAACTAAATCCGATTCATTATCTAGTAAAGCCTATCTCAGATGTGGACCTGAGAATTGCAGTTGAAAGGGTAAATGAGAAGCTCTCGAATAAACCGTCGGATGAGTTTATTATCATAAAATCAGGTCACTCCGAGTTCAATAAAGTGAAGCTTGCGGATATTTTATTTATCGAAGCGGACAACGACTATGTTAAAGTGATTTGCTCAGAGCAGGAGTATAGAACTCATTGCACGCTTAAAGAAGTCCAAAGTAGATTGCCTGCGGAGAAGTTTATCAAAACGCACAGATCGTATTTGGTGAACATTAAAAATCTAAGCAGTATTACGGGCTCGTCTTTGCAAATCCAGGACTTTACAATCCCTTTATCGAGGGCCTACAAACAGGAGGTTCATGATATTATGGGTAGCTGAATACTGACGGAACTTCCTTCTTTCGAAGATACGATCACTAATTCCCCATTATTCAGACCCACAAACTCCTCGCACAATTCTAGTCCTAAACCTAGCCCTTTGTCCTCGTGATCACATCCGAATCCACATCCTTTATCGATCACATTGATAGTTGTAGTCGTGGAAGTTTCCGAAATTTCCACAGTTATATTCGTGTCGCTAGGCGAGTATTTCACAGCATTGTGCAACACATTTCTAAGAACTAACTGCAACGTGTTTCGATCTGCATAAGCGACGCAGTCATCGGCAAAGTCAGGTACAAACCGAATGTTTTTTTCTGCAAATTGCGTTTCTAGGAGCTGGTATATTTCTTCGATTATCTCAACAAGATCTACTAGTTCGTGGTTTAATTCAATTTTGTCTAAATGCTTTACAGACCAAAAAAGTAGATTATCAAACTCAATTAGCACTGCGTCCGCACCAGTTTTTATTTGGGCTAAATCTTCTGCCTTATTCTTCTTCGCTAGCCTTCCAATGGAAGCTATCGAACCTCTAAGATCGTGGGAGAGTATGGAGAATAATTTATCCTTTGTTTTGTTCGATTCTGTGAGCTCTTTATTGAGTTTCCTCTTCTTATTAAAGATGATAATAGCCAACATTAACAAAACCGCAAGAACGAGAATAATGAAGTTGCGAATTTTCTGCCGAAACTGGAAAGTTAAATTCTTGACTTCTTTTTTGTAGGAAATCCGTTGCTCATCGAGGTCTATAAGTACTGCATCTACTTTAGTTGTCTTATATAATGCATGAATAGAATCAGCTGAGAGTCGATATTTATATGCCTTCTCATAATCCCCCATTTTCTGGTAAATAAGTGAATAGGTCCGTAGATAATGATTTTCTACTTCGTCGTCATTTAGAAGCGGTGCTACTTCCTCCGCAAATTTGCAATAGTATAAAGCGCTGTCTAACAACTCCTCTTCTAAGAAATAATCGGATAAATAAATTCTCAACTGAAAATTTTGTAGCAGTGCTTTAGGAATTGAAGGAATGATTGCCCACGCAGAGTCTAAGTAATCCTTTTCAGTAGTTTTATTTATCTTGCCCAGGCGGTAATAGTAGTTAGTGAGGTATTCATTGTTCCCCAAACGTTTTGCAAACTCTATCCCCTCCTCAAAACGTGAGGTTACTTTATAGATAATAAAAAGAGCCTCGTTGTTGCCGGATTTTAACGCAAGCTTTTCAGCGGTATCAATATAATAATCTGAGTCCTTAACTCGAGTCTTTATGTAGAGCAACCCTAGATATAAATACACCTTTGACTTTAGCCAGTCATACTCCTCTGTGTTTTCAAGAAGTAACAACGCCTCAGTATAAGCATATGCCGACTCATCCCACTTCCCATAAGCCTGTTGCCTAATACCAAGGTATAAGTATGAAGTCGCTAACTCTTCAAGTGTCCCTGACTCTTCGAAACGTTCAATCCCTCTGTTGAGGATGCTAATAGCACTATCGCGATTACTGTTTTGGTTATAATTCTCAGAAAGCTCCCAATATAAATCGGCTTCGTTGCTTTGTGCGATTCCGACACTTGACAAGGCATATAGTGACAGAGTCACCGTCGCTATCACACATGATCGTATCGTTAAACTCCAATTCATATCCTTCAGTTTTTCGTTAAAGATAACCTTCTTTATGGGATTTGGCAGGTTCCATACGACGCTAACACGTCCATCAAGTCGTTGATGTCCACGCACCCTGTATCCAGCATCGTCACCTCATCATAACAACTCTCCCCATTCAACGTTTGGGCCAAAGTATATGTCGCCATTTCCATTAGCGATACAGTAATTGTGGACGTTGTGTCACTGGTGGACCATATGAGCATATGGTTCTCCAGGAGCATTATTTTTGTAATAGGCGGATATTCATGTTTGCAAAAGCAAAGCACGAAAAACTGAGCGATAAAAAAGAAAGGACGAATTTCAAAAGGATTCGAATTAGTTAGTGTTAAGGTTGGTCATATGAGGCGATTGGTAAAGACGGTCCCTTTGTCGCGGAGTAACATAAAAATACAGGAAAGAGTTGGATACGGCAAGGTGTAATCGGCTAGTCGACAGAAT
>DQRJ01000047.1 GCA_015663855.1 Flavobacteriales bacterium | reverse complement strand
TGTTGGAGGTCTTTTGCGCCGAAATAAGCGCGGTTTGGTCTTACGGCTTGAAATAATTTGTCGACCACTGCAATTACTCCGTCAAAATGACCTGGCCGGCTTTTCCCTTCGAAATCATTTGTAACTCCCCCCCAATCAATGTGTTCCGCAAACGGTGTGCCTCCGTATAAATCTTCGGCTGTCGGCGCAAAAACTACATCACACCCTGCTTGTTCCGCAATCTTCGCATCCGCAACTAAAGTTCTTGGATAAGAGGCTAAGTCATTTTTTTCGTTGAATTGGGTGGGGTTTACAAGAATGCTTACTATGACTTTATTACATTCATGAGCCGCCATTTCAATCAAGGAGGCGTGACCTGAATGCAGAGCTCCCATTGTTGGGACAAATCCTAAAAAATTTGTCTCCTCGACTTTATGTTCGTTAAACCAATCCTTTAGGTCGACGGGTGTGCGTATAATTTTCATTTTATTAGCCGTATTTCGCGCTGTATCCTATGTAATTACTTGGATTTTGATGTAAAATTAGCTATATTTGTTGTTCGTCTAACCTGAAGAAAACCAAAATCATGAGCAAAGCACGCATTTTATACGTTTCACAACACTTAGTTCCTTTTCTTCCCGAGACACCAATGAGCGCGATTTCTCGCCATTTGCCTCAAGGGGCACACGACAAAGGACGTGAAATTCGCGTATTTATGCCGCGATTTGGTAAAATTAATGAGAGACGCCATCAGCTTCATGAGGTTATTAGGCTTTCTGGAATGAACCTAAATGTGGATGATGTTGATCACCCGCTAATTATCAAGGTTGCTTCAATTCCCACAGCAAGAATGCAGGTTTACTTCATCGATAATGATGATTTGTTTAAACGTAAGGCTATTTTATATGATGCCGACGATAACCTTTTTGAGGATAGCGATGTAAGAGCTATTTTCTTCATTAGAGGGGTGCTCGAGACTGTAAGAAAGCTTGGGTGGGCGCCAGATGTGATTCACTGTCACGGTTGGATGGCGAATCTTTTACCGCTATATCTTAAGAATAACTACGCAGACGATCCGTATTTTGCAAACAGCAAAGTGATTTGTAGCATTTATGACGAGGGTTACGAAGGGTCTTTAGATAGCCGCATGTCTGAGAAAATTACTTTTGATGGAATTGCAGCCGACAAGGTTAAGACCATCAACGATCCGACTTTCGACAACATGAACGCTATCGCAATTGAAAATGCCGACGCGATTATTACCGCGTCTGACGAGCTCAACAAAGAAACCCTAGCTAAGATTAACGCTGCGGGTGTTCCGGTCCTACCATTTCCTGGTGTAGAGGGATATCTTGCAGATATTAACTCTTTTTACGATGAAGTTCTTGAGGGAAAGGTTGAGGCTGTCGAGGAATAAAGGATATATTCGCGCCCTATGATGAAGCAACACGCTAGCATCCCTTGGGCAGCCTACTGGACCTTTTGGTGCTTACTGATTTTTGTGGGATGTAAAAAGCCCGATTCTTCAATTGGACTAGGCCTTCAGCCGGAGTCTGATATGTTGAACTTGTTTGTAACTGACACTTTAACCCTCGATTTGGTAACTGTCAGAGAGGACTCTCTTGAGACAAATAATCTTAGTACGGCAGTCCTCGGCCGCGTGTTTATGCCGAGAATTGGCTGGACCACTGCAGGATTTGCTACTCAATTACGCTTGAGCGCTCCAGGAATCGACTTTGGTCACAATCCAATCGTAGACTCAATGTTCCTTAGTTTGCGTTTTACAGGCGACACCTACGGTCAACTAAGCAATCAATCCATTCTGGTGGAGCAGCTTGCAGACTCTATCTCATACGATTCTTCTTATTACTCACATTTCTCTCCTGAGGGGCTTCATGAAAATCTGGTTGACCCGTCTCAGGGCGCCATTTCTTTGAACCCTTCTGAAGATTTGATTGTGGGTGAGGATACGATCGTGTCTCAGATTCGTCTTAAGCTTAAGAACTCTATAGGCCAAACCATTCTCAACCAAGACACAACAACCTTCGAAAGCAATGATTCTTGGCTTCGTTTCTTCCATGGAATCGTCATTACAACTCTCGGAGATGGTGTAGGCGCGACAGGAATTGATATCTCATCTGGGATGAGTTTAATGCGACTCCACTACCATAACGATGTAGATACCGCGTTTTACGATTTCATCATAAGTCCGTTAAGCGCGAGGGTTAACATGTTCGAGCAAGATTACGTTGGTGAGCTTTCGTACTTAAACTCGCCTCCTTCGGATTCCGCTTATGTGTCAGGAGAAAAGTCTCTCTACGTTATGTCGGGAGCGGGACTTAAAGCCCGATTAAGAATCCCATTCCTAAATTCAATCACCGACTCTCTTGGCCCAGAAAGAGCGGTCCAAAAGGCCGAAATAATCCTTCCTCTTGACGAGTCATTCTTTGATTCGCGCTATCCTCCACATGAGCAGCTTTTCGTATTAACCGAGACTCCTGAAGGAAATTCGGTTTCTACCCCCGACCAAGTCACCTTAGGAGTAAACATCGACGGGTATTACGACTACGAAGCAAAAGAATATCATTTCAACATTAGCCGAACGATCCAACAGCTCCTAAATCGAGACTCCGGGATTGGATACGGCAATTTTTCGCCTGAAAACCCCGTTCCTCCTCTATATATCGTTTCGAGCAGAGCCGGAATTTCTATACAAGGTGTAGTTATCAAGGGTACGGGTGTTGAAGAGAAACCCGCTCGACTAGTTCTTACTTGCAGTCACTAAGCTAACTTG
The DNA here is from genome assembly GCA_015663855.1 of Flavobacteriales bacterium. Taxonomy (GTDB): domain Bacteria; phylum Bacteroidota; class Bacteroidia; order Flavobacteriales_D; family Sanyastnellaceae; genus UBA974. Next base: position 1,120 of record DQRJ01000047.1, on the reverse strand, counting down.
GCATTATGTGTGGAATCGTTGCATATCTAGGGCCAAAGCCCGCCTTCCCTATCGTAATCGAAGGATTAAAACGCCTTGAATATCGTGGATACGACAGTGCGGGTGTTGCTATTATTGAAACGGCTAATCGCCAAAAAGACGAACTTGTTGTTCGAAAAAAGAAGGGGAAAGTCAGCGATCTATTAAATCATATTGGAAAAGAAAAGTTAACTGGAACCGTCGCTATCGGACATACTCGCTGGGCTACTCACGGTCCCCCTAACGATGTTAACGCACACCCTCACCGTGCAGGAACTGATAGAATTGCGATTATTCATAATGGAATAATCGAAAACTACTCTGCTATTAAGGAGACATTAGATCAAAGGGGACACTCTTTACTCAGCGATACCGACTCTGAGGTTTTAGCACATCTAATTGAAGAGATTATGTTTGGCTCAGAGCTTGACTTATTCGATGCTGTTCGAGCTTCTCTAAAACAAGTCGTGGGCGCATACGCAATCGTCGTTATAGACAAAGAAAATCCCGGCCGTCTTATTGCCGCTCGTAAATCTAGCCCGCTCGTAATAGGAATGGGTGAAGACGGTGCTTTCTATGTTGCTTCTGACGCAACCCCCATCGTTCCATACACAAAGAACGTCGTCTATCTCGAAGACGAAGAGATCGCATCGCTTGATCTTACCGAGGGGTTGAGAATTCGAACCATCTCTAACGGCGTAATCACACCTGAGGTTCACGCCCTAGAAATAGAGCTCGAATCCATCGAAAAAGCGGGCTACGAGCACTTCATGCTAAAGGAAATCTTTGAACAACCTCAATCAATTCGTGACTCAATCCGAGGTCGAATTAACCTTCAGCTCGGTGAGGTAAAAATGGCAGGAATTGACGACCATTGGGATAGATGGAAAAACGCCTCCCGAATTATTATTCTCGGATGTGGAACAAGCTGGCATGCCGGCCTTGTCGCTGAGTATCTACTCGAAGAGTTCACGCGCATCCCTGTTGAGGTTGAGTACGCTTCCGAATTCCGCTATCGCAATCCGATTATTCGCGCAGATGATGTCATTATAGCTATTTCACAAAGTGGTGAGACGGCTGACACACTAGCTGCGATAAAGAC
>DQRJ01000139.1 GCA_015663855.1 Flavobacteriales bacterium | reverse complement strand
GCAACAGCTCCTTCGGTTTTAGCGTAAATGGTTTGGAAGCGTTCGATATCGATATCCTCCGTTCCTCTGTCGATATAACGTGGGAGAGGAGTCTCACCTAGCTCTACGATCTTCTTCATAAACTCGGATTTAGGTCCGTCAAAGAGGAATCTTAAAGTACGTCCGCGAGAAGTAGTGTTATCGATAACTTCTGCTATAAGCTCGTCGTTTTCGCCGAAGTATAGCTTATTTCCAATACGGATCTTACGTGCCGGATCTACCAAAACATCCCAAAGCATGCTCTCCTCGTTCAATTCGCGAAGAAGAAACACCTCTATAACCGCTCCAGTCTTCTCTTTGTTGCCGTATAGACGAGCAGGGAAAACTTTCGTGTCGTTTGCAACGAAAACATCACCCTCGTCGAACATCCCGATAATGTCCTTGAACATTTTGTGCTCAAACTTTCCAGTCTTTCTATCAACAACCATCATGCGGCTATCGTCGCGATTATCAAGTGGGTATTGCGCAATTTGTTCGGTCGGGAGATCGAATTTAAAATGCGAAAGTTTCATTCTTTGAGCAGCCATACGAGTAGTGTTTTTTAGGGGCAATTTCTGAGCGCGCGAATCTAATCAAAAACACCATGCAAGTCAAGTGTTTTCACTCATTTTTTCCAGCATCACCAGCTTGCTTGACAGCATCGAGCAATTCGTCCAATTCCCATGCGTTTTCGGAGGTGAAATCCCCGCTTCGAGTGCGTCGTAATGCCGTCAATGTGCCTCCCACGCCTAGGGCTTTTCCTAAGTCGTGAGCAAGCGACCTGATATACGTGCCCTTAGAACAAACCACTTCGAACTCAACGTCAATCACTTTGAATTCGCTGTCATCATCTGCTTTTGAGATAGCTATGGTATCGTTCGAGGTAATGTCGAAGGAATTGACAGTAACTAGTTTGGTTTTTAAGACGATGGTTTTTCCCTGACGAGCAGCTTTATAGGCTGTTATTCCGTCAACTTTCTTTGCACTGAATTGAGGAGGCATTTGGTCTAATTCACCGGTCAATTCTGAGGCGGCGCGCTCGATAATTTCAGGAGTGATGGCTTTAATTATGGTAGGGTCGCCCCAGTTGTCGATTTCTGTTTCGGCGTCGTATGAAGGGGTAGTGACACCGAGGCGGATGGTGCCGGTGTAGGTTTTTCGTTCGGCTTGGAGAAGGTCAAGGGTCTTCGTTTTTCTGCCAGTACAAATCACCAAAACGCCAGTCGCTAACGGGTCTAGCGTGCCTGCGTGCCCGACCTTTATCTTCTTGATATTGAAGGTGTGTCTGATTGTCCCGCGAACTTTATTTACGACATCGAAACTCGTCCAGGTAAGGGGTTTGTCTATCACAAGCACCTGACCGTCTAAAAAATCGTCCAAAGAATTAAAGTTGTTTTCGGGCATTTTAGGTCGTTTTAGTCGTTTTTTTGACGTTTTACGTCGTTTTCGAGGTGTTTTTGCGCATTTTTCGACTCTTTAGCGCGTTTTCGAGCTTCTTCCGCGGCTTTTCTTCCGCTCGTCATATCGGCGGCTTCAGATGCAGTCATTCCAGCCATATCCTCAAAAATGCCGAGAGCTAATCTGATATTGTTAACGTTTTCTATGCGAAGGCGAAGGGCGCCGTTTCTTTGGTACATACTGGTGTTACGAGTATTGTGCTTGAGGTAGTTGAGAACTCGGGCGAACATCGGACCCTGGAAATAAGGGCTTTCCTCTTCGCTTACAAATGCTGCTATGATTTTTCCGGATTTGAGAATGACTTTTTCCATTCCGAGGATGCGGGAGACCCACCTTAATCTCATGGTCATGAGTAACTCCTCCGTTTCGTTAGGCATGGGGCCAAACCGATCTTCGAGTTTCACCTTAAACTCCTCTAAGTCGTGCTCGGTATCTAGGCCGTCGAGTTCACGATATAACGTGATACGTTCGGGGATATCGCTAATATAATTGTCTGGAATTAGTATTGAGAAGTCCGTTTCTAGGATGGTTTCCTCCACATATTTACCCGTCTCTCTCCTCTCTTCTTCGAAAAGTTCATTAAACTGTACCTCCTTGAGTTCCCTGACGGCATCGGCTAAAATGCGTTGATACATATCGAATCCGATGTCTGAAATAAACCCACTTTGCTCGGCTCCAAGGAGGTCGCCAGCTCCACGGATGTCAAGGTCTCGCATTGCGATTTGGACCCCACTCCCCAGATCACTAAACTGCTCGAGCGCCTGCATCCTCTTGCGGGACTCATCTGGTAAAGAACTTAATGGCGGGGACATCAGATAACAAAACGCCTTGCGATTCGAGCGTCCCACTCGACCACGAAGTTGATGGAGGTCGCTCAGACCAAACTTATGCGCGTCGTTAATCAAGATCGTATTCGCATTACTAATGTCGATACCACTTTCGATAATGGTGGTAGCGATTAAGACATCGTAGCCACCTTCGATAAAGACCGCCATAACATTTTCGAGGGATTTGCCATCCATTTGGCCATGACCTATACCGACACGCACGTCGGGACATAGACGCTGGATAATACCGGCCACATCCTTAATATTTGCGACACGATTATGGACGAAATAAACCTGACCACCACGACTCACCTCATAGCTGATAGCGTCTCGGATCATATCTTCATTGAACGATGTTAAAATCGTTTCAATAGGATGACGGTTCGGCGGCGCAGTTCGAATAATGCTCAAATCTCGTGCCCCCATTAACGAAAACTGGAGGGTCCTCGGAATGGGAGTTGCCGTGAGAGTGAGAGTATCCACATTCGCCCTTATCGTCTTTAGCTTGTCCTTGACACCAACTCCGAACTTCTGTTCTTCATCAACAATAAGAAGTCCTAAATCCTTAAATTCCACCCTTTTTCCAACTATAGCATGGGTCCCGATTAGAATATCCACCTCGCCAGATTTCACCTTTGCTAAAGTTTCACTCAGGGCTTTACCGGTCTTAAATCGATTTATATAATCCACCGTGACGGGGAAATCGTTCAATCTCCTCGTAAAACTCCTCGCGTGTTGCATAGATAGAATGGTCGTAGGGACGAGCATTGCGACCTGCTTCCCGTCCGTAGCGGCTTTGAAAGCGGCTCGAATCGCCACCTCGGTTTTTCCAAATCCCACATCTCCACAAATTAGTCTGTCCATAGGAACGACTTTTTCCATATCCTCTTTAACGGCTTTAGTAGCGGTGTTTTGGTCTGGGGTGTCTTCGAACATAAAGCTCGCTTCGAGCTCGTGTTGGAGGTAGCTATCGGGCGTAAAGGCAAATCCCTCGGCGGCTTTTCTTTTCGCGTAGAGCTGAAGTAAATCGTATGCAATTTGCTTGACACGACTCTTCGTTTTTGCTTTCGTTTTCGCCCATGTAGCGGAGCCGAGCTTATTTACAGACGGCTTAGTACCCTCTTTCGAGGTGAATTTCGAGATGCGGTGAAGAGAGTGAATACTCACATAAAGCACGTCGCCGCCTTTATACGAAAGCCGGATAGCTTCCTGCTCTTTCCCATTCACTTCAATTTTATGAAGCCCACTAAACTCCCCAATTCCATGATCAATATGCACCACAAAATCACCCACCTCAAGTGCCATAAGCTCTTTAATCGTCAGCGCCTCTTTACTTTTTCTAAAACCATCCTTCAGACGAAATCTGTGGTATCTATCAAAAAGTTGGTGATCAGTATATACCAAAACCTTCAAATCCTTATCTACAAATCCTGCACTCAACTCCATAGGAATTGGAGTGTAAGGCACGTCAGGACACTTCTCCCCATTCTCATCTTGTCTATCCGTGAAGATGTCGTGAAGGCGTTCTAATTGTGTTGCTTGGCCCGATACAATAACGTTCACGTAACCGTTCCTGTTATTTGCGATCAGATTCGTAGCTATCATATCGAAGTGCTTATTAAAAGCGGGCTGCTCTGTCATTCCAAACTCGACAGTTAAGCGGTCAGGGAAGCTCTTACCTCCTTGAAATTCTATCACGGAAAAATCTTCTATGAGTCCCTTAAAAACTGTGGGGTCTAGATAGAGTTCCTCTGGGGGAGTTCTCTTCGTTTCGCCTTCGAGCCTTTCGTAATGAGCCGTAGCTTTTTCGAGTTCCTTTTCTAACCCTAGTTCACAGCTTTTCACATCGGTCATCCAAACCACAGATTTCGAAGGGATGAAGCTAAAGAACGGCTCTTGATTTTCGTGAAGGGATTTCGCGGTGTTACTACCCACGTTAGGAACGATGGTAGCACGAGTGAGTTTGTTTACACTGAGCTGAGTAACGGGGTCGAACTTTCGAATGCTCTCAATTTCCTCTCCGAAAAACTCAATTCTATATGGATGATCAAACGAAAAGCTAAACACATCGACAATACCTCCACGCATAGCGTATTGTCCAGGCTCGTACACGAAGTCAACCTTATCAAATCCGTACTCTAAAAACACTTCGTCGAGGAAATCTAGGGTGAAATTATCGCCCACGCTTATCGAAAAGGTCTGCGCACTAAGCTCCTTTTGCGTGATTACTTGCTCACTCATAGCTCCGGGATAGCTTACAATAACACACCCCTCGCGACCTCCATTTATTTCGTTAAGCACCTCCGCCCTCATTGCGATATTTGCATTCTCGGTCACTTCCTCTTGGTACGGCACACGCGCAGACCTCGGAAACAAGAATGTCGGCCTCGGATTTTCTACTAAAACCTGTTCGAGGTCGTTCATGAAATAAGCCGCCTGCTCTTTATCATCAAGTACGAAAACGTGATGTCTCAACGCTCCTCCCTTTTCTTTAGAAAGCTCAAATTCTCGTTCGAAAACGCCCGCGGCTATGAGCGCAAGCGACGATCCGACCACGCCCCTAAGTTCAATTTTCGTCCCGCGATTTTCGAGCGCACCCAATATCGTCCCGGTCCGCGAATCGCGGCGGTAGAAATTTAATAAGTCGTCCGGTCTCATAGAGCTTTTCACGGACGTTAAAGATAGGGTTACTTATCTCGCTTCGGGGGAGTATCCATTGAAGGATTTCTCTCAGCTAATTGGCAAGCCATAAATGCCTGGATGAGGTTGCGATTCCCGACGTAGTATGGACTTCTTTCATGGAGTTCAGTAGGGACTCTGTCCATCACTCTGCCCTCGTCATCGAGAGCCATTCCTCCTGCTTGTTCTGCGATGAAAGCTAGTGGGGCACACTCGTATAGGAGGCGAAGTTTTCCTAGTGGTTTTTTCGCTAGGGAAGGGTAGAGATAGATTCCTCCGTGGATGAGATTCCGGTGGAAGTCAGCTACGAGGGAACCGATATAACGAGCTCTAAATCGAGCGCCTCTCGTTTCGCGACAACCATCGACAAAAAGACGGGAGGGAAGAGAACATTTTCCGAGAAGAGCGTCGTTTACAGAGTAGATACGACCTCTCTCAGGGAATTCCATAGCGGGATGAGAAAGGAAGAACTCGCCTACAGCAGGGTCGAGAGTAAATCCGTTTACACCAGAACCCGTTGTGTAAACAAGCATAGTAGAAGAGCCGTATAGGATGTAACCAGAAGCAATTTGGTTTACACCTGGCTGAAGGAAATCCTTATCCGAAATCGGCTCACCCATAGGCGTTATGCGGCGGTGGATGCTGAAAATCGTACCGATACTCACGTTTACATCCACGTTGGAGCTACCATCTAACGGGTCTATCAGAACGATATACTTCCCTTTGCGACCTTCGTCACCACAAATTATCGGCGCTTCTTGTTCCTCAGAACCGATTCCGGCAACGGAACCGCCTGCTGCGAGAATTCGATTGAAAGTAGTGTCGGCATAAACGTCGAGTTTTTGCTGAGCTTCGTCTTGAATGTTTGTAGATCCAGCTTCACCGAGAATCCCTGCGAGACCCGCTCGATTTACTTGGTGATTGACGATTTTTGACGCCACTCCGATATCTGTTATGAGGCGAGTTAGTTGCCCAGACACGAAAGGGAAGGCCGCTTGGCCATCCATAATAAACTCCCCAAATGTTTTGGCCTTGCTCATTTCAAGTCCTTTTTTGAAGTCGTATTACCGGAATAAGCTCCGGCGCTCAGATTCCAACGTTCGCTCGGTATCAATTTGCCGAGCGTTCGCTCGGTGTAAAGTTAAGGCGCGAAGACGCTTTGCGCACACACCTAACGGGGGTATTACTTCGAATCGGGCAAGAGCGCTATTGCGAGTCGATGAAAATCTGTCGGACTAAGTTGCTCGGCACGTTCTTTTAGGAACTCTACGGGAATATTGGATTCTGCGAACCCTGCGTTAGTTAACGCGTTGCGTAATGTTTTACGACGTTGGCCGAAAGCACTTTTTACTACTCGCTTGAGGTGTAAAAACGAGCAGCCCGGGTCTATCATGTCATTACGCAACAGCCGAATTACTCCGCTCTTAACCCTAGGAGGAGGAACGAAAGCGTCTTCGTGAACCGTGAATAGATATTCGATATCGTAGTATGTTTGTAGTAGCACGCTTAGGATTCCATACGTTCTAGAGCCTGGACCTTCAGCGATGCGTTCGGCGACTTCTTTTTGGAACATCCCCACTACTTCGGGCACCCTTTCACGCCAATCTAGCACTTGGAATAATATCTGAGAAGAGATATTGTAAGGGAAATTCCCTGCGACAATAAAAGGGACTCCGTTCGGGAAAGCGAGGTCTGGATTCCACCTCAGTAAATCAACACCGTGCACTCTTTCCGAAGGTAAAAGCTCTTCTGTCACTAGAAAATCAACACTTTCTGCGTCTAACTCTACAACGTGAAGATCTAAATCCCCTCTATGTAATAATGGTATAGTCAAGGCTCCTGTCCCTGGTCCCACTTCTAAAACAGCATTACAACCCCTGTGGCAAGTAATAGACTCAGCTATTTGAGTTGCAATTCCGGGGCCGGTTAGAAAGTGTTGGCCTAGATGCTTTTTCGCTCTAACCATTACTTAGCGTTCTCTTGGGCACTCCCTTCGTGAAGTACAGGGAGGATAGTCCTAAATGCTGCGGCTTTGGTTCCCCATTTCTTGTGAAAATCGGCTTGTAGGGCTGGTGCACATTCGGTTTGGTATAAGTTGAAGGCGTCAGGTGAGTAGGCCAAATACTGAACCGCATACGTCTCCCCACCTTGCTCATCACCCTCGACACGGCACAGTTTATAATCTCGGAAATGACCTGTCGCGAGCACCGCCGGGATGTGATCGTTCACCATGTAATCTAGCCAATCTTTAGCACAATTAGAATCGACCGAAATCGTTATATTGTAAAGTATCATGGCTGTAATTGGTTAGTGTCACCTGTTAATTCTCGGTACCGCTTTCGAGCTTCAATTGCAAAAAGAGATCCGGAATATTCAAATAAGATCTTCTCGTAAAGCTCGACGGCCTTTTCTAAGTCGTTAAGCTCGTTATCGTAAATTAAGGCTAGTTGATAGAGCGCGTCGTCAGCAGTAATATCGTCGAAATGCAAGTCCACGACCTCCTGAAAAAATAAAATAGCCGAGTCTAATTCGACCTTTTGTAATGCCACCTCTCCCTTAATCATCAAGATCTCATCTTCTAAAGCGTGCCCCGGCCAAACCTCCATTAACGTATCTAAAGTGATTACAGCCTCATCATATCGCCTCTGCATAATCAGCAAATCCGCCCTTGCGAACATCTCCATGGGTTCGAAAATCGTATCGAGATTGAAGTTGTCAGTAATAAGTAAACTGAGGTCTATAGCATCGTTGCTTATGAGTTTCGAGGTAGAAGCTTTGAGGACGTCGAGCTGGGTCTGCGCCCATGCAAAGTCGCCAGTGTAGTAGCTGATTCTCGCGTTCCTGTACTTCGCCTCATGGCCGAGCGGATCGTCCTTAAAGTCTAGAATTATTTGAGAAAACAGTAGGGAAGCATCCCAAACCAAATCTTCAAAAACGTATATATCTCCAAGTTCAAGCTTACAAGCTGCGGCGACTCGTTTATTAAGTCCAGGGAGCTCTAATATCTCTTCCATTATTACCATCGCCTCTTCCCCTCTATCTAAATAGAACGCCAGAATATGAGCTCGATTTTTAAGCATAATAGCAGTCTCAGGTTTCGCACCAAGATCTATAATACTCGCAGCGTAATCGGCCGCTAACTCGGTTAACCCCACGAAATCAGAAGGAATACTCTTCGTCAAAGCGTGAAATCTTACTTGTAAAAGTTCATTCCTGGCGGTGTAGAAATAAGGCGTCCCTTCTCCCTTCGATGCCACGTAGCCGTAGCATTTTTTCGCCGTTTCCAAATCGTCGTTCGCGGCTGACGTATTCCCTAATTCCATTAGTCGAATTCCGATTTCTTTGAGTCTAAGGTCTAAAGCTCTTGCGTGGATAAATGCTGAGGCGAAGTCTTTTTCCTGTGTAAAATACCAAACCAACATCTCTGGGAAAATCACGTCGTCAGGATAATTTCTCACTGCTTTAAGCAGTTCTACTCTAACAATCTCGCCGTTTCCTGGCTCGGTATGCAACCTAAGATTCCTGTTAAGGCTATTTTGTACAGTCCTGAGATAGCTCGGGGTTTTATGCAAGAGTTCAAGAAAACTCTCGACCATCCCCTCATAATCCCTTCTCATGCCTTGAAGATTGGCGAACTGATAATGGAAATCTGTAGTCCCTAATGATTGAGCTTTTCGATATGTGTCATACGCCATATCAAGTTCATCGAGTTTAATAAAGGCATTAGCAAGTCGAATCGCTTGGCTTTGCCCCGGTTGTAGAAGATTTAGTGCTTCATCGAAGGATTCTCGCGCCAATTCGGGCATCCCGAAGTGTAGATATAGTGACCCCAAATCGACATACGCTGTAGACTTGCTATTCTTATGTGTTCTTTTTAATCTCTTCTTGACGAGATCTTCGGCTTCCTCAAACTCATCCATCGCAAGGAGCGATTGATAATACATTTGGTACACAACGTTAGTTTTATTCTTCTTATAGATCTCTACCAAATAGAGTCTTGCCTGCTCATAACTCCCCTCGTTGTAATAAAATTCAGCGAGTTCAAGATCTGTCTGAGCAGAAATGCAGTTCGCACCTCCGAAAGTTGCGACAAGTAATAATATGAGGATGCGAAAGGCCATCATTCTTCGTGGGTTCGAATAACGTTGTCTTCCCCAGCAATTCCTCTAGCCCACAAACCCTTCTTTTCGGTTATTAAACTATCAATAGAAGCCCAACTCGCAGAATCGGTTTCTAATCCGAGTCGAATTAGACGACTTGTCTCAAATAGAGCGCTTTCGAGGTTATTTACGGCTTCAATTTCGATATCTAAGTTTTTCTTTAAATATACGTCGTCAATTGTATCTCCTTTAGCATCGAGAGTTGCAGAAAGTTCGATTAGCTCTTTTAATCCTGTAAGTTGTGTTTTACAACGCCCGATTTCATTCACTAATCCAGATATTCTACCAGGAGTGTCCTTCAAATACCTACTCGCAAGCGCAAGGTCCCCTACTGCTTTTGCGTCAGATTTAACGAACACAACGTTGCTATCTAAAGCCAACCATTTAATATCATCTTTGGCCTCAGTTAGCCGAGTCCTCACAATACCTATTGAATCTAGAGGGAAAGCGGACACAGCGGTTTGGACTAAAGCTACTCTATCAAGAGCGCTGTTGATTTCTACGACGTCTCCATTCTCATTACAAGCCGTCAAGAAAAAGAAACTGATTCCGACTGCGATAATTGTGAGCAAACGTGTTTTCATCAAAAATTACAATTAGATGCGGTCAAACCCAACGTATGGCACGAGCGCTTTAGGCATCTTTACCCCATCAGCGTCTTGGTGATTTTCGAGCAGGGCAGCCACGATTCTCGGAAGAGCTAAAGCTGACCCGTTTAATGTGTGCACTAACTGATTTTTCCCATCGGCCCCCTTAAAACGGCACTTAAGTCTATTCGATTGGAAGGTTTCGAAGTTAGAAACGGAACTCACTTCAAGCCATCTTTCCTGCGCGGCACTCCAAACCTCAAAATCGTAAGTCATTGCTGCAGTGAACCCCATATCCCCAGCACAAAGTCGTAAAATTCGATATGGTAACTCAAGCGCCTCGAGCAAACCCTTCACGTGATCTACCATAGAGTCGAGAGTTTCGGCTGATTTATCGGGATGCTGGATTTGGACTATCTCAACCTTATCGAACTGGTGTAAACGATTCAATCCACGCACATCTTTACCATAACTCCCCGCCTCGCGACGGAAACAAGGAGTGTAACCACATAGCTTAATCGGAAAATCCGAAGCGTTCACCATCGTATCGCGATAGATATTCGTTAGCGGAACTTCAGCCGTCGGAATCATGTATAAATCATCCACAGGCATGTGGTACATCTGCCCCTCTTTATCCGGTAATTGCCCAGTACCAAACCCGCTTTCCGCATTAATCATGAGCGGCGGGATGTACTCGGTATACCCGGCGTCATCAGCATAATCCAGGAAGAATCTTATAAGCCCACGTTGTAGTTTCGCTCCCTTCCCTTTGTAGAATGGGAATCCTGCTCCAGTAACTTTAGACCCCAACTCGAAATCGATCAAGTCTTTCTCCTTCGCAATATCCCAATGGGGCTTGTTATGATCGCCTAAATCGGGCTTCTCTCCCCAACTTCCTACTTCTTCGTTATCCTCCGCCGATTTTCCAGCCACCACCATATCGGACGGGGTATTCGGTAAATGAGATAAAAGTTCGTGCACCTCATTTTCAAGAGAAGACATCTTATCTCTTAACGTCCCGGTTTTTTCTTTCAATCCAGAAGTAGCCGACTTAACTCCTTCTGCTTCTTCACGTTTCCCTTCGCGCATAAGCTCTCCTATCTTGCGACTAAGTACATTGCTTTCAGCAAGTGTATCGTCAAGATCCTTTTGAATCCCTCTTCTCGACGCATCTAATTCTAGGATGCGATCTACGCTTCCAGTGACGTCTAGGCCACGTTTTGCAAGTGAAGAGATAACGCTATCGCGTCTTTCACGTAAGTAGGTTAGTGTAAGCATAATCTATAGGGTGGTAATTTCGGGCATTTCCGACCAAAACAAAAACTAGTAAATAAACAAAAACTCCCGCCCCGAAGGGGACGGGAGTCCTTAAAGAGATTGAGGAATAAATTCCTATCACGCTTCGCCTCCCGCAGGGACTACGGAAACAAACGAGCGATTATTACGTTTCTTGCGGAATTCAACGATTCCGTCAGTAAGTGCGTACAAGGTGTGATCCTTGCCGATGCCTACATTAGTACCAGGATGGTGAACAGTACCACGCTGACGAACTAGAATGTTGCCAGAGATACAAAATTGACCACCGAAGATTTTTACGCCAAGCCTTTTCGACTGTGACTCACGTCCGTTCTTCGAACTACCTACACCTTTTTTATGCGCCATGATATATTAGATTTTCAACTAAGCTGCTAAGCTTCGTCGATTACGCTTCTTTCTTAGTTTTAGCTGTTGTCTTAGCTGTCGTCTTAGCTTCTGCAGCTGGAGCTGCTTTTTTCTTAGCAGCCGCCTTCTTGATATCCGTGATACGGATCTCAGTTAGGTAAGGACGAAAGCCGTTAAGCTTTTGGTATCCTTTACGACGTTTCTTCTTAAAGATAAGAACCTTATCTCCTTTTAAATGCCTCTCAATGGTGGCATGAACGGCTAAGCCGTCTATAGCTGGGGCGCCAACTGTTACGTCTCCTGCTTTGTCTGTTAAAAGAACTCGATCGAATTTGATCTTAGCTCCTTCCTCAGCGTTCAAGCGGTTTACGAAAACCTGTTGGTCTTTTTCTACCTTATACTGGTGCCCTGCTATCTCTACGATTGCATACATGAAAATATAATTTACCCTAAAGATTTATATCTAAGGGGGGCGCAAAGATAGGGCTTAGAGTTGTAATGCCCAACTTTTCAGACCTTAGAGTGATCTTTCTAACTTTTCACCGATTTACCCACTCCATTTACTAATGCTACACCAAATAAAATAATAGCTCCACCTGCAAAATGTATCACAGTTAGTACCTCTCCATCTAACCATCCCCACATTGCTGCAAATAGGGGTAGTATATACGTAACTGAACTTGCTGTAAGAGCATCCGTCCATTTAATTAGATTATTAAATATGATAAGCGCGCCCGCGGTTCCAATTGCTGCAAGCACTGCTACAGCGACCATTCCTGTTACGCCGTGATCGTTATTTACAAGAGTAGATCCTACATCTGAGGTCACCACTACAAATATTGCTGGAGGAGTTACTAAAAGGAGTGCGATTGCTGCGATTGCGGTGGAAGAAACATCCTGAAGTTTGTTCTTCAAAATGTTTACACTAATACCATAAAGGAGTGTGGCTAAAGCGACTCTGCCACAAGCCCACCATTCAATATCAACGTTTACATTTGAGAGCCCACCTCCACCTATTGCGAGTAGCAACGCACCCATAAATCCTATCACTAATCCAGAAAATTGCCTTTTACTCACGACCGTATGAAAAACGAGTGCCGCTACTATCATAGTAAATAGAGGAGTGAGCGCATTCAGCATCCCAGCTATGGCAGATGGAATTTCTGTTACAGCTGAAGAGAATAAATAAGCTGGCAACATATTTCCTAACGTTCCAATTGCGAGAAGAGGCAACCACTGAGATCGTTTTATCCTTTTTAGATGTCGAATCGATACTGGCAATAAGACCACTCCCGCGATCGTAATCCTCAGCGCTGCAACCTCTAACGCAGAATAAACCACCTCTCTACTAGAGTCGAAGAGTGAGACTTTCATTAAGATGAACGAACTCCCCCACACGAATGCGAGCAGAACTAAAGTACCCCAGACAACTAATCTTGATTTTTCCTTTTCCATGTCCTTTTACACGTCCTTTTGCACAGTTTGGCAAATGTAAGTCTCCTTCTCCCCTTACCTTTGGCTTATGATTAAAAAACTCCCGACGCCAACAATTATAACAGCGCTTATTGTTGTGTTTACTTTTTTCGCTACAAGCTGTGGTGAACCTCCCTATGCAGGTGATATCACATTTACGGAAGTGAACCAAGTGGGTGCAACGGAAAAGACTGTTGCGAAATTGGAGATTGACGGGATGATGTGTGAAGTAGGATGTGTGGCGAAGGTGAAAAAGGAACTTCTCGAACAAGAGGGCGTTTCTAATGTGACAATCGACTTTGAAAAAGGTCGCAAATCTAATTTTGCAATCGTAGAATTCGACCCGAAAACAAAAGATGCTCTTTCACTTTCTTCTGCCGTTACTGAAATAGCAGACGGAAAACTTTATGGAGTTAGAACAGTTGAGGTCACAAATTACGCCCCAGCCTCTTCTACCTTAGCGGAGTGAAAAGAGTAACTAATATTGCCTTCGTACTTGTTTACGTAGTCGTTCTCGCGGGATCCGTGGTACGCATGACAGGAGCGGGGATGGGCTGCCCGGATTGGCCTAAATGTTTTGGCCTTTTAATTCCTCCCACTTCTGAAGACCAAATCAGATGGGCGCCTGAAACCGAATATTCCGAAGGTCGCATGGTTATCGAACGCGACACTTTATGGTATGCAACTCAGGATCATTTTTCGATTGAAGGAGGTTTTAATACCCAAAATTGGGCGCCTTACACTAGGCATGATTACGCGGAATTTAACGCCGCTCATACTTGGACGGAGTACGTCAATAGACTTTCGGGAGCTCTTTCGGGAATCCCTATTTTATTGCTTTTCATTCTGTCGATTCGCTCTAGAAAACGTACTCCAATAGTTCTTGCCTCGGCAACTCTCGGCTCTGTGCTATTTGTTTCGTGGCTCGGAAAACTCGTCATAGACGGAAACCTAATTCCGTATTCCATTACGATTCACGCTGTAAGTGCGCTTGCGATTTTACTTTTCCTTGTCGGCCTAATCCAATATTTTGACGGCCGCAAAGTCCAAATCAAAAAATCGTTACGAGCTTGGATTATCGCCTCTCTAGTCCTATCGTTTATTCAACTAGTCCTAGGAACTCAAGTTCGCGAGGCCGTCGATTTGGCGCTAGAAGCCGGAATCGCCCGCCCGAACATTATTTCAAGCCTACCCGACTGGTGGATAATTCATCGTTCTGGGGTTTGGCTCCTAATCGCGATTCACGCGTTGTGGGCAATTCCTATGTTGAAAACGCCTCGTTTTGCGCTTTATGCGAAGCTCGCTATAGCTATACTTTTAGCTCAAACCCTATCTGGTATACTGTTCTCCAAGTTCGGCTTCCCGGCATTCGCTCAACCGATACATATCGTACTCGGATTCGGCCTAATACTATTAGACCTCCGAGCTTTGTTAGCATCGAAGGTCTAAAATAAATCTAAAGTTTTTCTCGGAATTAGCTTCCGCACATATCGCAATCGTCACCGTTTTCGATACTGCACATTTCTACTTCTTCCTCTGGAGTTAGCGCAGGAGCTTTCCCGCTGTCTTTTGCAGTCTTGTACTTTTTATCGATAGTGAACTTGATAGCGTCAGCTGCTGCTTTCGTACGGAGGTAATACATTCCTGTCTTAAGTCCGCTCTTCCAAGCGTGGAAGTGCATTGACGTAAGCTTAGAATTTGTAACGTTCTCCATAAAGATGTTGAGCGATTGCGATTGGCAAATGTATGCCCCACGATCAGCAGCCATATCTAAAATCGAACGTTGAGAAATCTCCCAAGCGGTACGATAAAGTAGCTTGATATTGTCAGGAATCTCATTGATGTTTTGGACTGAACCATTAGCAGCAATGAGACGATTCTTCATATCCGTATCCCAAAGCCCTAACTTCACTAAGTCGCGCAGTAAGTGCTTGTTTACAACGATAAACTCTCCGGAAAGAACTCGACGTGTGTAGATATTAGATGTGTATGGCTCGAAGCACTCGTTGTTCCCTAATATTTGCGCTGTTGAAGCCGTAGGCATCGGAGCGATAAGCAATGAGTTACGCATTCCGTGCTTTTGAATTTCCTCTTTAAGCACAGCCCACTCCCATCTATCTGATGGAGTTACGTTCCACATATCAAACTGGAGAATACCCTGTGAAGCTGGTGAACCCTTAAACGTTTCGTATGGACCTTCTTCTTTCGCTAAATCCTTAGAAGCTGTACAAGCCGCGTAGTAAAGAGTTTCAAAAATATCCTTGTTTATCTTTTTTGCTTCGTCAGAATCAAAGGCGTGACGCATTAAAATAAATACGTCTGCAAGTCCTTGAATTCCGATCCCGATAGGACGGTGGCGCATATTCGAATTACGTGCCTCAATTACTGGGTAGTAGTTTCTATCGATAATACAGTTCAGATTCTTCGTCACCTGATACGTAATCTCAAATAGTTTATCGTGATCGAATGTCCCATCCGACTTAACGAACTTCGGAAGAGCTAATGAAGCGAGATTGCAAACGGCAATTTCGTCAGGAGCAGTGTACTCGATAATCTCTGTACAAAGGTTCGATGAACGGATTGTGCCGAGGTTCTTTTGGTTTGATTTGGCATTAGCCGCATCCTTAAAAAGCATGTAAGGAGTGCCTGTTTCCACCTGGCTGTCCAATATTTTAAACCAAAGATCCTGGGCCTTGATAGTCTTACGACCCTTACCCTCCTTTTCATACTTGATGTAAAGAGCCTCGAACTCGGCACTATGAGTTTCAGGAAGTCCAGGACATTCGTTAGGACACATCAGAGTCCAATCCCCATTTTCTTCGACTCTCTTCATGAAGAGATCGGGAATCCATAGAGCATAAAAGAGGTCGCGCGCACGCTGCTCCTCTTTTCCGTGGTTCTTACGCATCTCTAAAAAGTCAAAAACGTCTGCGTGCCATGGCTCGATGTACATCGCAAATGAACCTTTACGACGACCACCACCTTGGTCTACATAACGCGCAGTGTCATTGAATACACGTAACATTGGAACGATGCCGTTAGAAGTACCGTTAGTTCCTTTGATATATGATCCTTTCGCACGGATGTTGTGCATAGCTAGACCTATACCGCCAGCGCTCTGTGAAATCTTAGCACATTGCTTCAAGGTGTCGTAAATACCAGAAATGCTATCCTCTTTCATTGTGAGAAGGAAGCATGAAGACATCTGAGGCTTAGGCGTACCAGAATTAAAGAGGGTAGGAGTCGCATGAGTGAACCAACCTTCGCTGAGCATATTGTAAGTACCCACGACGGAGTCCAAATCATCTTTGTGAATCCCTACAGAAACACGCATCAACATATGTTGTGGGCGCTCAGCAATCTCCCCGTTCATTTTTAATAAGTACGAACGTTCTAATGTCTTAAACCCGAAATAGTCGTAGCTGAAATCTCTATCGTAAATAATTTGAGAGTCTAAAAACTCGGCATTAGTTTGGATGATTTCATGTACGTCCTCCGCGATTAAACTAGCGGGATCGCCAGTAACGGGATCCACATAGTTATGAAGTTCATTCATAGTATATGCGAACGACTTCTTAGTCGATTTATGCAGATTGCTGACCGCGATTCTACTAGCGAGACTAGCGTAATCGGGGTGAGTTACCGCGTTCGTAGCAGCGACTTCGGCTGCTAGATTATCGAGTTCAGTTGTCGTCACACCGTCGTAAACACCCTCGATAACGCGCATAGCAACGCGTTGAGGATCTACAGACTCGTGGAGACTATAACAAAGTTTTTTAATACGAGCTGTAATCTTGTCGAATTGAACAAGCTCACGTTTTCCGTCGCGTTTAACTACGTACATGGCAAATGTCTTGGGGGTGGTTCAGGTAGGGCAATATAATATTCACTTAAAAGTCGGCGTCGATGCTGAAGCTTTTGTTGTCTTCAGAACCGTGATTCATGACACCAGCTTTTTGGTATTCACCAACTCTTTTCTCGAAGAAGTTAGTTTTCCCTTGTAGTGAAATCATATCCATAAAGTCAAATGGGTTCGTAGCGTTGTAAACCTTTTCGTTTCCGAGTTCTACGAGTAATCTATCAGCAACGAACTCTATGTATTGTTGCATCAAATCAGCGTTCATTCCGATTAAGCGAACAGGGAGGGCTTCAGTAACAAAGACCTTCTCCATTTCAACTGCATCGGTAATGATCTTTTCTACAACCTTCTTAGGAAGTTTATTTACTAAGTGATCGTTGTATAGTAGGCAGGCGAAGTCACAGTGCATTCCCTCGTCACGAGAAATAAGCTCGTTTGAGAATGTAAGTCCTGGCATAAGCCCACGCTTCTTTAACCAAAAGATTGAGCAGAAACTTCCGCTAAAGAAAATGCCCTCAACTGCGGCAAATGCTACTAGTCTTTCCGCAAAACTTCCACCATCGATCCATCTCAAAGCCCAGTCAGCTTTCGTTTTTACGAAAGGAAGAGTTTCGATAGCGTTGAAAAGGTGAGCCTTTTCTTGCTTGTCTTGGATGTAAGTGTCGATAAGAAGAGAGTAGGTCTCTGAGTGGATGTTCTCCATCATAATTTGGAAACCGTAGAAGAACTTCGCTTCCGTGTATTGCACTTCTTTCACGAAGTTTTCAGCGAGATTTTCATTTACAATACCGTCAGATGCCGCGAAAAAAGCAAGGACATTCTTGATAAAGAAACGCTCATCGTCGTTCAGTTTATCATTCCAGTCAACAAGGTCAGACGAAAGATCTATTTCCTCGGCCGTCCAAATGCTAGCTTCCTGCTTTTTGTATTCAGCCCAGATATCATCGTGTTCGATAGGGAATAATACAAATCGCCCCGGATTTTCTTTTAAAATAGGTTCTTCTATAGAGGTGTTTTCTGGGAGAACCTCTTCAATAGATGTTTGTTGAGCCAAGTCAATCAACTCCATATCATTCTCTGTCTCGTTCATTTTAGGGGAGGGTTTTTCCATGTCTTTTGACTTTTAAGGCGGTATCGAATACGGTTTAGGGTGTCTTAGAAGCCAAAAAAGGTGGCTTCAATTAACATCTCAAAGAAACGTTCTAGACCCCCATATGTGCAACCCTATTTAGTTCACATTTGGGATGAGTTTTTAACACTATTGTTAATAGAGGGGTGTAATATCCTGAAATACAGAGCATAAGGGTGTGTGTACTATGTGTGGTTTATGGCAATAACTCGAAAAAGCACTGTTTTTTTGGCACGATTTTTTCCGAATGAAAACTGATGGCAATAACTAGGTCTATAAGGGGCTGTCGTAACGTACTTTTGCATCATGCTTAAAGGGCTTCTAAAAATATTTCTTGGAGACAAATCGTCCAGCGACCTGAAGGAAATTCAGCCAGTTGTTGATGAAATTTTGAAGGCAGGGGAGGCACTTCTCTCGATAAGCGCAGATGAACTCAGAGCAAAATCGACGAATCTCCGCGATAGAATTAATGATCACATTTCCGATTTACAGGGTGAAATTGATGGCCTGAAATTAAAATCGGCATCTATGCCAGAGTCCGATCTTGACGCAAAAGAAGCGGTATTTAATCAAATTGATACGCTTGAGGAGAAAATAAATGAAGAATTAGAAGTAATTCTCGACGAACTTCTTCCGGAAGCTTTTGCGGTAATGAAGGAAACAGCGAAACGGTTTTCTGCAGAGGAGGATATTGAAGTTACAGCCTTAGAATATGACAAGGATATTGCGGCGACCCGTGATATGGTGACCATACAAGGTGATAAGGCATATTGGAAAAAAACGTGGGATGCTGCTGGGTCTGATGTCGCTTGGAATATGGTTCACTACGACGTTCAGCTCGTGGGTGGTGTCGCTCTACATAGAGGAAGTGTTGCGGAAATGCATACAGGTGAGGGAAAAACACTTGTTGCGACATTGCCAGTATTCCTTAATGCTCTTACGGGACGTGGGGTTCACCTTGTAACCGTGAATGATTATCTCGCTCGAAGGGACTCGGAGTGGATGGGGCCGATTTACGAATTCCATGGTTTGACAGTTGATTGTATCGATAGGCATCAGCCTAATAGCGAGGCTCGTCGTGAGGCTTACAAGTGTGATGTCACGTTTGGAACGAATAACGAGTTTGGTTTTGATTATTTGAGAGATAATATGGCCCAAAAGCCAAATATGCTCGTTCAACGCCGTCATCATTATGCAATTGTGGATGAGGTCGATTCCGTACTCATTGACGAGGCGAGAACCCCGCTTATTATTAGTGGGCCTACGCCGAAGGGTGATGAGCAGGAGTTTGAATCTCTAAAACCCATGGTCGTTAAACTCATTCAAGTTCAGCAGAAGGCGGTCCAAGGATTTTTGAGCGAGGCGAAGAAGCTTTTGACGGACGATCTGTCGAAGAGCGATAAAGAAACTGCGGGTCTTGCACTTTATAGAGCGTTCCGTGGACTTCCGAAATCGAAACCGATTATTAAGTTCCTCAGCAATGAAGGAATGCGCCAACTTCTACTGAAAGTTGAGGCGATTTATCTTGCGGATAACCAACGCGAGATGCACAAGGCAGACGCGGAGCTTTTCTTCGTAATCGATGAGAAGCAAAACCAAATCGAGCTATCTGAGAAGGGGATATTATTTCTAACTCAGGGAATGGATGATGATGCGTTCTTTACTATGCCGGACATTGCGACTGAGCTAGTATCCGTAGATAACTCGGATGCTTCAGATGATGATAAGCTTGCTCGAAAGCAAGAAGTAATGCAGGATTACGGAGTAAAATCTGCGCGTATTCATTCTATGAATCAGCTTCTAAAGGCGTACACTTTATTTGAGAAAGATATCGAGTACGTTATCATGGAGAACAAGGTGAAAATCGTTGATGAACAGACGGGTCGTATTATGGATGGTCGTCGTTACTCAGATGGACTACACCAAGCGATCGAGGCGAAAGAAAACGTAAAAATCGAAGCCGCCACTCAGACCTATGCTACGGTAACTCTGCAGAACTTCTTCAGAAAGTACCATAAACTTGCGGGGATGACCGGAACGGCGGAGACGGAGGCGGGTGAGTTTTGGGATATATACAAATTAGACGTAAAAGTCATACCTACAAATCGGCCGATAGCGAGGGATGACAAGGAGGACCTCGTGTACAAGACGAAGCGTGAGAAGTACAACGCAGTCATCGAACACGTGGCGGCATTGAGTAAAGCGGGACGTCCTGTGCTTGTGGGAACAACAACTGTTGAGGTGTCGGAATTGTTGTCTAGAATGCTCGATATGAGAGGGCTAGGCCACCAGGTTCTAAACGCGAAACGACATCAACAGGAGGCGGAGGTTGTAACTCGTGCGGGACAAGCGGGAACGATTACAATCGCTACAAACATGGCGGGTCGTGGAACGGATATTAAACTTACGGAAGAAGTGAAAGCTTCTGGTGGACTGGCGATTGTCGGTACTGAGCGTCACGATTCCCGTCGTGTAGATAGACAGCTTCGAGGTCGTGCGGGTCGTCAAGGAGATCCGGGGTCTTCGCAGTTCTATGCGTCACTCGAGGACGATTTGATGCGTCTTTTCGGCTCAGACAGAGTTGCGAAGATGATGGATAGAATGGGACACCAAGATGGAGAGGTCATCCAACATAAGATGATTTCTAAGTCTATTGAGCGTGCTCAAACGAAAGTGGAGGAAAACAACTTCGGTATTCGTAAAAGACTTCTAGAGTATGACGATGTAATGAACGCTCAACGTGAGGTCAT